>JAJRTO010000141.1 GCA_024278235.1 Candidatus Poribacteria bacterium
ACTTTATCCATCATGACATCCTGCATTTCCCTACGGATGTCAGCCGCTCGTTCACCGTGAGTGCGTTCGAGAAAGCAGCGGATGATCTCCTCGCTAGGCGTAGCCGGATTATCGGGAAGCGTTGGGAATGGACCCTGTTGGGCATACTTCACAGCGTTTCTCCCGGCGTGCCCACCGAAAACCAGGATATCCAGGAGGGAATTCGTGCCTAGCCGATTTGCTCCATGGACAGAAACACAAGCACATTCACCTGCTGCATAGAGTCCCGGCATCGCCGTATTGTCGGAATCCAGGATCACCTGACCTTCCGTGTCAGTCGGGATGCCGCCCATCGCATAATGGGCAGTCGGTTGGACTGGTATTGGCTCGACAGCGGGATCAATCCCGAGATAAGTTCGCACAAAGTCTGCGATCTCCGGCAGTTTTTGTTCGATCACCTCACGACCGAGATGAGTTGCATCCAGATACACATAGTCTTTCCCATCGATCCCACGTCCTTCACGGACTTCCCTATGGATGCAACGGGATACCATATCGCGCGGAGCCAGATCCAGCATTGTCGGGGCATAACGTTCCATAAACCGCTCGCCTTCGGAATTGAGCAGAATTCCGCCTTCCCCCCGGACACCTTCGGTGATCAGGATGCCCATTTTATAGATCCCCGTCGGATGGAACTGATAGAACTCCATATCCTCAAGGGGAATACCACGGCGCAGGACTACCGCGGGTCCATCGCCTGTCAACGCATGGGCATTGCTCGTCACTCGCCATAGTCGGCCAAAGCCCCCTGTCGCAAAGATCACCGCTTTACTATGAAATACATGGATCTCACCGGTCTGCAAGCTGATCGCAACGACGCCAGCACAAACGCCCTCGTGTATCAACAGATCCAGCACTTGATACTCATTGAAGAAAGTAACATGGTTCTTGATGCACTGCTGATACAGGGTCTGCAAAATCATATGGCCTGTGCGGTCTGCCGCGTGACAGGCACGCTGAACCGGGGCCTCCCCCAGGTTTCGGGTGTGCCCCCCGAAACGTCGTTGAGCAATACGACCTTCAGGAGTTCGATCAAAGGGCAATCCCATGTGTTCCAGTTCGTATACCATATCGATAGCTTCATTACACATTATCTCGACCGCATCTTGATCCGCCAGGTAGTCACTTCCCTTGACCGTATCGAACATGTGCCATTCCCAGTGATCTTCTTCCAGATTGCCCAGAGCAGCTCCGATCCCTCCCTGGGCTGCACCTGTATGTGATCGAGTCGGGTAGAGCTTGCTTACCACAGCGATATTTGCTCCCTGAGAAGCGTGCAGCGCGGCCATCAACCCAGCCCCCCCTGCACCCACAATCACAACATCATAACGATGCACCATCTGTTTTACTCCATCCTCAACTGGTAACAGGCCGGAACGCCAGAATTGTGTAAGAGCCTATCACAAAAAAGACCAATGCGGTAACATAAAGTACAGAAATCACAAAGACCCGCCATCCTCGTGGATGAACGTAATCATGAATCACAGTGCGTGCCCCGTTCAGACCGTGAAAAAGCACCAAAGTCAGCAATAACAGATCGTACACACGCCAGAAGGGACTTGCGTACCGCTTAGCGACAAAGTCATAGTTGATGTCATCCACATTGCTGATGATGTGCATATACGCGATATGCCCTAGCAGAAAGAGGAACATCAGAATTCCAGAAACCCGCATGAACATCCACGCAACCACTTCAAAACCACCCGATGGTCTGGAACGATTGACACCTCGCGTCCGGGTCATGTAATTATCCTCCTTGTCCCTGTGCCATCAACAATGCACGGATCATCAGGTATGCGGTGGGGGTAAACAAGGCCACGAACACTACCATCTCCACATAGAATATCGGACGTTGAAAGTTTGCCGCTCTCGGCCAAAAATCGATCAGGATAACACGAATACCGTTGAGCGCGTGATAAAAAACGGCTCCCACCAGAGCGATTTCCATGATGCGAAACAGAGGATGAGTGTATAAGCCCAGGAACTTTTCAAATAGCTCTGGCCCTGCACCGATGAGAGCAATATCAACGATGTGCAGCAGCAGAAACAGCAGAATTCCGATCCCCGCCACGCGATGCAGGATCCAGGACCACATACCTTCACGGCCTTTGTACAACACGTCTGTTCCTTTCCGTACCTGTTTGTGGGACAAGATGGCATCATTACCCACTTCTCGATAGTGGCTCCGCCTCCATCTTCCCTTCTCAGTACCCTAGCAGCGCAATCCCATCTCGATAGGTATTCGCAGAACGTGTCAGGGCTTGTTTTTCCTCATCTGTCAGGGGGATCTCAAGGATGTCTTCCACACCGGCCGCCCCTAGTTTCACAGGAACGCCGATATAGACATCATGGATACCGAATTGCCCGGTCAGATAAGCAGAGCAGGGAAGGATTCGCTTCTTATCTTTTGCAATCGTTTCAACCATCTGTGCGACAGAAGCGGCCGGTGCATAGAAAGCACTGCCCGTCTTGAGCAAGTTGACAATCTCGGCACCGCCATTTCGCGTGCGTTCAACCAACCGCTCGATAACAGGTGCATCCATCAATTCCGTAATCGAAATCCCGGCAACCGTTGTGTACCGTGGCAAAGGAACCATCGTATCGCCGTGTCCTCCCAACACAGTTGCCGAAATATCCTCCACGGAAACGTCCAGTTCATCTGCGATGAAATAACGAAATCGAGAAGAGTCGAGCACACCCGCCTGTCCAACAACACGTTC
Organism: Candidatus Poribacteria bacterium; assembly: GCA_024278235.1. Taxonomy (GTDB): domain Bacteria; phylum Poribacteria; class WGA-4E; order JAJRTO01; family JAJRTO01; genus JAJRTO01. Next base: position 2,760 of record JAJRTO010000141.1, read on the forward strand.
TGTCGGGAAACCCGATATTTTCCAGGCATGGTAGGTCATGATATCGAGGGGATTGGAAACAACTATCAAGATACAGTTGGGTGCAACCTGGGCCACATTTTGGACAACACTCCCCACAATCTCTGCATTCTGTTGTAATAGATCCTCTCGGGTCATCCCTGGCTTTCGTGGCAAGCCCGAGGTCACCACGACGACATCGGAATCGGCTAAATCCTCGTAGTCATTGGTGCCGGTAACAGCACCATCATACAATTCCACAGGAGAGGCTTCGCTCATGTCCAGCGCCTTCCCCTGGGGCATATCCTCTACAATATCCAACATGGTCACATCACCCAGTTCCTTCTGGGCGATCAAGAATGCAGTGGTTGCACCGACATTGCCTGCACCAATAACGCTGATTTTCACGGATCAACTCCTTTCTAACTTTGTTCTACCACATCACGGAATCGAAACGCGACTGTTTCGACGAGCTGTACCCCAAAACCGGATGAGGTGGAAGATTAGGAAATGAGAAGCATTCTCCCCGGATACATTAAGTTTTCGTCAACCGCTTATCCGAAGTTGCCGGTTATTATCCGACGGCTAGGCATAGGCTTTCGCCGGCATCTCAATGTAGCGATCTGGTTCCTCAGCTTTGCACTCGATAGCGAAGAACTGCCGTTCGATTTCTTTCAGAACAGCAGCATCATAATAAATCATCCCACAGTTGAGGCAAATCTCAACTGGGGTATTGGGAACCAATAAGTACCTATCTTGGTGGCTATAGAGATACTCGATTCTACGTTCCTCATAGCGGTCACTTCCACAGAAATTACACCGCACTTTCCTCATTGTCTTTCCCTCCTCGTGTCCAGGGATCAACAAACTTCGGCAGGCATGGAATGTAGACGGTGATATGACAAAACAGGGCTGATACTCCCTGATATCTTTGCCATTCTTTCATCTGCTCATTGTCATATTTTGAACAATTGCGCCTGCAAAATCTGAGGTAGAAACCTTCGTAGCGTCTTTCATCAGACGCTCCAGATCATAGGTCACCTGCTTCTGCAGAATCGTCGATTGAAGTCCCTGAACGATCCGATCTGCCGCTTCTTGCCACCCCATATATTCCAGCATCATCACAGCCGAAAGGATGATAGAACCGGGATTTGCCACATCCATATCCGTATATTTGGGAGCCGTTCCATGCGTTGCTTCAAAGAGTGCGGCCTCGTCTCCGATGTTCGCACCAGGGGCCAAGCCAATACCACCGACTTGAGCGGCACAGGCATCGGAGAGATAGTCCCCATTGAGATTGGGCGTTGCGATCACATCATACTCATCGGTCCGCGTCAGGATCTGCTGGAACATGCTGTCGGCAATCCGATCCTTGATCACGATCTTGCCTTCAGGCGGAGGGCCATCAAGCTCGGATTCGGGGATCGTCCGATCTCCGAACTCCTCCCGGGCAAGTTCGTAACCCCAATCCCGGAAGGCACCTTCAGTGAACTTCATGATATTACCTTTATGCACCAGGGTCACGCTCCTGCGCCCATGCTCAAGAGCATACTGGATCGCCATACGTACCAGACGTTTGGAGCCCGTGATGCTCATCGGCTTGATACCGATCCCGGAGTCTGCTCGGATCCGGGTGGCGAAAGTATCATTGAGATATTGGATCACCTGATCTGCTTCGGTAGATCCCTCGGCCCATTCGATACCGGCGTACACATCCTCCGTGTTTTCCCGGAATATCACCACATCCATCTTCTCAGGATGGACCACAGGCGCTGGCACCCCCTGGAAATACCTGACAGGTCGCACACAAGCGTAGAGATCGAGTTCCTGTCGTAAAGTCACATTGAGACTGCGGAAACCACCGCCGACCGGAGTTGTCAGTGGTCCTTTCAGAGCCACACGGTAGTATTCAATCGCCTGGAACGTATCCCGGGGCAGCCACTCGCCATACTTCTCATAGGCTTTTTCACCGGCGAAGATCTCGAACCATACGATACGACGTTCGTTCTGGTAAGCCCGGTCGACCGCGGCATCCACAACACGTTGGCAGGCACGCATCACATCCCGTCCAATGCCATCCCCTTCGATGAAAGGGATCACCGGCCGATCAGGAATAATGAGTCTGGAATCCTCCCTGCCAATTCTTTTACCCTTCGTCGGTGCTACTAGATTTTCGAATGTACTCACGCCACCACCTCAAGTTTGAATCTTTCTAGAACAGCTCCGGCATATGTTTCTTTGTTTGTTCGAGCATCTCCGCATCCGAAATCCCTGTCGTACGGCCTTCGGCATACTGAGTCATGACCCACTGCCATATCTTGAGCACACCAGGATGGCGCTTGTTTATCTTACGTTCACCTGTATGCATCAAATATCCATCCACCCAATGGGCGACACCTGCAAGCCCGGATTTGTCCGTTACGGTCACTCGAAGTGGACGGTTCAACAGAGCTTCTGTATCGAAGATATTATAGATTTCCTCATTTTTCAGCAGGCCATCTGCGTGAATACCGGCTCGCGTTGTGTTGAAATCAGCCCCGATGAAAGGATAGTTCGCCTGAGGTTCATATCCAAGTTCCTCCCGGAAATACTCACCGATCTCGGTAATCACGCGGGTATCGATTCCGCACGTATCCCCCTTGATGGAGATATAATCCATCACGAGACCCTCCACAGGAGAATTGCCTGTGCGCTCGCCGAACCCCAACAGGGTACCATTTGCACCGGAGCAGCCATAGAGCCAGGCTGTCACAGGATTCACAAGCACTTTATGAAAATCATTGTGACCGTGCCATTCCAGTTGTTCAGAGGGTACACCACCCTCGTGAATCAAGCCGTGGATCAGTTTGGGAACGCTTCGTGGCAGCGCGGCCTCTGCCCAGGGCACACCATACCCCATCGTATCACAAGCACGGATTCTTATCGGCACGTCACTTTCATCCGCCAGATCCATCAAAGCCTGAACAAAAGGGATCACAAACCCGTAAAAATCGGCACGGGTGACATCCTCAAGATGGCAACGGGGTTTCACACCCGCATCGAGCGCGGTGCGAACGACGTTGAGATAGCTCTCCATCACTTCAGCGCGTGTCTTGCCGAGCTTAAGAAAGATATGATAATCGGACGCGGAGGTGAGGATGCCTGTTTCCTGAAGTCCCATATCATGAACCAATTGAAAGTCTTCCTCACGGGCTCGTATCCAACCGGTCACTTCGGGATATGGGTACCCCTTCCCCAGACATTCCCCGACAGCCTCCTTGTCTCTATCGCTGTACAGGAAAAATTCACACTGGCGGATGACACCGTTCGGTCCACCAAGTCGGTGAAGCATGTCATAGATAGCGACGATCTGGTGGACCTGATAAGGAGGACGCGCTTGCTGACCATCCCGGAACGTCGTATCCGTCACAAAGAAATCGTCGGGCAACATCATTGGCACCGAGACACCATCGAACACAATACGAGGGACAGAATCATAGGGAAACTGATCCCGCAGAAGATTAGGTTCCATGACATCATCTAGAAGGTGCTCTCTTCGAGTGGGCCCCAAAAGGTTTGTTCTGGTACGTTTCACAATAGGTGGGAGATATGAATGTTCGTTCAATTTATCGACGTGATTCTCCTTCCTTCTTGGACTATTCCCAAGTCGAGAATTGGGAATCGGTAATCGCTTGAGATGCTTATTCTCGGAAATACATTAATGTAAATTATAGTGCGATTCTGAAGCAAAGTCAACTCAACTGTTTCAGTTCGCCGATGTTGGCGCGTACCTTACGGATCGCGTCCAGAATCAGATCCATATCCTCTCGGTCGCCCAGAAAATGAGTATGACCGATCGAAAGGGCCACCTCACGATGAATATGTTCCGCATTGGGGCAGCAGGTCTTCGTGTAATCGATGGGCTCATCGTAGCCGGGGCACTTGATGGGCCAGGTGTTACCATCTGTCATCGATTGGAACAAGGGGTTCCAGTAGATAGGCCGACCGTGTCCACCAACACCAATCGGCGCACCTTCTGCCTGAACAGCTTTCAGGAATATATCTCTTGGAACTCCGTCAAAGGCTTCCTGATGATACTTGAAATTCCAGAAATAGATACTCCAGCGTGTCACACGCGGATCACGCTCAAACGCATCCACGCCATCGATTTCTCTGAGTCCCTCCGCAAGATAGGTGAAGTTACGTTCCCGGGTTTCCACCTGCTCATCCAGTCTCGAAAGTTGGACCAGCAGGAGCGCGGCGGTCATCTCCGACATACGAAAGTTGGCCGCCATATCAAGGCGAACTGATTTGTCCTCGCGCTCCGTCCAGCGTCCCATATCCATATAGGCGTAGAGTTGCTGCCTGCATTCCAGATGATTCGTGAGGATGATCCCGCCCTCGCCCCCGGCAACGGTCTTGCCGGCCATCAGACTGAATGCTCCAGCATGGCCAATTGCTCCGACCCGTGTGCCTTTCCATTCCGACCCATGCGCATGGGCGCAGTCTTCGATGATCGGCAGATCGTGTCTCCCGGATACTTCCATGATGGCATCCATGTCTGCTGGATACCCGCCATTGTGAACAATGATCGCCGCACGTGTTCGGTCGGTGATCGCAGCCTCTATCGATTCCGCGCTCGGATTAAAGAACGGATCGGCATCCACAAACACCGGGATCGCATTGACGCACAGAACGCACGTTGCCGATGCGAAGAAACTCAGCGAAGGAACCAGCACCTCATCGCCGGGTTCCACACCGACCGCCTTCAGCGCACAGATCAACGCCTGTGTCCCCGAGTTCGTTGCGACCCCATACTTCGCATCCTGGTATTCAGCAAACGCATCCTCGAACGCCCTGACCTTGCTGCCAGCACTTCCGGTCCACCAATGACCGCTACGCAGCGCATCTAACAGTGCTTTCTCCTCCCGCTAATCCCATATGGGCCACGCTTTGCCTATGCTACGAGTGATAACCTTTTCTCCACCATGGATTGCGAGCTTTGCCATGTCTCCTCCTCCTTGTATTCCGATGTGCGCACATTCTACCAGGTTCCATGATGAGGGATCAAGGGTTTCATCAAAAACCATTTATCTTTCGTTATCCCATCTGCTATAATTATGTATTCGAAACGTGCTCAGTAGGGCCCGGCAAAGGATCGCCCAATGAGAAAACTATTGGAGAAACTCCCCAAGGCCGAGTTGCATCTGCACCTCAGGGGTGCGATTCCCGTCGAGGTATTCGCATCTTTACTGAACAAGTACGATGTGACAGCGATACTGGAAGGAAATTCCTACAGAACCAGCGGGATGTTTGAGCGTTACGGGAATATCCGTCCGTTTCTGTCGTCTCGGAACTGGTCCGTCGAAGAAGTCTCACGACTATTCCAGTATGAGAACTTTGATCAATTCCTGGCTACCTATCATTTCACATCTTATTTCATCCGGGATACCTCTGATCTGAAAAAACTGATCACAGGAGTACTCGAGGATCTCCGAGCGCAGAACGTTGTCTATGCTGAGATCACTATCTCGGTGATCGAATACATCCAGCAAGGGATCCCTCTTCCGGTGATCCTCACCTGTCTGGAGCAAGCAACTGATTTCCCTGGCATCCGTGTCCAGTGGATTGTGGATCTGGTGAGAAATATCGGCCATGAAGCCGCCTTGAAACTCCTCAGGCAGATCATTGCCCTGGACCGCCGGAGTGTCGTTGGCATTACCCTCGGCGGAAGTGAACATCTCTTTCCACCTGCACCGTTTGAGAACGTGTATGCCGCCGCACGCGATCATGGGCTGCGGTTGACAGTGCACGCCGGCGAAGCTCTCGGCCCCGAGAGCATCTGGGACGCACTGAGAGTTTTGAAGGTCGAAAGGATAGGACACGGAGTCCGTGCCATAGAGGATCCGGATCTGGTAGCTTATCTAGTGGAGCACAGGATCCCGTTGGAAATCTGTCCAACGAGCAACCTCTGCACAGGTGTTTTTTCGTCCTATGAAGCCCATCCGCTGAAAGCTCTGTTCGATGCCGGGGTTCCAATCGCTATCAGCACGGACGATCCCACTTTCTTCGGGACGGCTCTGGTTGACGAGTACATGCATGTTCGGGACATGGGCGTTTCAGACTCAGATATCCTGGAGATCCTGAAAAACAGCTTCCGGCATGCATTCCTCCCCGATGAGGAAATCGAGAAATATGTGCATCGACTCCTCACCATCCATACTTCTCTGGCCCCCACGGTTTTCGGATCAATTCCTGTTTCACAAGCACCATTGTCTTGCTAGGGACATCTTCATACACAATGACCCCGGGGCCAACCACGCTGTAGGAGCCCACTTTACAGCCCGGCATCAAGATGGCGTTTACCCCCGTTCGGCAGTAATCGCCCATATAGGTCGCATTTGCACCGATGCGGGGAGTTTCATATCGCCCTTTTATCTTGTGGGGTGTATCCTTGTCATCAAAACGCAAAGTACCGCATACCGTCGCTGCACCGATGTCGATCGCACTTCCAAAAACACCTGACATCTCGCAGTAGTGATAGAGATAGACCTTGTCCATCAGGATACCACCCATCTCCGCGCCGTGTCCGACAATACATCTGTTTCCAATCGCTGTGTTCCCCGACACATAACAATAGTCACTGATGCGGCAATGATTCCCTATCACAAGTCGCCCTTTGAGGATCGCCCCATTGGTAATGTTGTTACCCGTTCCAGTGACGAGTGTGCCGTGGACGACCACTCGTGGGCCGATGTGTGTGTTTCTGCCCAGTATCAGCCGTCCGTTGATCTCAGCGGCATCAGAGACAGAGGCCCCATCGGCGATCACATCCTCCTCCAGTTGATTCGCAATGTACTCGATCAGACGGTGATTCGCTTCCAGAATATGCCAGGGTTTGTCCACATCGACGAGGAATGAACGGGCCTCCATACCAAAGACTTCCCCACCATCATCAAGCATCACCTGAATCGATTGGGCAAGTTCCGCTTCCACAGGAGGCATGCCGCCAACGGGGACGCGGGTGACCAGTCCAGGATTCCGCAGCAGGTACTGTTTGGCTGCTGGTTTGAAGGCATAGACGCCGCACAGTCGATGACTGCCACCTCTCGGATGGCCTTCGATCCCTCGGATGCTGTTGTCTGATATCCCGGCGCAAATCCAGTTATCTCCATCCTCACGGTCAAGTGACTGAACCAGTGCACCTGCTTCGGCTCCGCTTCGCTCGAATTCCTCCATAAATCCTCGAAGATTCTCGACAGCCGTGACAATATCCCCATAGACAACCAGGAACGGTTCGTCGATGTCTTCCGCCGCCAAGAGCACCGCCGTCGCAGTGCCATCGAGTTGAGTTTGATGGATGAACCTCACACTCGGTAGATCGGCCACGGCTCCCTTCACTTGCTGCGCATGATGACCGACAACCACGTGGATATGTTCACAACCGATCTCCACTAGATTCTG
>JAJRTO010000142.1 GCA_024278235.1 Candidatus Poribacteria bacterium
ACCGCTCTGAAGAATGCTCCAGATTCGTTGAGTCAAGAAGGAAGGTCTGGATCTTCACATCACTCCGCTTTTGGATGCCCATCTCGATCAGGTGGAGGAGCAACTGCTCAATCTTTCCCGGATCTCCATAGACGTGATGTTCCTGCTCATCCACCTCCATATGAACGGAGAGGTTGTACCGCTCAATATCAGGTGAAAGCAGATCGAGAACATCACGGAGGCACTGGAAGATCTCACATCGTCTGGGTCGTAGTTCTCCCGAACTGATAGTCTCCAGAACCTGATTGACCAGGCGCGACAGTCGTTTGATATTACGTACGGCCAAATGTGTTAGCCGTTGCTGTTGATCATTTAACTCTGACACTTCGAGTGATTCCAGCACATGACGGATGGTGGCAACAGGTATCCGAAGTTGCTGGGCTATTCGAGTGAGAGATTCTGTTCTGAGATGTTCCAGCCGGCGAAATGGGGTGACATCCTGCAAAATAGAGACAGTTCCCTGTTGATATCCATCTGTGTCATAGATAGGGGAGATACTTATGTGCAGGACTTGCTGATTCGCAAGCGTCACTTCCTTGATCCACGCAGTGTGAGTTGGCATTCGCCGCGTTGTCATCTGGAATAGAGAACAGAGGGGTTCGTCGAGCAGATCATGGAGCCGTTTTCTCGGAACGGGCTCGCGGAGTCGGAGCATCTGTTTGGCTGTCCGATTGAGCAAGCACGCATAGCCATCCGTATCGATGATTGCAATCCCTGCATCCATCTGTCTCGTGATCGCATCCAGGACAGGATGAGCCACTTCAAGTTGAGTTGAAATCTCAGTGTGCATAATCTCCACCCAAGCATATCTAGGATTGATGTTGTTATCGGTAGGAGGGATGGGAAACTTGAGAAATGTCCGATACCTCAAGCTCTGATAGGGTTTTCTGTTTCGTTCGACAATTGCTCAGAGATATGATAGGATAATCTGGCAGGCGATACAGGGAATGATGGCATTTTCTGGGGACTGTGGAGAAACTGCAAACCTGGAGGGATGACGGCATGCATCATCTACACGAAGTAGAAGCTGAAGCTGCGGAAGCAGCTTCGTCGGAACGCAATCTGCCTGAGCGGGAAGAATGGTTTCAGAACCTGGGTCTGGGGATGTTCATTCACTGGAGTATGGATAGCCAGCTTGGATCGGTCATTAGCCATTCGCTGGTTGGGGCGTCAGAGGACTATGCGCAACGGTTCTTCAACGAACTCCCCAAGACGTTTGAACCTCAGCACTTCGATCCGAAGTGTTGGGCACGACTGGCCCGGATTGCAGGGATGAGATACGTGATGTTCACAACCAAGCATCACAGTGGGTTCTGTATGTTTGACACGAAGACGACAGGCTTCAATGTGATGAACACTCCTTACGGCAGGGACATCACGCGTGAGATCGTGGATGCTTTTCGCGCTGAGGGGCTCGCGGTTGGCTTTTACTTCTCCCCGGAAGATTTCTGGATATTACATCAGCAGGGGCGTGACATCGCTCGGAGACGTGATTATGCCTGGCCACCGAACAACCCGGAACTGCGCGAACACAACGCAGCCCAGATACGTGAGCTGTTCACCAACTATGGCAAGATCGATCTCGCCTTCCTGGATGGATTCCGAAACGAATGCGAACGTGATCTGATCTGGGAACTTGATCCGGAGGTGGTGATCACACGCGGAGCGATGGAAACCCCGGAGCAGCACACCCCTGACCAACCGATGCCGGGCCCCTGGGAGTCCTGCTACACCCTCGGAACTCAATGGCATTTCAAGCCAACGAACGAAGACTACAAATCCGGGAGGCAGCTCATCCGCATGCTGATCGAGATCCGGGCAAAGGGAGGTAACTTCCTCCTTAACGTGGGGCCGACACCCGACGGGGAGATCCCATTCGAGCAGGAACGCCGCATCCGCGAATTGGCACTGTGGATGTTCGTGAACAGTGAAGCGGTTTACCAGGTTCGGCCGTGGCACGTGATTCGTGAAGGGGATATCTGGTTCACGGAGGCCAGGGAGGCCAAATCGCTCTATGTTTTTTTGCCGAACGAAGGCGATTGGAAGCGGGGGGAACGCCGCGAATTCGTCCTGAAGAGCGTCGGTGCAACGGAGCACACGACTGTGGAGGTGCTGGGGCATGGTGGGCGCGTGTTGGAGTACCATCCGGATGCGGATGTGATCCCACGGTTTGAGCAAACCGGGGCCGGTTTGCAAATCAGCGTTGTGCGAGCACAACGTCTTTACAACGATAGCCGCTGGCCGAATCCCATCGTGGTCAAGCTCACTCAAGTGGTCAATATTTGAACGAAATCAGTCCATCCATAGTTTCAATGATCCGTGCGTCAAGTAGTAGGTGTTTTTGGCGATCATCCATAGTCTAATGCTTTCAGTAGGTAACACTTTTGTAAACAGGTGCCGAAATCACAGAAGACGGGAAGAGGGGAAGGCGGGAAGAGGGGAATTGGAGTGTTTTCCCGTTCTCCCGTTCTCCCGTTTTCTCACTTTCTCGTCTTCCTGTCGTCGTTGAATGGATTTGAAAAAACGTTAGCTACTGAAGTCTAATGCTTTTACCAATTGATCAATGTCCTCTTTCGTCCGCTGTTCTGTCACGCAGAAAAGCATCGTATTTTGCCATTCCGGGTAGAAATTGCCGAGCGGAACCCCTCCCAGGATATTCTGTTCCAACAATCGTCGGTTGATGGTGTCAGGAACTTGGGGACATCGGATCGCAAATTCATTGAAGAATGGCTGATCAAAGAGCGGCTCATAGCCATTCATGGCACATATCTGGTCAAAGGCGTAATGGCTCTTCTGAAGATTGAGTTCAGCTACTTCTCGCATGCCCTGTTTCCCCAAGACCGAAAGATAGATGCAGGCTGCCAGGGCGTTCAGAGCCTGATTCGTGCAGATGTTCGAGGTGGCTTTCTCACGCCGGATATGCTGTTCCCGCGCCTGGAGAGTGAGGACGAATCCACGTTTCCCATCGACATCATGTGTCATCCCTGCGATGCGTCCGGGGATCTTGCGTAACAGTTTCTGGTTCGTGGCAAAGAATCCGAGATAGGGACCGCCAAAGGAGATCGGATTGCCCAGAGGTTGCCCCTCACCGACAGCGATATCCGCACCATAGTCCCCGGGTGGTTTCAGCAATCCCAGGGATATAGGGTATACGGCTGCTACAAATAGGGCTCCTTGAGCGTGTGCGATCTCACCGATCTCTGTCATCGGTTCAAGACATCCGAAGAAGTTGGGCTGCTGAACGAGCACAGCAGCAGTATCTGAACGCACATGTTCTCTCAATACATCCAGATCGGTACATCCGTTGACTGTCGGAATTTCCCGTACTGGGATCTCCAATCCATGAAGATACGCGTCCAGCACCTGGCGATACTCCGGATGAACACTTCGACTCACCACGATCTCCCGACGTTTCCCAAGGTGGGCAGCAAGGATAGCAGCTTCACTCATCGCTGAAGCACCATCGTAGAGGGAGGCATTCGAGACATCCATTGCGGTCAGTTCGCAGATCAGACTCTGATACTCGTAGACCGACTGGAGTGTCCCTTGACTCACCTCCGGCTGATAAGGCGTGTACGCGGTGGAAAACTCACCACGGCTGGTCAGGTACGGAACGACACTCGGAATAAAGTGGTCATAGGCGCCAGCACCGAGGAAGGAGATCGTGTGATCCAGATCCATATTCTGATCGCTGATCTCTTGCAGGTGTCTCAAGAGTTCAAGCTCAGAAAGCGGAGGGGGCAGGTTGAGACGAGCAATGCGAAGGTCCTCGGGAATGTCTGCAAGCAACTCCTCAAAACAGCGGACCCCGATCGCTTCGAGCATCTCAACTCGCTCTTTCTCTGTATTGGCGATGTAATTCATAGCGATTCCCCGGAATCCAGCATTTGCCGGTACGCCTCAGCATCCATGAGATCCTCCAATTCCACCGGATCGCTCATCTGGATTTGGAGCATCCAGCCATCTTCATAAGGAGATTCGTTGATCCATTCCGGATGCTCTTCAAGTCCTTCATTGATGGCGACAACTTCGCCACTGATCGGCGCGTAAAGGTCGAAGGCCGCCTTGACCGATTCGATCACGCCGAACTCCTCGCCTTTTGTAAAAATGCTGCCGACTTCAGGTAGCTCTACGTAGACCACTTCCTGAATTTCATCCTGTGCATGGAACGTGATGCCAATGGTGGCAACGTTCCCATCTACTCGTGTCCACTCGTGAGATTTTGCGTATCTCAGTTCTTCAGGATACATACTTTACTCCATCTTTATAGTTCAGGGTTCGAGATCCGGTGATGCCGCGCACAAGTTAAAGATACTACTGTCCCGCCAGGCCCAACTCCTCTGCAATCCTCTGCATCGCTCCAATCACTGTCCCAATATGTTCATCGAGTGGTATGCCGAGATCCTCCGCACCTCGAATCATATCCTCCCGACTTACAGCTCTGGCAAATGCCTTATCCTTGAACTTCTTCTTGACGGAACTTACTTTGACATCCATGACGCTCTTGGAGGGGCGTACGAGCGCGACTGCTGTGATGAACCCCGTGAGTTCATCCACTGCAAAAAGCACTTTGTCCATGAGGTGAGAACGTTCCAGACCGAGATACTCGGCATGGGAACGGATCGCGTAAACGACATCCTCGGGATAACCTTTTTCTTCCAGTATCCGTGCGCCCACCTCCGGGTGCTCTTCCTGTGTGGGATGCTTCTCGTAATCGAAATCGTGTAGGAGCCCGACGATCCCCCACTTTTCCTCATCTTCGCCAAATTTTGTGGCATAGGTTCTCATTGCTGATTCGACAGCAAGCGCATGTTTCCTTAGCCCATCGCTCCTGGTATATTCGTACAATAGGGCAAGTGCCTCTTCACGGTTCAACGTTCTTTCCCCTTCCGGCTTACTGGCTTTCCGACTCATCGACCTCAAACGGTGTGAAACCGAGCTTGAAAGCGGGTGAATCCCCCTTTAGGCGAAAATCGTCTTGACCAGGATCCACAAACAGCGGATCGGCGATCAGAGAATTCCTATCCATCCCTTTTGCCTGCCACTCGTCCCAACGGATATCGCCGAAGCGGATTTCCCCGCCACCGACATGCCAGTAGAGATTCCGGTCAAATGCGAAATGCAGGTTCGATAGGTTGCCTGCAAGGAGTTCCCCTTCGCGCCAGTAGACGATGTTCTGCTCAAATGTAAAACTGGAGTGTTCTTCTGCACGGGAACGCTGGATCTGATGATCCCGTGCCAATGCGAGGATATTATTCCTCACAACGTTTTCTTTCCCATAATGTTGATGGAAACTTCCGTGCGTTGTTCGGTACACCAGGTTGTTCTCCGCAAGGATGTGTGTGCTCCCTTCGTCGAAGTAGATGCCCCAACCTCCGTAGCGCAGTCCCGCGATGTCATGGAAGTGATTGTTGCGGATCACCGTTCCCGGTTGGATTCCGAGCGTGTAAATGCCTCCCATATCGCTCAGGATGGGTCCATCGCCATTCGATTTGATCCCGATGTGGTGGACATGGTTGCCGTCAACCACATTTCCCCTCGCGAGCGACTTGCCATAACCCCATGTCCAACCGATAGAGAAGCCACTATAGTAGAAATCGTGGATATGGTTGCGGATGAATCGATTGTCAAAGCTCTGACCCACCCAGATGCCGATGGCACTGTGAAAAAGGATCCCACCATCATGGATCGCACATTCTCTTATCTCATTATCGTACGTTTGCTCTGCTTCATTATCACGGATCGTGGTCTCACCGATCTTGATGCCACCCGCGCCGAGATCGAAAACACTGCACTCAATCACCCGGTTATGCTGGCATCCACGCCCCAATTCCAGCCCGTAAGTTCCCACATGGGCGATGGTACAACGCTCGAATGAACATCGGCGAACACCTTCCCCGTGAACCGCCCCGGGAACCCCAATCGCCGCCTGTGCGAAACCACCCACATCAGGTTTGGGCCATTGGGAGGTAAATCCCTGGAACCACCACTCGCTATGTGCAAAGTGGATATCCTGAAATGCGAGGTACTCCACAAACTGTCCCGACTCCGGTTTTCCTTCCAGTCGCACCAGTTGGAGCAGCCTGGGAGCGATCACTTCCGTTTCATTCATAGTCTCGCCCGGCATCGGCAGGTAATAGAGTAGGCCGTCATTACGGCTAAGACACCACTCTCCCGGTGTATCCAGCAAGGCCGGCACATTCTCCACATAGTAGAGATCACCGGGCGATATCTGAAAAACACTCCGCTTGCCGAGGTTGACCGTGCATTCGGATTCATCGATGCTCAGGATGGGAAGATGAGATTCCGTCCATCGAGTCATGACCGTGAGTTCAGCCCCATCGATATCTTGCCAGGCTTTCAGATCGCCTTCCTCAAAACAGAAACGGGTCTGCCCCTCATGCCAGGGCGTATCGGCTGTGGAGTCTGGCACCTCGGCGACTTTGAGATAGCCTGTGTTCGGATGCCTCGCCCGCTGCCGTCGCTCACCGTTTACCCACAACTCCCGGAAGAACCATTCTCCCGCCCTCACCTGAGGGATTTCAGAAACCCATACTTCTTTGCCATTCAGGACTGTCTGTTTCCAGTCGGTGATCTGCTGACCTCCGCTGAGAATCGGCGTTTCTCCTTCATACGCAACGAAAGAGACGGGGGATGCCTCTGTTCCGGAGTCTTCGGGTGTGAACACAAGCGTCTCATCGAGAAAATAAGTGCCATCGCGTAGCACGACTTTGACAGGTGATCGAGACAACCCCTCCTGTCCGCTCCTGAGTTCTCGAATTGCATCGCGTGCTCGTTCGATGGATGCAAATGGCCCATCCGTCCGAGCCGCATTGGATGATTCGAGCTTTCCAGACCAACGGTCATCCCCATCGGGTGAGACATAAAGGACAACAGCGTTGGATGATGTTGAAGTGTGAACCGTCATGGCCGCCATCCCCAATATCAAACTCATTGGTATCATCGTGATGAAATCCTCTCGTCATTCAGTATGGAATGTCGTGCTGGCTACCGTCCGAGCTTGGGTAACAGATATTCGAAGTATTTGTCGAGCATATGCTCTGGTATGTTTGGAGGCAAATGGTTTCCTACGGCAATGATGGCACCTTTGCAGTCAGAAAGCCGTTCAAACGTCCTATCAATGTCGTTCCGTACCTTGTCCCATCTCCCAAATGTCAGATCCCTGCAATCGACAAAGCTGCCGACAAGGCACTTTGTTTGACCAAAGTTATCCACCATAAAATCGAAATCGTTGCATGGCTCGAAAATGAAGCCATCCGCTCCGGCTTCGGCTAAATCGTTCGCGAACTCCATGAAGTTCCCATCCGAACAGAACAGCACCTTTTTGCCCGCTTCATGGATCGGCTTCCATAGTTCTGCATATCTCGGAATGATCACCTGGCGGTAGATATCCGGATGCATGAATGCCCCTGCCGTCCAGACGAAATCATCGTGCTGAATCACCACCTCGACACTGGTTCCTGCCCATGCCTTCATATGGAAGAGGGTCCGTCGGAAGAAACTATCGAACACCTTCTCCATTTTCACGGGATCTGAGGCAGCGACCAGGAGCATCTCCCAGCCAAACGAAGCGATGGCTCCGGATACAATGGTTTTGTAATATCCACCTGTGGTCAGTTGATCGGGATTTGCTTCCCTGGCCCTCTGGATCTGGTTCTCATAGACGCAGATCTGCTCACGGAAATCGGGGAGCCCATATTCTTCGACAGCATCGAATTCCCAGACCTCCCGTTCCGATTGAAAGAGGCTTTTGACCGGTTGCCTCTTATCGCTCCCATCAGCAGCATACACGGCATGCCCCATATCTGTTGTGCGACCTTCCTGGCTCCAGTTGGTGATCCCATCATTGGTGCTCCAGAGGAAGTCAAACATGAAGATCTCGTGTACCTTCCTGCCCAGATTCGGATCGCCCCTGTGCAAACCGGTTCGTTCTTCCAGATATTTTGTATGATAGTTCAGGCTGTACTCCGTGTGTCCCCATCGAGAAGATGGCCTCAGCCAAATATTGTCGAGTGCAACTTGAAGGCTCATGCGTATCCGTACTCCTTTCTAGGAGATATTTTCCAGGAAGACGACAAACATCTTGCCACCAACCGCGTTGTTTTTCTGTGCGACCCACGGTTTGGAGATGATGTCCGGGAGTCCGTTGCCGGTCATATCTCCCACGACAGCTACATGCCCACCGAGGTTCGCATCGAGGATGACGTGTTCTTGCCATTCTCCGCCTTTGCCATCCAGATTTTCCCAGATGTACCAGCGAGGCGGCCCATCGCCCGATACGGCCTCCATCTCACAACTGAAGATATCGAAATCACCATCCCCATCCAGATCACCAACATACAAAGAGTGATAAGCACCCCGTCGCCTGCGATCCCCGTTGGGGATTTCATGGCGTTCCCACACACGCCCCAGGCCATCCACATTTTCCATCCACCAGATCTTCCCGCCCGGGATCTCGGCATCGGTAAACACGATGTCGTTCTTGCCATCCCCGTTCATGTCACAGACGACACTATACGTCGCATCAAACGCAAAGGGCTTGCGAAAATCGGGCGGTGGTGGGGTGTTGGGACCGATAGCATGCTCGATCCATTCTGTGCCATCGCCGTTGATATTCTGGAACCAGACGTTCGTGCGGACCACATCAAGATGGCCATCGCCGTCCAGATCTCCCACAGAGACGCCCGCATGCACGGCCGGGCCGATGTCGGTTTGAATCCAGTGTTGAGTCGGATCATCAGGGATCTTGTACCAGCGGAGATTGTTCCGATCGGACATCGTGATGACCTCCATCTGCCCATCCCCATCCAGATCGGCTGCCACGACGTCATGGACCGCTTGCAGGGCAGGATCGAACACAATGTGCTCGAACGGTTGCCCGGGATCTCGTGAGTTTCGGTACCAGGCCCCACCGGTCACAAAATCGATATATCCATCTCCGTCCACGTCGATAGCACATCCTCCTACATCAGAGGGGGATTGCTGACCGAGTAGATGACGAGACCATCTGTCTGGAGCGTGATACTTGTACCAATAGATGTCACCGCCACGTTGCCCGGTGATAAACTCCAATCGACCATCATTGTCCACATCCGCCAGAGCTGTTTGGCCGTAAGAACTCCCCGTTAGGTCTGTATCGATAATATGGTGTTTGAATTGGAACTTCATGTGTTTGTGATTCCCCTCTGATTTCTGCTTTAAGCGATGCCTTTACCCTTCCTCCATCGTATTATTCTACCGGATAGATCATTGGGACACAAGTTATTTCTATGTCCATTGCCTGCTGTTGTGCAGGGCTTCTAATGGAAACCGATTCTTCTTGAATCAAGCGCGGGAATCCTGGAAAATAAAAAAACTATTCTCAAGACCTTGAAGTATGGGAGGATATGGATGAGCAACGAAAAACTGTATCAGGAAACCTATCGTCCACAGTTTCACTTTACGGCGAAAACGAACTGGCTGAATGACCCCAACGGGTTGGTCTACTATAAGGGCGAGTATCACCTATTCTTTCAGCACAATCCCAAGGGCCTGGAGTGGGGGCCTAATACATGGGGACATGCCGTCAGCCCGGATCTGGTGCACTGGCGTCAACTGGAGCACGCGCTCGAACCAGACGAATTGGGATGGATCTGGTCTGGCTCGGCGGTCGTGGACTGGAAGAATACGGGGGGCTTTCAAACCAGCGACGAGAAAGTACTTGTAGCTTTCTATACCGCAGGGGATACCATAGTCAAGCCCGAAAAACCCTGTGTCCAGTGCATTGCCATCAGCCATGACCGGGGACGGACGTGGACGAAGTATGAGCACAACCCAGTCCTTGGACACATCGTGGGTCATAACCGCGATCCCAAGGTCATCTGGCACGAGCCTACCGAAACATGGGCGATGGCACTCTTCCTTGACGGCAACGATTACGCGCTATTCTCGTCGCCGAATCTCAAGGAGTGGACCCGTCTATGCGATATCCATCTGCCCGATACGGGGGAATGCCCGGACATCTTCGAGCTTCCCGTAGACGGAGATGCGGACAACACCCGGTGGGTGTTCTGGGGGGGCAATGGAAATCATTATATCGGGAGCTTTGATGGCCAGAACTTCCGGGTGGAAAGCAAGGTGTTGCGCACTGATTGGGGCGCCAACTTCTACGCCGCTCAGACCTGGAGTGACATTCCTGAATCGGATGGCCGACGGATTCAGATTGCCTGGATGGCGGGAGGTCAATATCCGGGCATGCCCTTCAACCAGCAGATGAGCTTCCCCTGTGAGCTGACGTTACGAACGACCCCCGAAGGTATCCGACTGTATCGCCAGCCGGTCCAGGAAATCGAAACCATTCACCAAACAGAACATTCGTGGCATCATCAAATATTGAGGCCAGGGGGAAATTTACTCTCCGACATTTCAGGTGATCTGTTCGACATCCGCTCTGAAATCGAACTGGGCAACGCCACTGAAGTCGGATTCATCGTGCGCGGTGAGCTGATTCAATACCATGCAACGGACCAACAACTTTCGTGTCTCGGGAGGTCTGTCCATCTGGAGCCACTTCAGAACAGAATCCAACTCCAAATTTTGGTGGATCGCACATCAATAGAGGTTTTTGGCAATGAGGGGCGCGTCTCTATGAGTTCTTGTTTTCTACCCGACCCTGAGAACACAAGTTTGGGCATTTACGCTTCTGGGGGGGAAGCCCGGATCCTTTCCATGAGCGTGTATGAGTTATGCTCCGCGTGGCAATGTTTAGAGGCTGGGTAAGAGATTCCGCATCCAGGAACAGTCGTCGCTGACCCACCGGTACTAGGCCATCGTGTATCCGATCGCGTGCAGGAACATCCCGATCCGGGCGCAGCGCCCGTTGTGGTCGCAAACCAGCGTCAAAACCCTGTCCCTGGGGCCGACCTCTTCGACGCCTGCCTGGAACTCCCGCATATCGGCGTCGAGCACCCGGTACCAGTGGAGGAGACAAGGCAACCTCATTTGGCTCAACAATCGCCAGTCATGGGATCTGACCCCTGATGAATACTGGGGTCAGGAAACCAGATTCCTGTGCAAATGCAGCATACGTGTTCATATGAGGTTGCCCTGTTGCAAGAGCAGAATCCTGTTGACGCTGCAAGGATCATAATATATCATACCTGTTGAGTTTACCGACATCTTGACATGACATCATTGTATCAGCAAATCCAATCGTGATACGCGGAACGTCATGAGTAAGAAATCTCCATTTTACATTTCATGCAGTTGAAGGGAAGGAGTTCCTATGTCACTCACTATTATACGCACGGCTCGCCCGAGTCCTGTATGGCAGGAGAGTTATGTCAGGGTTGAAAAGGGGCAACGGTTGGTCATCGATGCGGAAGGCACGTGGTCACCTGATCTCGGCAATCGCACCGGTTGGTGTAGTGCGGATGGCATCGCAGGTTTGGCCGCCGGAGATAGCTATCTTTATCCAGGTAGTAATGTGGGCGCACTCATCGCACGGATCGGAAACGGACAGCCCTTTGCCGTCGGATCACGCTACGATAATCGAGTCAATGAGGACGGTGTGATCTTTCTCGCAATGAATGAAGATCCAAATCGCAACAACCAGGCCGGGGCATTGCTCGCACAGATCATCGTCTTTGACGATTGAAATAAGTGAGGATTGTCTTGCTTCGGTCGGTATGTTACAATTAAACCCTCAAGATTTTCCAGTAATGAAAATGAGGAGATAACGTTGATGAAAGAATTTAGTTCAGTAGATGACATATTGGATTTCGCCATCGGAGAAGAAGAGCAAGCCTTTGCATTCTATACGGATCTGGCAGGTCAGATGGATAGCCAGGCGATGAAGAAAACTTTCTTAGATTTCGCTCAGGAGGAGAAGGGACACAAAGCAAAATTGCTGGCTATCAAGAAAGGCAAAGTCTCGATGCTCTCCTCCGAACAGGTTGCTGATCTGAAGATTGGCGATTATCTGGTCGATGTGGATGTTGACACTGAGGCGAAGCTCACCTACCAGGATGCCTTGATCGTTGCCATGAAGAAGGAAAAAGCCGCCTTCAGGCTTTATACAGATCTTGCTTCCAAAACGGATGATGGCAATCTCCGCGAGACGCTGCTCAACCTGGCGCAGGAGGAAGCGAAACACAAGCTCCGGTTTGAGGTCGAATACGATGACTACGTTTTCGATGAGAATTAGCCATCATCCGAACTTTAGGCTCTTACTATGCGCAACTCACAGAATCGTTTGACATTGTGGTACCGCCAACCAGCGGAGGAGTGGACCGAAGCCCTTCCCGTGGGCAATGGGCGACTGGGCGCGATGGTATTCGGTCGAATTCAGCGAGAACGGATCCAGTTGAACGAGGAGACGCTCTGGGACGGTGGCCCACGTGATACGAACAACCCAGATGCCCTCGAAGCTCTGCCAGAGGTGCAGCGACTCCTCTTTGCGGGCAAAAACGCTGAGGCTGCCGAAATCGCCGGTCAGAAGATGATGGGGAATCCGTGCCGGATCCAATCGTATCAGTCCCTGGGTGATTTGTTCCTGGAGTTCCCTGATGTGACGGAAATCAGTGAATATCGCCGCGAACTTGACCTGAACACTGGCATTGCATGTACGACCTATCAGCGGAGGAAGATGTGCTTTACCCGGGAGGTTCTTGCCTCTGCGGTCGACCAGGTGATCCTCATCCGATTGGAGTGCAACAGGCCGGAGCAGATCACAGTAACAGCAACGATGGAGCGAGAACAAGATGCTGCTGTGCAGGTAATCTCGGCAGATACGCTCATGCTGCATGGCCAGTGTGGTCATGAAGGGATGAGGTTCGCCAGTTATCTGAAAGCTGTATCCGAAGGAGGAAACATCCGTGCTAACAATGGTTGCTTACACGTGGAGAGTGCTGATGCAGTGACGTTCATTCTGTCCGCTGCCACAAGCTACATCGACCAGAAGAACATCGACGGCGATCCACAGGAACTCTGTGAGCATACCCTTGCCAGTGTCCACGGCAGATCCTATCAAGAGATGCGTGCTGCGCATTCGGAGGATCATCGGCAACTGTTTCATCGGGTTGAGCTTGATCTGGGAATCACTGATGCGGTTGATCTCCCGACGGACGAACGACTCGCCGCGGTGAAAAAAGGTGCGGAGGATCCCCAACTCATCGTCCTCTATTTCCAGTTTGGTCGATATCTCCTGATGGGCAGTTCACGTCCCGGGTGTTTACCAGCAAACCTGCAGGGGATCTGGAATGAGCACATGAACGCTCCGTGGAACAGTGACTTCCATACCAATATCAACCTTCAGATGAATTACTGGCCGGCAGAAGTCTGTCATCTCGCGGAATGTCACTTGCCACTGTTTGACTACATGGATACACTCATGGAACCCGGGAGCCGGACTGCGAAGATCCACTATGGCGCGGGCGGCTGGGTCGTCCATCACCTTTCCGATGTATGGGGTTTTACCACGCCCGCTGATGGGATTCATGGTATCTGGCCGGTGGGTGCTGCATGGCTGTGTGAGCATCTATGGGAGCACTATCTGTTCAGCGGGGACAAAGATTTCCTGGCCAAGAAAGCCTATCCGCTGATGGAAGGTGCTGCTCGCTTTATCCTCGACTTCCTGGTTGAAGCACCTGAAGGAACACCGGTTGCTGGTAAATTGGTGACGAACCCTTCCCATTCCCCTGAGAACAGCTTCCTCAAGGCAGATGGAACCCGATCTGTTTTCACGTATGCCGCCACCATGGATCTCCAGATCATCCATGAACTGTTTAGTAACTGTATTGCATGCATCGATGTGCTGGCAAACGGTGGTGATTCTCAGGCCGAATTTCGCACCGAGCTTGAGTCTGCGTTGGAGAACCTCGCTCCATTGCAGATCAGCGAGAAGACCGGCCGGCTACAGGAATGGATTGAAGATTACGATGAACCAGAGCCAGGACACCGACACATGTCGTACCTGTATGGGCTTCATCCAAGCCACCAGATCACACTGCGAGGTAGTCCCGAACTGGCGCAGGCCGCCAAAAAATCGCTGGAATATCGTCTGTCGCATGGTGGGGGCCACACGGGTTGGAGTCGCGCATGGCTTGTCAATTTCTGGGCACGTCTGGAAGATGGCGAAGAAGCATACACGCACCTCAAAAACTTACTGGCGCGCTGTACCTTGACGAATCTAT
>JAJRTO010000143.1 GCA_024278235.1 Candidatus Poribacteria bacterium
AGCATACTATTTCCTCACAATGGATCTAAGATCTATTCCTCACCTTTATCGCCGTTGCCAACCCAATTTCAGCCCAGCAGCACCCAATCCGGTACTGCATACACATTGGGCGCAAGTTCCCCGATTTCCCGCCCCCGGGACACTAGCAGTTTCATCGATTGGAGATTCCTATTGACGCTGCAACGCCTTTCTGCAACAATAGATTGTCGCCAAATCCACAAAAGGATTCAAACGAACACATGACACCGGGCAAATCCCCTCGTGAGCCTCGAACGCGCATCGCTGCGATCCTGCTGGGACTCCTCCTGATTCCGTTGAATAATTACTGGCTCATGGCAGGAGCAACATGGGGTTCAGGATATCCGACAACGTTCTCCCTGTTTTTCAACGTCGTTTTCTCCCTGTTCTTCCTCACATTGATAAATTTTGGGATACAACGGTTATCACCAATCCTCGCTCTAAGCGCGCCAGAACTCCTCCTGATCTATGTGATGCTCTCTGTGGCTTCAGGTATCAGTGGCCTGGACATGATGCAAGTGCTGATTACCTTCGTGGGCGGTGTGAAATGGATGGCAACCCCTGAAAACGAATGGCGCGAACTCTTCTTCCGTTATATCCCCGATTGGCTCGTCGTCAGCGACCCGTTCACCTTACAGGGGTATCATGAGGGGGAATCAACGTTTTACCTCGCTCGCCATATCACTCGTTGGTTGACGCCAGTCCTTATTTGGTCAGGTTTCATTACTGTCCTTGCCTTCGTGATGCTGTGCCTCACAGTGATTGTGCGGAAACAATGGATCGAAACGGAAAAACTGAGCTATCCGATCATTCAGCTTCCTCTACATCTTGCCTTGAATTCCACTTCCTTTTTCCGTAACAAAGCGATGTGGCTTGGATTTGCTATCGCCGGTGGGATGGATCTCATCAACGGCCTCCACTTTCTGTATCCGGTGGTTCCCGGCTTCGGTGGCAGGCTCTATGATCTCTCCCCGTTCTTCACAGATGCTCCCTGGAATGCGATCGGTTGGACTCCCATCCCTATTTTTCCCTATGCCGTTGGATTGGCATTTTTCATGCCTCTGGATCTCTCGTTTTCCTGCTGGTTTTTCTATCTTTTCTGGAAAGGGGAACGGATCATGGGCAGCATCCTTGGGATGCACAGCATGCCCAGGTTCCCCTATATTGAAGCACAGACTTCCGGTGCATACATTGGCTTATGTGTGCTGGCGATCTGGATGACCCGTCGTCATCTGCAGCGTGTGTTCATAGACCTCTTTCGGGGTGGTTCGTATGCCCCCTCGAGTGGAGAACCGATCAGCTATCGCACCGCAGTGCTTGGCCTATTGTTCGGATTTGCCTTGCTGATCGCGTTCTCTCTCAAGGCAGGCATGACACTTTTAGTCTCGCTCATTTTCTTTCTCCTCTATTTCATCCTCGCGATCGGCATCACTCGCATGCGTGCGGAATTAGGTTCACCCGTGCATGACCTCCATCGGGCAGGAGCGCACCTTATGATGGTCAACACGATAGGAACACGCCATTTCTCTGTCGGAGATCTCACGATGTTCTCGTTCTACCAGTTCTTTAACCGTGCCTACCGTGGACATATTATGCCACATCAACTGGAGGGATTCAAGTTGGCTGAACGGAGTCGCATGAAAACACGGCGGCTTTTCTGGGCACTCGTATTGGCCGCTGGTGTAGGCAGCGTGACTTCATTTTGGGCGGCACTGGATACGTCTTACCGATTTGGTGTTCCGAATATCGGAAAGGTGACGGAATCCTTTGGTCGCTTACAGCGATGGTTGATCGCCCCCACATCTGTAGACTATGCTGCGTTCATTGCGATAGTCGTCGGTTTTCTTTTCACACTGCTCCTGGCACTGTTGCGCATGAGCTTGTTCTGGTGGCCACTCCATCCAGCAGGCTATGCTGTCGCCGGCAACTGGTCGATCAACCTTTTCTGGTTTTCGATCTTCATCAGTTGGGTAATCAAGAGTGTGATATTGAGGCACGGTGGATTGACCCTTCACCGCAAGAGCGTTCCATTCTTCATGGGGTTGATCCTGGGGGAATTTATTGTCGGTGGGTTCTGGATGATTCGAGGGGCGTTCTGGGGTGTGCCGACGTACAAATTCCTGTTCTAGCCTGAGATGGCTTATCGCTGGGACGAAAACTTCCAGCACGAATTTGCATCACTGACCGCTACAGTTCTGGAAACAGATTACAGCGATCAGGTGCTGTCCAGCGATCTGGCGGATCCCCGGTGGACATGCATGCCCTCCTACGATATTCTGTGAGAACCTTGCGATCCGTCTGGGCAGCATGCAATATCCGAAGGATTTCCTCTCCAGACCAGCCCTTCTGCACCGTTGTCAGCAATTCATCTCGGACGGCTGCATGAGACGCATCATCGCCCAGATCATGCCATTCACCCGGATCCGATCCGAGATGGAACAGTTGGGGGCGTTCATACCCATGATAGTAATTCAGTTTCCAGGGGCCCCGACGGATCATCCGGCCAGGGATACCACCGAGAAGCCCGTCCAGCTCCGCAAATGCCGTATCTGGCCAATCAGGAACGATCCCATCTCCTGTCAGGAACCGCATCAGACTGTGCCCACGAACCTGGGACATCGCTTCACTACCTGCAAGTTCGACGAGAGTCGGCCCGACATCCAGTAAACTGGTCACGGCTGCGACGGTACGGTTCTCGGCAAAACACCCCGGCCACGAGAAGATGAGGGGCACACCGACAGAACCTTCGTAGAAACTCGACTTCCACCACATACGATGTTCCCCCGCCATCTCACCATGATCGGAGGTGTAGATGACAACAGTGTCATCACTGAAATGCGTCTTCGCCAGGACAGAGAGAATATTTCCGATCAACTCGTCCATGAGCGTCACAAGACCATAGTAGGCAGCACGTGCGGTTCGCACCTGTTCTTCCGTAAGTTCATCGACACATCGGTGTTCCCGCCATAACCGCATAAAATGGTGGAGTGTATCATGATAATCGGCGGGGATCTGCGGAACATCGACTGTCTGAAGGTATTCATCGAAAAGCCGCTTCGGGGCTATGTATGGGCAGTGAGGCAGCACATACCCAACGGTCATGAAAAACGGGCGATCCCCGGGATGGGTATCCCATGACTCCAGGAACTCGCAGCAGATGCGAGTCACCTCCTCATCGTAGCGGATGTAAGCCGTGCGGCCCGGGCCGGCGATTTTAACCCCACCGGCTGTCTGTCCCGTTGTCAAAAGTGGGATATGCTCCAGCTTCGGATCCACGTCGCCGAGAATTCTCCGTTCGAACCCATGACGTTGATCGGGGCCGACAAAGTGCATCCGGCCACATAGGATAGTCTCGTACCCGGCGTTCACAAGATAGTGCGCAAAGGTGGGGATATCCGATGCCAGCTTACAACGGTTCGTCCAAACCCGGATATCCGAACAGTGGCGACTGGTCAGGAAAGTCATCCGCGAAGGGACGCACAAGGGATTGGCGCAGTAAGTACTGGTGAAACGCACGCCGCGCTCCGCCAATCCATCGAGCGTGGGTGTCCGGACGACGCTATCTCCAGCACAGCCAAGAAGATGCGGGCTATGCTGATCAGACATGATAAGTAAGATGTTGGGTTGCTTGTCCATTAAGCCGTCTCTATCTCTCGCCAGTGCATCGCGTCCACAAACAAGGACAGATGCCCCATAAATTTTATTGTATCACATTTTTGATTTAGCATCAAGACTCAGTACCTCACATTTTCGCCGCAGGAGCGTCTTCCTGGACGCGATCATCGTGGCCGGGAGGCCACTCCTCTGAGGA
>JAJRTO010000144.1 GCA_024278235.1 Candidatus Poribacteria bacterium
GTGGGCAAACACTCCTTCATCGAGAGGGATTTCCCCTCTCGCCTGCGCCTGCATGCTTGCATAATTGGCGTCATCCCTCCGGATGATCTCCTCGAAATGGCCTTCCCGGCCGAGGGGACGACCGAAGCATATGCCATCCGGTAAGCGTTCGGGGAAGAACTCCATCACGTGTCCATCACCCACCGCGGGAAAAGCTCCATATTGCCCAAACAGCCACTCGCAGAATTTGCCAGCGATGCCTGGCTGTTGCTCGAGCTTGGCACGCAACAGCGGCCACGCATCCTGTCCCTGGTAGCGAAGGTCATAAATCCAGGTGAAGTGATTTATTCCAGCCGCGAGCGCACTCACTTCATTCGCCGGTACACCCATGATGCGTGCCAGGCTGTCCACGATCCCATGGACGCCACTGCAGAGACCCACGATCTTTGCGCCGGTTGCCTTGCGGACCGCCCAGCAGTTGACAGTCATCGGGTTGGCATAGTTGAAGAAAATTGCTTGCGGACAGAATTTCAGCACATCCCGGGCGATGTCGACCATGGCAGGTATCATACGCATCGATCGCGAGACTCCCCCTGCCATAACCGTGTCGCCCACAGGCTGGTAAACGCCATACTGACGTGGAATGAACACATCGCCTTCCCAGGCGCGCCTTCCCCCCACGCCGATAGTCGTGACAACCACATCCGCGTCGGGTAACAGGTCGCGTCTGTCTGTGGAGGCTTCGACGACGATATCAGCAGGTTTCACCTCCAGCATACGACGGGCAAAGCCCTCTGCTGTTGCCAGGGCATCCGGGTCAATATCAACCAGACCCAGGTTCCAGGGAATACCGGATTGAATCAGGTCCGCGAGCAGTCCCTGGGTAAACTTGATGCTGCCTGCGCCAATGAGAACTATCTTACGCAGATTCATCTTTGTTTCCTTTCTGTCGAATCGACATATCGCTGTAACACTGGACTTTATGGGGAGAGTTCATTTCGCCTGGACGGGTACGATGGTGTGTTTCCCAGCTCGTAATGCAACGTATCATCCTGCGCCGGGTCATCGAAATACTCAGGATCGATCTGGGGTTCGGGGACGGACACGCCCACGCCAACGTACCCGATGGGGTGACGTCCCCCTCGAAAATAGTCTCGGATGGCAAAGCGACAAGACGGCACCATGCCCGCGGGGTCGAGTATCGCGAGTGCCAGCGCGTACTTGCCGCGTTGAAGCGCCGGAGGAATCTGGAAGGTTCCCCGAACCGTGTGCGTTTCCGGTTTCTGCTCGTATGCGTGGGTCTCCCAGTTCCATCGGTCGCCGGGCAGCCACTGGCGAATGTCCACATCCTGAAAGGTATCCCGCCACACCACCTGGCGACTTGCAGGATCCAACAAACAGAGTTCCACAGGCCATCGGTAGTAGAAAGGTGCCGAACCGACGTTACGCACCTTGAAGGTGACCGAAAATACCCCCTGGGCGGGGAGCGTCACCGGATAGCGCACTTCTTCGAGGATGAAGCGGTAGCCAAAGGTTTTCTGCACCTCCTCCGCCCCTGCTCGTATCTTGGGTTCGCCGGGCTTTTCCCCGTAAGCCCCCGTGTAATCCGCGACCCAACCGAGGCTGGTGCCGTGAAGCCAGCGGATCGTGTCGATCAGGTAGTTCCGATACCTCGCCTCTCGAAGCGTATCGTCAGGAGTGCGCCCGAGCCGTTCCCACCATCGCCCCCAGTTGTAGGCACACTCGCCGCCGATGGGCCGGATCTTCCACCGGTCCCCCAGCGCGGCGATCCCTTTGCCATGCTCTTCGATTTCCTGGACATGCCCCCACGAATCCCAGTAGATGCCGAAAGTGTAGCCCCGAAAATTCCAGGGATGACGCACGGTGACCATCTTGTGCCGAAACGCCGCTGTGAACGCATCGCCGAGGATCCGTTGCATCTCGGGGGTTACTTCGGGCGAGTGGTGTTCGCCCCACTTGCCGATGATCCCCATCTGAACCCAGGCGACACGGGGATCGTTGTCCCAGCATTGCCCCAATCGGGCGATGAGCCGCTTGACCCGCGCCTTGAACTGGTCGCTGCTGTAATCCCCCGGTTGCATGTCCGCCGGCCAGTATTTCTCATCCTCCTTTTCCCAGTGGAGGTAGACTCGGGGGATCACCTTGACGTTGTGTTTTTCGACCTCGCTCCACCGACGGTTGCAGACCTCTCGGATCCGCTCGATGCCATCTGACGCATCGCGTTCCAGTTCATTCCATTTCAGATACGTGCGGCAGAGCGTCGCGTATTCGTGGCGTCCATCGCAGCGGTCGGTGCGGAATCCCTTCAACGGATTTCGCAGCGCATGGGGAAACTCCTGGGTGCGGATGACGACCGTTTCCCCAATTCCTGATGCATGAGCAGGTGTGAGCATGACCAGACAAGGGATGATCATCATCCAGGCGAAAATCGACATCATGATCAACATCAGAGCACCCTTCCGAGAAGATGGCTTCTTGTGTGCGATTCAGTCGCGTTGAACCGTCAGGAAGACCACGGAGTGTCCAGGGATGGTGAACACCAAACCCTGCTCAGTGACCGTAACGGGTAGTTGGGCGACCGCCTCTCCCTTTCGCTCAAGCAACGGCTTGCCGTCTGGATTGGAATGGGATAGGACGATTCCCGTGGCGTTTTTGGCCTCAAAATCCCGCAGGTTCACGCGGCATGGGATGGCTCGATCCCATGAGCCATTCGCGATGACGAGGTAGATGGTTCTGCCATTCTCACTGATGGTGGCAAGCGTCGGGGTGATAGGCCCCGGGGGTACGTCCGATAGGTCGTAGTCATCGTCCACCTCGTCGGGATAACCATAGGGTGCCGTACCGTCCATATCAAGCACCCATTCGCCCACGTGCCGGTTGAAATAGTAATAGAGCCAGTATATCATGAAACGCTTGTCCGGCATATCGGGCGATAAGATGCCAAACCCCTGCGCTCTGATGCGACTGAACATCTCCCACGAGCTTGCGCCGCGCAGTATATCTTCGCGCGTATAGTAAATAAGGCGTACCGCCCGGTGGAGAGTCCCGAAGATGTTGGCGTTGCGGTCCACATAATCGGCTTTTTCGCCGTTCAGTCCGCCGCTGTGCATTCCCCATTCGGTGTCATATTGGTACACCTCCCTGTCCGAATTGTAAGTTCGGATAAGCGCGTTCAACCTCAAGATAGCGTCCAGCTTCCTGAAATTCTCGATCAGAGCCACCTCCTCCAGTCTGCGCTCATGAACGTTGCGAATAAAGGCGTAGTGATGACCGACCACGAAGTCATAGAATCCCGCAGCCTGTTTCAACACATAGTTACCCCACGTCAGGCTTCCCGGATTGATGGCGATGCCCATCTGCGCGTCGGGTTGAACGTTGTGAATGGCCCGGCTCACCGCCTTGAAATGCTCGATATACGCATCGGGAGACGGAAACGCCGTGCCCGGGCGCATCAGATACGGCTCATTGGCAACTTCCCAGTGGCGAAACCGATAGCCCTGCTGCAAAGAGTATCGCACCCCTCTCGCCCATACTTCGGGTGGCAGCTTGCTGGTGGCCCCCTGAGTCTCGAATTCCAGGACGGTGTGATCCTCCGGGACGCCGATACGTCGGCACACTTCTGCCACTTTGTCGAGGGCCTCTTCCAGGCTAAACGGTTCATCACCCACGGCGTAGAAGCGCGTCATAGGCAACCGCATTTCCCGGACGGCCCGTTCCAACTCTGGCGACAGCGTGTATTCCCCGTCCCTGTCATAGGGCGCTCTTGTCCATCCCGCAACCCGGTGGAACGACACCCCACCGGCATCCCGTGTCGAACGTCGGAGCCGTTTTTCCGCATCCAGGGTAAACTCGAGTCGCGGCCCCGGTTTCAATCGGTGCTGTAGCGGCTCATAGTCCAGGGTCGTATCGTCTATCATGCGCCCATCCCTGGGACTTTCACGTTCGGTGACTGAGACATCGTCGAGCCAAAGAGTTTTTTCTTCCTGGTTGTCCACGGTTGTTTTGAAACCAAGCAGGATGAAACGGCTCCGATGAGCAAAGAAATCCCACCCCTCATGGATTTCAAA
>JAJRTO010000145.1 GCA_024278235.1 Candidatus Poribacteria bacterium
GAAAGAGTATGTAGGTATCCATCACAGCCAACCCGTCAGTTCAGCAAGCAACCGGGTGTATTCCACGAAATGAGGCCAGGAGATATCTGAGGGCACGCCATGATCACAACCGGGGATGCATCCACCCTCCTCCAGAAGCGGTGGCACAACCCGTAAGATTTCCTCTCGCATGATCGTGCCGCCTTTTGCAAGCGCGCGCTTATCGATGCCACCCGTATAGGCCATCTTTTTGCCAAAGCGACGGCGGTACTCGATGATATCGTTCCCTGCGGCGACCTCCACTGGCCCACAGCAGTTCATCCCTACCTCAATCCAGATCGGGATCAACTCCTCGATACAACCATCCGAGTCCATCGAAATGATTGGACAGCCGCTCTGCTTGATCTCAGGAATCCACCGCTCATAGGTCGGAACCAGGAACTCCCGTACCATAGTTGGCGAGATCATGCTGTGCGCTTTGTAAGCCATATCTTCAGAGATCCTGACATTATCCAATTCAACGTGTTTGAGGATAGGGGCCAACGTTTGAGATATAAACTCGGTCCAGAATGTGATCATTTCATGGATAAAATCGGGCACCTCGATCATCATCATACATAGGTTGGGGAGTCCTAGCCACTCACGTAACTGCCAGAAAGGCCCGTTAAAGCCTACACTGACCACATAGTCCCTCTCTTTGAGTGCCTGACAACGCTCCTCGAAATCGTCAGGAAAGCGTCCGGGCGTGTTGGAATCATACCGTTTCTTCATCTCTTTCCAGTCGGCACGACTTTCAACGGGGAACTTGTGCCACTTGCGCGTGACAAAATCCCTCGCGGATCGGATGTAAGTGTAGTCAAATGCGTCCGATATCTCGGTGATCGCCCCCATCCAATCCTGTACGATATAGTGCCCATTCCTGTGTTCAAGAACCTTTTCCTCGAAGGTAGGGATCATCCGAAAGGAAACACCCAATGCAACCTGACGGCTGGTTGGTTCCGGTTCGATACCGAGAATTTCCATCAGGTAGCCATAATAGCTCCGATCCTTGGGCAGACCTTGCTGATGCCACTTTGCTAACGTTGATTCCCTGGGTCCTCCTGGCGAAAGAGGGAATTTGTCAGGTTTGCCAAACAGTAATGCCTCGCGAAATCTCTCACGTTGGTTCATGCTCGCCTCCTCAGGTAGGTATTCTAATGGTTTTTGAAAGCAATAGAGTATATCACAGAAGATACAACGCACCAAGCGATTCTGTAAGTGCCTCCGAACTCAAAATCTACTGTTCGGGAACAAACAAAACAAGGCATTCGGGAACATTGTTTCTTCAGCGAACTTTGGGGTGCCCTTCTCCTGCATCAGCACCGAGGCAGCGTGGAGGTGCTCTTGCCGCAAAGCTCTTGACTTACGTTTGAGCCATCGGGTAAGCTGTTGGTACAGGCTCTTCGCATACGTAGCGTGTGGAACCTGGGCATGTCTGGAGTCAGATTTGTTCGCGTCATCCCAGTAAGGGCGGGGTGACCTCGCCCTTACTACAAGGGTCAAACTTTACTCCAAACGATATTAGAAGGGAAGAGGTAAGAAAAACGCCAATGTTTACACTTGATACGATTACTGAAGGATTACGTCTGAAATGGGATGGCCAAACCATCCTGGAGTACCATTTCCCGGCGAAAGGTCCACGGCCTTACTGGCATCCTCTACGATTGCCAGACTCCCCGGTGCTGACCATGAATCAACCTGCGGATCACATCCATCATCAAGGCATGTGGGTGGCCTGGAAGGGTGTCAACGGGGTGAACTTCTGGGAACAGCCGAAGCCCGGAGACGATCCAACCGGTTATGGTCGGATCCTGCACCGGAAAGTCGTGGAGCAAAACGTCGAAGCGGGAAGAGCAACCTTCACAACGGAGAACACCTGGGTGGACTGGCGGGGGGTACAACACCTGACAGAAACACGTAGGGCCGTGATTCACACACCGCAGGATGATTACTGGTCCATGGATGTCCACCTGCGTTT
Source organism: Candidatus Poribacteria bacterium (assembly GCA_024278235.1). GTDB lineage: Bacteria > Poribacteria > WGA-4E > JAJRTO01 > JAJRTO01 > JAJRTO01. The sequence continues at coordinate 1,997 of JAJRTO010000145.1, forward strand.
TGCCGCTCCTGCTCAGGATGTCATACTGGATCTGAAACGGGGTGAACCGGGACAGGGTGGGCTATTCTACAGTGGATTGACCGTCCGGTTCAACAATGCGATGACACCCGGCCAGTTGCTCGATGCAGAAGGACGCACGGAAACGATGCGGATCTTCGGGAGCACGGCATCCTGGTGCGGATATGCGGGAACCCATGAAGAAGATGGGCAGGTGTACGGCATGACCATCCTGGATCACCCGGAGAATCCACGCCATCCGTCTCCGTGGTGGGTGCGGAATGGGAAAAACTACAGTATTCTTCAGCCCAGCCTCTGCTACCATGAGCCGCTTCACCTTGCCGCAGATGGATCGCTCACACTCCAGTATCGAGTGGTCATACACCGGGGGGACGTTGAGCCTGCACTGGTCGAGAAACTACGGTTTTAGGAGCGGCATCACGCATCATACTCCACCTCCCACTCACTCAGTCCCGCCGGGAACGGCGCCGGGCGTTCTACGGTGCTCTGCATCTCCACATGACTCCTCGACTGAGAAGACTTGTCGAACGCAGTCATCACCTCCAGAACATGATACGCCAGGGCGCCACTCGCCCGGTGAGACCGTCCGGAACGAATCGCACATACCATATCGATCACACCGATCATTCGTGCATTCTGGGGGAATGCCAGGGGGATCTCAGACCAGTTCTCCCTCGCGGAGGAGATATGAACCGGTCCACCGAAGCCATTCGGGTCGGGCACTTTCATCGAACCTTCCGTACCATAGACTTCGATGCAAGGCAAACTGTGCCGCCACATGTCGAAGCTCATGATCATGGTGATGATAGCGCCATTGGCAAACTCAAGCACACCTGCGAGATGGGTACTTACCTTGACGGGAATCCGCAGTCCTCGGACAGCTTCGCTAGTGGCGATGCGTTCGTCAAAGCTCTTCGTCGTGATACCGGCAACACGCTTGACGGGACCAAGTAAATTTACGAGTGCAGTGACGTAGTAAGGGCCCATATCGAGCATCGGACCGCCGCCAACGTCATAGTAGAACGCCGGATTCGGATGCCAACTTTCGTGGCCATGACCACACATGAAGGCTGTCCCCGCAATGGGTTTCCCGATGGCACCTTCATCCAGCACTTTCCGCGAAGTCTGGATGCCAGCACCGAGGAAGGTATCTGGTGCATTCCCAACCCGCAACCCCTTCGCCTCTGCTGTCCGGATGAGTTTCAGCCCCTCCTCACTACTGACTCCCAACGGTTTCTCGCTGTAGACGTGTTTTCCTGCTCCCAGTATCTTCAATCCCACGTCCACATGCGCCCTGGGAATGGTCAGATTGATCACAAGCTCGATCTCAGGATCTGCGAGCAATTCATCGACACTCACCGCCTGACAACCGAAATGCTCTGCTTGCCTTTGGGCCGCTTCCATTCGGATGTCTGCGCACGCTTTGATCTCGAGTACATCCGTTCTCTGTGCGCCACCAAAATACGCACCGCTGATATTACCACATCCGATGATTCCGATTTTCATTGTGTCTGGCATAACAAAATCCTTTGGCTGTTTGGCTGAAAGTCCATACCGTGAGCGATCATAAACGGAGCTTCTGTAATACCGATCCCATGCTGTCCCGAAGCTGGTGCACATAAATCTGCCGAATCTGATTGAATATCTGAATGTACGCTTCCGTCCGATAATCAGGGTAGGTCCACTCCCACGGTTGGAAACTCCGTTTGTGGTAACGTAGCGTCATCTCAGCATAGATCCCTCCATTCAACCAGATGCGATGGGCATGATTCTTTGTGGAAGCGAGCACCAGCTTTGCAAGCGAAACATACCCCGGATCCAGATTCACCTGTCTATGTCCCCCGGTATCCGCCCATTCTACCTCCAACTGATTGGTCGTCTGCTTGATCCTTACCAGTTCTTCCGGGGCAATCAATTCTGCAAAGCTGATGAACTGCCGCTGCAGATCCCTCCCCATCTCATCCACATAGTAATCCGTATAGTCAAACGAAAGCCTATCGCTCTGGAAGTCGATCTGTCCAAAGTGATCCACCAGGACACTGAACAGTTCCTCTGTTGTGAAATCCTGGCCCATGATCAATCCCATGATCAACTTCACAGGCGCATGTGGTTGAATCTGTCCCATCGGCAATCTCTATAAATATATTGAGCGCAAGTGAATGACGACTCGCACACGATCGTAAGGTTTTCACAATTATCAAACATCCATGGTCCTTCGTCAAGGTCTTTTTGGAGTGGCATCACAAGCTGAAAACGGTCTATCGACGGTGAGAGAGAGCGACTTTTTTTCATTTGACAGAGAGATCCAGGAATGTTATAGTATAATCATTCAACGAACGTAAGGAATGATGGGGAGGGTGTCGGTCACATATCAATAAGGAGTGAGGATAGAGTCACATGCCATTTGTTGTGCCCAGGCTAATTGCAGAGATCTTTGATCAACCCTACTTCCGTGGGCGATGGGGGCTTGTGTATGAACCCGTACGCTACACAGGCGTTATCGGCTTTCAGGACAATATTAGCTCGGCACGCATCTATAAAGGGCCAAACTTCGATTCGGTTCCTAATTACAAAGCAATTTTTCACGAACATATCGATTATCAAGGCAAGCGATTGGCACTTGGCCCGGGAGTTTATCCCAACCTCCATGATATGACCTACAATTTTGGCAATGTCGTCTCCTCCATCAGTTTTGGACCTTTGCTGGAAGTGGCGGGGCCTGAATGGGGTACGGTTCCACTCGTTGTAGAGGTGTTTGAGTCCATCAATTTTAAGGGACGCAAGGCAGTTGTGCTGAGAGATGTGCCCCACACAGACCAGGTGGGATTGCATGATAGAATATCATCAGTACGGATCTTAAAAGGCCCTAACTGCCCACCAACAGGAGCAAAGGTTCTTTTCTATGAGCATGTTCACTTCGAGGGCTCCATTCTTCCGATTGAAATACGTCCCATGGATTTCAAGAAAGAGATCCCCAATCTGCACATACTACCTCAGAGCTTTGGAGATATCATCTCTTCCATTAAGATCGAAGGTTGGTCCTCGTCGAGCGAGTTTGACAGAGTCATCTTTCAAGATGAGTTCGATGGAGTACAGATGCGTCCTGAATGGCGGTGGGAAGATCCCAAGGGTGGAGCAAGCTGGACCGAGAGACAAGGATATCTTGAGATGCGTGTGGAACCAGGGCAGGATCTCTGGCATGGGAACCCTCCTGGACAGGGGGGCAATATGGATGCCCCTCGCCTGCTGCAAACAGTTTCGGGGGATTTCTCCATTGAAACTCGCATTCGAGTGACCCCTCAACTTCGTGAACATGGTGGATTGCTGGTATGGAAGGATCCCAATGCGTTTGTACGCCTGGAGAAGACTTCCGGACCTCATGCATTCCGAGGTGATGTCCGCTTTGAACGTCACGTCAACCGAGTTTACTCATTGGTGGGACGAGGTGCTGGACTCACCAATGTCAGAACATTGTATCTACGTCTTGAACGTAAAGGGAATTTGTTTGCCGGCTACGCCAGCGAAGATGGTGTCAACTGGTTGTCCTGTGGTGTGACTTTCGTTGGCATGGGGGATCCGGTTCACGTTGGTTTGCATGCATTAAGCCCGGGAAACATCCCAGCTACCACGACGCGTTTTGATTACTTTCGCATACTCCGCCGTAGGGGTGAAGCTGCCCAGTATCGTCGCCTGACTCGATCTTCTGCTGCTCAACAACGACAGATGAGCGAAATTCAGCGACGAACCCAGTTGCGTCAACTGGTGTGATCAGCCTCTATCGGTGTCATCGAAGGATATTGCCATGCCTATTTCGCCGCGGTTAGTGGTTGAGGCCTACGAACATCAACATTACAAGGGTAGGATATTCACGATTGTGGATCCCATTGCTGACACGGCTGAGATCGGGGCGAATGATAGTATCTCCTCGATCAAGATCTATAAAGGGCCGGGATTCAATGCCTCGCCAAATTACAAGGCTATTTTTTACGAGCATACGAATTTCCAGGGACGACGCCTTGTGTTAGCCCCCGGCTTCTATCCAAATATCCACGAGATCCCCTACAATTTTGGTGAGGTGATTTCCTCCATCAACTATAGTCCGGCGGCAAATCCGACTCCACCAGAGTATGGCACCATTCCGATCATTGTGGAGATCTTCCGCGATCCTCATTTCCTGGGGCAGCACGCGCTCATCATGCGTGATGTCAGCGA
>JAJRTO010000146.1 GCA_024278235.1 Candidatus Poribacteria bacterium
CCGTGGCAACGACCGAGTAGCCGCTGTCTTCCAACGCACGGCGAACACGATTTTGGTAACCGAGGTCATCTTCGATGATCAAAATGCATCTCTTCATGAAAGTTCCCGATATTCTGGTAACCAAATGCGAAAGATGCTCCCTTGCATCGGCGTGCTCTCTATCTCGATCCGCCCGCCGTGAGCCTCCACGAAGAGCTGAGCGATAGTGAGGCCGAGCCCTATTCCCGCCGGCATGGTGAGATCGCGCTTTTCACGGTAGAATCGTCGGAAGACGTTTCTCTGATTCCTGGGCAGGATGCCGACCCCCTGGTCGCGGACCTCGATGTTGATCCCCGAATCCCATGAGAATACTCGGACCTCGATCAGTTTCTCCGGGATGTCCTCACGCGCCTTGGAATATTTCAGGGCGTTGTCCAGCAAGTTGGCCACGGCAAGATGGATCGCAGTCGCATCGAATTGAATCTCCGGCAGATCGTTTGCTATCGAAAGGCGTATCTTGAAACCTTCCTCCCGGGCGTGGATCCGACTGTCATGAACAGTCGATTCGATGACACCCTCCACGTAGCCGATTTCGAAGTGGAATGGAAATCGGCGTTGTCTCAAGCGGGCTAGACTGAGCACATTTTCGATCATGTTCTGCAACTGAAACAGTGCGCTATTCGCCCACTCCCAGTTGCTGCGAGCGGTTTCATCGGCTTCATGGACCTCCTCGATCATCCCGAGGAAGTACTTCAGGTTATTGAGCGGTTTGCGCAGTTCATGGGACACGCTGTTGATGAACTCTTGCTGCATACGCATCATCTCAAATTCACGCCACAGGAGCACAAGCCCCACCAACAACATGATGAGAGCCACAGCCAGTAGCCCGAGACGTGGATCGATACCAGACGAGGCAACCGGACGTTCGAGCACAATGGACCAACCCGCGGGATGATCCAACAGTTCGACCAGCGCCGGCCGGGAGGAACCATACCGTGATGCAAGGATGGGTTCCTCCGATTTGCGGACGATCGTCAGCGTTGCATCGCCTTGCTGAGGATGTTCGAGCAGGGAGCGCAGCGTTTCTGAGGCCACAAGCCATCCGACAATCCATTCTGTACCAGTGGGACGCAAAAATGTCGCGTATCCCATCAGTTGCTTGGTGGAAGGAACAGAAAGATAACGAAACTGACCAGGGCTACTTTCGGATAGCAGAGGCGAGATGGATTCACGGCATAAGCGCATGAGATCCCGATAGTGAACAAGCTGCGTTCTATCCAGCTTTCCGGTGAGGCCGTAGTTCTGAGCAATGCGGTGTAAAACCTCTTCCGCTTGACCGGCCAGGAAATCTCCGGGATCACGCCAGGCGCCGGTCGCCAACCGCTTCAGCAATTGCTCGATCACGTTATAGGCGGCTTGAGGTTGTTCCACCGCTAGATAAGCTTCCGCTAATCGCAGGTGTGCAGCCGCCTGGAGGGCAAAATCGCCCTGCATCGTGAAGGGTAGGGCGATGAGCAGCCGATCTATCTGGATCGCCTGCTGCCAGTTTCTTTGCTTGAAGTAGCAACGCGCTAGTTGATTGAACGCGATGATCCGCTCATGAAGCGTCGTGGCCATTCTAGCTTCTGCCTGATACATCGTGACCGTGCGCGTCAATTGCCGTTTGTGAAATTCCATCTTTTGGCTTTCACTCACTGCGGCGTAAGGCATGGGAGGTAGCTCGGCCGGATCAAGCCCCGGCATACCGAACACAAAGAACTCTGCCAGAAGGCCATGCTGTTGACTCAGCATATTGGACGTGATCTGGATAGCGTCGTAATCCAGGCGATCCAACTGGCGCAGCCGGGATCGAATCGCCTCCTCGATCTCTCGAAACGTCTGTTCGACATCCTCGGCGATCTCCTGCACGATCATGCGTGAGGTTTGCGTCTTCGAGGTTGCCTGCCGCCGAAGCACCAGCAAGCCTATTCCTGCAAGGAATAATGCTGGCAGTAGCAGGCAAAGTAGCAATATATGGGAACGCAGGCGCATCCAATCTCCAAGATATGATCGTTCGCTTAATTATATTATAGCAGAGGACAAAACAGAAGTTGTCAAATTTCTGTCAACAATGGGAGGTGAAAACTCATCAAGCCTTTGCGGATCATCATGTGGGCAGGACAGCACAGGGACGCCTGTTCCCGGCGGAGTATACTTCGGTACTCTGACAACACGTGAGTATACAACGGACAAGAAAGTGGATCGCTCGCAAGCAAGCAAGTTTCAGACATGCCTGCTCACTTTTGAACGCGCAAGCTGCGTGTTCTACGAGGTATGGAACAGGCGGCTCACCCGTTCAGGCTCATTCGCCATCGCCATTCAGGGAGGCTGTAAATGGAGATTTCCATGTCTATCGTCTCTCCTCTGTGCTATAATCCTGATGAGACAAAGCTATTTCCATGTAATGGAGGCATCGTTGTATGAGCAAACCGACGGTTCTTGTTTTTGAGACGATTCATGAAAACGGGATGGAGTATCTGAACCGGCACGCGAACGTGCGTCGAGTAAGCGGGTGGGATGAGGAAACTGTCTGCAAAGAGGTCGTTGATGCGTCCGGCATTATTGTGCGTGCGAATGGACGAGTCACTGCACGTGTGATGGATAGTGCACCACTCCTCAAAGTTGTGGGACGCCATGGGATCGGTGTGGATAACATCGACTTAGAGGCTGCCAGGGAACGCGGCATCGTGGTCGTCAATACTCCTGCGGCTCCCGTCCAGGCAGTCGCCGAATATGTTATCGGTGCGATGGTTATGCTTGCCAAAAGCCTGATCAGGGCACACCTGGCAATGCAGGAGGGTAACTGGAAATTCCGTTACTCTGAGGCAGTACACGCCCACGAGATCCAGGGGAGCACTCTTGGCATCATCGGAGCCGGTCAGATCGGAACTCGTGTGGCTGAGATGGCTGTGGGCGCGTTTGATGTGAAGATCCTCTATCATGATGCTTATCGGAATCCATCTCTTGAAGAACGATTTGGCGCGACACAATGCGACCTGGAAACACTACTGAAGAACTCGGACTTCGTGACGTTGCACGTCCCTGCAACACCCGAGACTTATCATCTCATCGATGCAACAGCTCTCGCTGAAATGAAGCCCACGGCATTCCTGATCAACAGCGCACGTGGAACCGTTGTGGATGGCGAAGCACTCTACCGGGCCTTGAATGAAGGTCAGATCGCAGGCGCTGCCATCGATGTCTTTGAACAAGAGCCCGTATCTCCCGATGAACCACTCCTTCGACTACCCAATGTCGTATTGACGCCGCACATAGCAGGCCACAGTGAAGAAGCCCTGATCGCCATGTCGATGGTCGCAGAAGATATCGTGCGTGTCCTGAGAGAAGAACCACCTTGCCATCGAGTTGTGTAGTCCCTCACATGCGATGCTCTGTTCGCTCGATGATATCGTCCTGCACCCGCTTTGACAGCGTTATGAAATACGCGCTGTAACCGACCACACGCACCGATAGTGTTTTGTATTGATCGGGATGTTGTTGAGCTTCTCTGAGTGTTGAACTATCGATGATGTTCAATTGCAGGTGCTGCCCGCCTTTCTGGAAGTAGGTCTTCAGTAGATTCGAGAGTTTTTCCAGCCCGTCTTCTCCTTGAAGTGCGGATGGGTGCAACTTGAGGTTCGTGCCACCTCCAGGGGTCCGGTGTACAGGCAGTTTCGCCATGGAGTTCAGGCTGGCGGTCACGCCTTTCAGATCCATGCCATAGCTTGGGGACTGATTTTCACTGATGTTCTCGCCTCGCCTTCTGCCATCGGGGGTGGCCCCTAACCCTGCCCCAAAGCCTTGGTTATGATGGTAGGTATAAATTTCTGGCCAGAATCGGACGCTGTGTGGCACTTCATTGCATCGCACCACCTCGTCGCAGAAGATATTTGCCACCCTGACTGCAATGGCATCCACGTCATCGTTGTCGTTTCCATACTTGGGACAGCGATTGAGCAATTTCTGCCGTAGCGACTCGTATCCCTCGAAATTGGCGTTCAGGATGTCGCGTAGTTCGGCCAGCGTGAGTTCCTTCGACTCAAAGACCACCTTCTGAATTGCCGCCAGCGAATCGGCAATCGTGGCAATGCCGCAGCCATGCTGTGATTTGTGCCAATATTTCGTACCACCCAGACGCCATTCGCGTCCGTTCTCAAGACAATCGTCGAGGAAGATAGATTCGAGTGTGAAGCTATGACGAGTGTGTGCCTCGGTCGGAAGTTGCGGATGGTTTCTCCTTTCGCCCTCCAGCGCGTGTCTGAGTTGAGCCCTGAAAGCCTCTATCAGATCATCGATGGACGCAAATTGGTCCATTTCACCACTCCTGGGCCCCACCAACTCCCCCGTCAACGGATCCACACCGTTGTTCATCGCCAACTCCAGGTATTTGGGAAGACTATGCCAGCGTTCCATCAGCGAGCCTTCTTTGCCCGGTATGTTGGCGTTGCAGCAGCCGTAATGGACATAATTGCGTGCGTCTTCGAGGTCAACGCCGACGCTCGTAAATGCAGGGATCTCTACCTCATCGTTGTAGATGCCAACGGAACCACCTGTTCGAATGAGTCGGCACGCTTCCTTCCAGAAATCGTCATCGATCCCCTCAAAGTACCGGATCTTGATGGTGGGTTGTTTTAGCTTCAAATGTCCTGCTTTCACGCAGATTGTCGAGAGTGGGTTGACTGCACTCTGTCCATCAGGCGTCTGGCCACCCAGCACGACATACTGGACGCTATCCTGACACAGGATGCGTTTGCGTGCATTCGCCTGATCGGCATAACCGATGATCTCGCTGCACTTGATGTAGAGACATTCGATGAATTCCTGTGCCTGTTCGGGAGTGATTCTACCCTCGGCCAGATCGCGCTCATAAAATGGGTACAGATACTGATCGAGACGTCCCAGCGCGAAATCTCTGGCACCAACAACCGTGTGCAACACCATATCCACGAGCCATATCGCTTGCACCGCCTCGTGGAAGGTGCGCGCGGGATACGTCGGCACTCGGCGGCAGACATCCGCTATCCTCAATAATTCATGCTTGCGCTCTCTGGATGCCGCAGACTGTGCCAAAGTTTCCGCTTTCTGAGCATACCGCAGCGCATAGGTCTCCATGGCATCACAGCATAGAATAGCCCCCCACAGAAAGTCCTTCTTCGCGAGGCTCATACCATCCTCACCCGAGATTTCATCCAGGTGTTCTCTTGCTCTCTTTTGAATACCACGCAAACCTTCGTTCAGTAGTCGTTGCCATGAGATCGTTAGATGCCCGGTAGACTTAAACCACGGCACATAGAAATAGTCCTTCCGATTTGCTTCAAACCAACGTTCTTGCTCCTCGGTCGGCAAGACCTCAGGGATGCGCCCTACAATGAGATCGCAGTCGTCAATGACAATGGAGATGTTTGTCAACAAGTCATTGAGGGTATAGCCAAACTTCATCCCTGCCGTGTGATCTCTGTACTTCCCGGCACATTCCTTTATTATCGCCATACGCTCCAAAAAGATCGCCCTATCGTCCATTTCAAACAGTTTGGCTTTCAATTGCTGCGTTCGATTCATCTTTCGGCTCCTCAGCTACCATCATCCCAATGTTGGTATGTGGATATAATATCGGTTTCAGCGGGATGATAGTATCGTTCTGTTTCCCCCCACTTGTCCTGAAAGCTGTCGCCCGAAACCGCATTTGGTGTCAGAGAACGGTATGAACCATAGCATATAGCAAGCCTCGTGTCGGGTCAATAGATATCTTACGAGTTCACCAGGATTCAGCGTGGGCACATGAGCGGACAAATCTCCTTGATAAGTATTGGAGTTTCTTGTATAATCTGCCCAGGAGCTGGGGCATGAATCATCGGACAAGGACGTCTTTTCCCAGCGATTGAGCGATCCGTATCTACAACCTTCGTTTTAGAAAGGAATCCAATATGTCGGTTTTCCTGCATACCAGAGTACGCGTCAGTGATCTCGACCGTTCCATTCAGTTCTACTGTGACAATCTAGGCTTCGTTGTGAAAAGCCGAAGTGATCGGTCGCCAGCAGGCAATCAGATCGCCCATCTTGAGTTGCCCGGAAACGCCCATACCCTTGAGTTGACCTACTCAGATGACTACGAGTTGAAAGTCCCCGAAGATCTGCTACATTTTGCTATCGCTGTCCCCGATCTGATTGCATTCTGTGATGAATTAGAAAAGAAAGGGATTGAAATCTGGCCCGATGGATGGCGCGAGAAGTTTGCCGCCGGGAATAAAATGGGATTCATTGACGATCCAGACGGGTATGAAATTGAGTTGCTCGAACGCCGTTAAGCAGGCAATACCGCAGGTAGATCTACCCAGACGGTGGAAAGGAGGATGTGCCGAACTCTTCTCCGGATTGCAGTGATTGCAACCTCAGTACTTCACGCTTCCGCCGGCTTGAATCCGCCAATCCAAACCGAGCATGGTGGAGCTGGAATTGTGAACTACTGAACCCAAAATCTGCGATTTTTCTGGGGAGCCTTTCGGCATAAGTCCTATGGATGAACATGAAGATATGTTTGCTCAGTTAGAAGAACGTGTGCGCCGGGTTTTGAGTATGCTCGATCAACTCCACTCTCAAAACCAGGCTCTGGAAGCAGAAATTGTCTCTCTAAGACAGGAACAAGAACGGCTCCGTCAGATCATTGAAGAACAGAGCCGTCGTATCGATGAACTGCTGGTGCTTGAGATCGAAGTTGCACAACTCCGAGAACAGAAAGCAAGCGTCCGCAATCAGTTGGCACACATCATCCAAATGCTCGACAGTGCGGCTGCCGAATCCCCCGAATCAGATCTGGCCGATGAACGGGAAGAACAGGCCATCGATGATGCTGAGGAGGTCGAAGTAGAGCCGGAACCTTCCGAGACAGCGGCTGAACCACGCGACATATCAGAACTAAAACGGGAACCGCTGACGGATGATGAGATCACGGAACTGGAATTGTCCCCCGAACTAGACGCGGATGCTGAACTAGACACGGATGCTGAACTAGACACGGATGCTGTGCTCGATGTGGATGAGTCCGTGGGCCAAGAGGAGGTCGTTCCGGAGCCTGAAACAATCGAGGTGGAACTCACCGAAGTTCTGGAGGATGAAGAACCTGAGCTTGCCGGGATACTTCAATTGAGAGGTGTCGATACAGAGGAGGAGTTTTCTCCCGAGGAACAGAGCGCGTTGGCTCTGATCTATCAGCATGGGGAACTTGAGGAATCGCAACTGGAATCTCTACTGGAAGAACTGGGCTTCAGTGGTGTTCGTGTCAAGAATGTCGTGGATCAGATCATCGAGAAAAGTGTGCTGTTGGATCAGCCACTCGTGCAGATGCGTTTTGAGAGGGGACGTTTCTATTACCGACGGCATCCAGACGCGGTTAGCATCGAGTCTTGACCGCAAGTACGTGCAAACCATCCTTGAAATGGGACACGAAACATGAAAAAAGCCTTCTTCTTCTGTATCCTTCTGCTCTTAGCGCTCTACGGCGTCCGATACTGGTTACAGCAGCAAGAGAGTGAAACCGAGACTCAACTGGTGCTTAAGATACGAGAAGGGACGCGTGCCCTGCAAGAGAGTCTGCAATCGCCTGAATTTCGCAAAAAGGTGGCTGCGACCCTCAAGGATAAGCAGATTGAATTGACGGACGAGGCAAGAGAGCAATGGCTCGCGCTCAAGCAGATAGCTCAGGATGGACTTGTACGACTCAAGGATCAGGATGTGGATGTGCTCCGAGACGTGGCGCAAGCAGTCTCTGAAGAGGCGCGCTCTGAAGGACGCCGGATCACGTTCGAGGAATCCAAACTGACATCGCCGCCAGCGCACTGGATGGTGGCAGCGGTGACCAATCTCATCCTCCTTGCCTGGATCTCACTGGCCGTGTTTGTCCTCTGGGGAATCGCAAGGTTCCTGGCACGGAATCGGCAGGGAGAGGAGTGAACAGGTACGGATTGAAAGAAAAGATCGAGCTAAGAATCAACCATGCTACCCATCACATCGAAGTGGATGTGCGTGATACATTGCTGGATGCATTGCGGGATCAACTCGGCCTGACAGGAACCAAGCGCGGATGCGATATGGGCGAATGCGGTGCGTGCACTGTGCTGATGGATGGGAAACCGATCAACTCGTGCATGCTGCTTGCCGTTGATGTCATGGGACGGAATATCATGACCATCGAGGGTTTAGCGCAGGATGAACTCCATCCGATCCAGCAGGCTTTCGTCGAAAACGGTGCCGTCCAATGTGGCTTCTGTACACCGGGCATGATTCTGACAGCCAAAGCGTTTCTCGATCACTGCTCCAACCCGACTGATGATGATGTCCGTCAGGCAATCTCGGGGAATCTCTGTCGCTGTACCGGCTACCGTAAAATCGTCGAAGCGATCCTGGATGCCGCATCACGATTGAGAAGAGGCAAACGGCATGTCTGAGCATTGGCTACTCGGAAAGCGGGTTCCCCGACCGGATGCGATCCCTAAGGTAACGGGCGAAGCTGTTTACACAGATGACATTACCTTCCCTGGTATGCTCTACGGTGCGGTGGTCCGTTCGCCATATGCATGTGCATCTATCCGAAGTGTTGATACGAGCCGCGCCGAACAGCTCCCCGGCGTTCGTGCCATCTTGACCCCCACCAACAGTTCGCTGTTCTCCACAGAAATCCTTTATGCCGGCCAGAAAGTTGCCGCGCTCGCCGCAACAGATCCACACACGGCTCAAGAAGCCGCATCGCTCATTCAAGTCGAGTACCAGAGACATCGGGCTGTCTTTGATCCAATCCGGGCGATGAGTCGCGACGCGCCGGTCGTTCGTCCATCACGTTCCCAAGAATTCAACAATGTCTGTTCCCATCAACGTAAAGAACGGGGGGATCTCGAAACGGGATTCGCCCAGGCGGATATCATCGTTGAGAACACCTATCGCGTCGGCATAGCCCATCAGGCATATATGGAGCCACATGCCTGTGTGGCGCGTTTTGATGTCTCCGGAAAGTTGACCGTGTGGACCAGCATCCAGGGACAATTCAACGTGCGCGCCAGTCTGGCGAGCATGCTGGGAATGCCAGTGCATGATGTACGTGTCATCGCCCCCGAAATCGGAGGGGCTTTCGGTGGGAAAACGTCGCTTATCATGGAGCCGATTGCGGTCGTGTTGGCAAAGATCACCGGAGCCCCTGTAAAAATCGTCATGAGCCGTCAGGAGGAGTTCATCGATGCGCATCCGGGTCCGGGTTGCATCATTCACGTCAAGACGGCAGCCAGACAGGATGGCACGCTTACTGCTGAATGGGCTGAGATCATCTATGACACCGGTGCGGCTCCCGGCGCGCCTACAGGGAATTTCGACCGGACGCGCGGTCTCTATCGGATTCCGAACTTCCGGTACGACATCTACTCCGTATACACGCACAAGCTCATCCCGGGAGCCTATCGTGCGCCGGGAGCCCTGGAACTCACCTTTGCATTTGAATCACAGATAGATCATCTTGCCGGAGAATTAGGGCAGGATCCGATAGAGTTTCGCCTGAAAAACGCCGTGGACGAAGGTGATCTCACGGTGGATGGGAAGGTCTATCCAACGATTGGCCTGCGTGAATCCCTGCACCAGGCGAGAGAACAGATCAAGGCTGTGGAACATAAGCCCCACCGTGGTATCGGCGTCGCCTGCGGCAAGTGGATGAATGCCATCGGAGCATCCGGGGTCATACTCACGCTCAACGAGGATGGCAGCGTGAACCTGACCAGTGGTGCGGTGGATCTGACGGGGGTGAATACGGTGCTTGCACAGATCGTTGCGGAAGAACTCAGCATCTCTCTGGACCAGATCCATGTGCAAACACGTGATACCGATGTCGCACCCTACGCGGCGTTGAGCGGCGGAAGCCGTACAACGTATGGGATGAGTCTCGCAACCCAGAACGCCGTCCGTCAACTGAAAAAGGATCTCTTTGAATTTGCGTCCCAACATATGCCCGTATCTCCGGAGGCGTTCACCGTCGCTGACGGAAAAGTCGTCCCCCGTGATGGTTCTCACACCGGCATCCCCATCCGGGAACTTGCCCGGATCGCCATGTATTCTGCACGGGGGCCATTGACCGTGACAGGCTCGGCCTCGGATCCATCCTGGCTGGCAGACTCGTATATCTTCATCACGCAGGTCGCTGAAGTGGAGGTCGATCCCGATACAGGCGAGATCACGGTGTTGCGCGTGAGTTCGTTCCAGGATGTCGGATTTGCACTCAATCCGATGCTCGTGGAAGGACAGATCGAAGGGGGGATCGTGCAGGGGCTCGGGTGGGGTTACCTGGAAGGACTCGTCTTTGACAAAGGGGTCGTGCTCAATGAGAATCTCACGGAGTACAAAATACCCACAGCGTTGGACGCTCCTGAACTGGTACCGGTGCTGATCGAGATCCCCTCTGCCGATGGCCCCTATGGGATCAAAGGGGTAGGGGAACCCTCGATGGTTGTCACTCCCGCCGTGCTTGCAAACGCCATCCACGATGCGACGGGCATCAGGCTGACCGAGACACCCCTGGTGCAGGATGATTTGTCAACCCGTCAGGGGCCATTGGGAAACATGTGAAAACTTTCGAATACATCACACCAGAAACGATAGATGAGGCGTTGGAACTGCTCGGCGAAGGCGCACAGATCCTCGCCGGAGGCACGGATCTGCTGGGGGAAATGAAACGCGGGTTGGCAACGCCGAAACGTCTGATCAATCTCAAAGGGATACAAGGACTGGCTGACATCCGCTCAATTCCTGATGGTTTTCTGACGATTGGCTCCCTCGCCACGCTCAGCCACCTCGCCGAACATCCCCTTGTAGCCCAACATTATCCATTGCTCATCGAGGCCCTCCAGCGAACGGCATCCCCTCAGATCCGCAACATCGCAACGGTCGGCGGTAATCTCTGTCAGCGGCCACGCTGCTGGTACTATCGTCACTCCGCATTCCCCTGCATCCGCAAGCATGGCGAAGGCTGCTTTGCGATGGGAGGCCAGGATCGATACCATGCGATCTTCGGAGGCCACCGCTGCTTTATCGTACATCCCTCGGATCTCGCACCCGCGTTGATGGCTCTGGATGCTGAAGTCCGGATCGCTCATGCCGATGACTCGCGGATCGTACCACTCACTGATTTTTTCGTTGGCCCTCGCGACAGCCTGACCCAAGAGAACATACTGACGCGCCAGGAAATCCTGACCGCCATCCGCATCCCCGTGCCACCCGATAACGCATATGGGACCTATCTGAAGGTGTCCGAGCGAAAAGCAACCGATTTTGCCCTGGCGAGCGTTGCGGTGAGCATCGCATGGTTGGATACACAGGTCACACATGCCCGTGTCGTTCTCGGAGGAGTCGCTCCTGTGCCCTGGCGAGTAAAGCAGGTTGAGGAGATGCTCATTGGCGATGAACTCTCCGGAAAGCGGATCGAACGGGCCTGCGAAAGAGCGGTCGACGATGCCACACCATTACGCCACAATAGATACAAGGTGGCATTGGTGAAGGGGCTATTGAGAAAGGCTCTGCATGCCGCACATCGTTCCCGTGAGAAGGGCGAGAAATAGTTCGGCGGCATTTCGTCGTAGTGGCAAAGTATTCGGAGATCGATTTGTGGGAAATTCCAATGGTTGGCAATGAATGCTTTGCCCCGTTGGAACCAGCAACAAAGAAAGGATAAAATTATGGACCCTCGCTATGAACTGCTGGTCGAAGATTTAACAGCACAGGGCATTGATGTGAACGACGTTAAGGCCCGTCTGAAGAAACAGCATATTGAAACCCCTTCCTGGGGTTATGGAAACTCTGGCACACGCTTCGGTGTGTTTGCACAGCCAGGGGCGGCGCGCAATGCCAAAGAGCGTCTTGAGGATGCCTCCACGACTCACCGATTCACGGGGATCGCCCCAACGGTCGCGCTGCATATCCCCTGGGACAAGGTGGATGACTGGAACGGATTGAAAACATATGCTGAAGAAGTCGGGATCGGCATCGGTGCGATCAATCCGAACGTGTTTCAGGATGAGATCTATAAACTCGGTAGTGTGTGCAACGCGGATGCCTCCATCCGTCGTACCGCCGTGGACCATATGCTGGAATGCGTCGAGATCATGAACATCACAGGTTCCCGGGATCTGAGCCTCTGGTTTGCCGATGGCACGAACTTCCCGGGGCAAGGTGATTTCCGAAAACGCAAGGGTTGGCTTTACGAAAGCCTCAAGGAGGTTTACGATGCGTTCAGCGGCGACCAGCGGATGCTGATCGAGTATAAGTTCTTCGAGCCTGCCTTTTATCATACCGATCTGGCCGACTGGGGTACGTCCTATCTAATGGCAACGAAGCTCGGCGAGCAGGCTCAGGTGCTGATCGATCTGGGACACCATCCGCAGGGGACAAACATCGAGTTCATCGTTGCCTGGCTGATCGATGAAGGCAAGCTCGGCGGATTCCACTTCAACAGTCGCAAATATGCGGATGATGACCTCACCGTTGGGTCGATGAATCCGCAGGAACTCTTCCTGATTTACAACGAGTTGGTGGCTGCTGAACTCGATCCGGACACCCATACGGAGATCGCTTACATGATCGACCAGAGCCATAATCTCAAGCCAAAGGTAGAGGCGGCGATCCAGTCTGTGTGCAGTCTGCAATCCGCCTATGCAAAGTCCCTCATCGTGGATCGTGAGGCACTGGCAGATGCTCAGGAAGCTCAGGCGATCATCGATGCAGAGGAGATCCTCAAACGTGCCTACAACACGGACGTGACGCCATTGGTGGAGCAGGTGCGCATAGAGATGGGACTTGACCCTCATCCTCTGGAAGCCTTCCGTAAGAGCGGCTACATGGAAAAGGTGAGCGCCGAACGTGTGGGCGGTGGCGGTTCCGGATGGGCGTAGGAGAGTGATAGGCTAAATTCCATGCGTATCCTGCACACATCTGACTGGCATCTAGGCCACAAACTGTATGATCGATCCCGTGTGGACGAACACCAACAGTTTCTCAACTGGTTGCAGGAGACGATCCAGCGTGAGCAGATCGACATGCTGTTGGTCTCCGGAGACGTGTTCGACACCGCATTGCCGTCTGCCACCGTCACAGATATCTACTATCAGTTTCTGCATCGGCTCTATACCGAAACGGACGTGATCACGCTGATCACGGCAGGGAATCACGATTCGGGCGTGAGACTGGCGGCGTCCCGTGAGTTCCTCAAACTCGGTCGCGCCCACGTCGTGGGGAAATTGCCACAACCTGTTGAGGGCTGTATCGTGGCGGTCGATTCGGTGGCTGTCGCTGCAGTTCCTTATCTACCGGAAGGCGAGATCCTGTCCTACGTCTCTTTTGAAAACCAGGTCGATACAGCAACGCGCTATCGAGAAGCCGTACAGCGGGTTTACCAAACATGTGTCGAAGCGATGCCGGCCGATACTTACAAGATCCTCATGGGACATCTGTTTCTCCAGGGCGGATCCGCGAGCAATTCGGAACGCACCATTCAGATTGGGGGTTCCCTTCCAGTGCGAGCCTCAGATATTCCAGAAGCTGCGGACTATGTTGCGCTGGGACACTTCCATCGTCCTCAAGAGATCCACCACGAAAATATTGCCATCCGCTACTCAGGTTCGGCGTTACCCATGACTTTTCGTGAGGCGGAACATGCAAAACGCGTGATCCGGATCGATACGGAATCCAGGGAAATCCGAGAAATCGAGATTCCGCGATTTCGTGAACTGAAACGGATCATGGGTACTTTTGACGAAGTGATGACCGAAGCTCATTCAGGGGATTGGCAGGATCAATATCTGGAAGTGCACGTCCGACTCACCGATGTGGTGGCCGGTGCAGGCGATGCTATCCGTCATGCCTTCGGCGAACGCGGTGGCGATGTGCTCGTTGTCGAGGCCGAATCCGGAGCTGCCACCGAGCAGTCGCGGATCAGCGCGGATGAACTGGTGACGCGCTCCCCTTCGGATATCTTTGAGGCTTACTACCACACCAGGTTCCCTGAGGGTGAGGATCTCCCGGGGTTGATGGTGACGTTTGAGGAACTGCTCGGACTGCTGGATTCCACTTCGTAAGGCCCTTTGACATCCTGCGTCGTATTCTGGCGAAATTATAGCGTATTATGAAATGTTCGCCAGCAAAAAGATGCCTTTTTTAGATTTTTCCTGGCGAAATCGTTGCAAAAGCCGCACTTTATGCTATAATTGAGACAGGTGCGGAACGGAGGTGTAACGATGAAGCTGTTGGAGCTTGACCGACAAAAACTGCGAGGGGCATTGTGGGGATGCTATCCCAAGAAGGTGTGATGGCAAGGAGCAAAAAATATGAGTGCCAAAATTAAAGGAATTAAAAACATAATCTTAATTTCAATAGATTGTCTGAGATTTGATTGCATAGGCTACCAACCAGATAAGAGGTTCCTAGAGCGTTATGGAGTGTTGCCGCTTTTAGATACCCCAAATCTTGATAGGATTGCTGAAAAAGGTGTTTGTTTTACTCAAGCTGTAAGTACCTGCTCTTATACTCCAAGTTCACATGCCAGTATATTTACAGGGCTCTATCCTCCAAAACACGGTGTTCAAGCTTTTTTTAGAAACTCACTTAATCCAAAAGCTTATACTCTTGCCCAATACCTTAGAGAAGCAGGCTTTTCGACCTTCCTTTATACTGACTTCGAACCACACTTCAAGTACACCGATTTAGCACGTGGTGTGGACTACTTCTTTGGTTTTCCACAATATACGGAGGAGGATTGTTTGAAAGCCTTCGAAGAATCTATGAATGACAAGAGGGGTTACCTATTTGCACACTTCTCTGACGTACACTTACCCTATTTGCATTCCTATTTTGAGCATAATGGATATAACGATGATTTTTTAAGGCGAATAGAAGAGTTGTCGATTAAGGCTAACGGTTCAGCAGGTCAGGTTATTAGGGAATGTGTTTCACCCGATGACATCTATTCTATTCATCAGTTGTATAGATACTACATCAATTTGAAAATGGATTTGGAAAGGAAGGAAGGTTTTGGCGAGTTCTTGTTGGATTATGTTAAGGGTGTATCTAAATTCGATAAAGGTAGATTCGCCCACTTTTTGGATCATCTGGAAAGATTGGGACTGCTGGACAATTCTCTAATTATTATATTTTCAGACCATGGCGAAGCTTCTTCAAGCTTCTCTTTTGACCATGGTGGTTTTCCTTACGATGGGGTTATTAGAATACCTCTAATTTTCCACCATCCCCCTACATTAGCGCCAATGATAATAGACAGGCAAGTAAGTTCAGTTGATATCATACTGACAATCCTGGATATTTTAGACATCCCAATAAAGCATGATGGACAAGTTGACGGGAAGAGCCTCCTTTCAATGATGGAAAATTGTTTCGAATACGAAGGAAGTTCGGCTTATAGCGAAGTGTGGAGCGGGTGTCATCACTCATATACAATGAGTGCCATGGAAGAATCAATGGAAAAAGCCAAATTTATTCCTGCTACAGGAGGTGATATAATCTTTCAAAGAAGTTATAGAGAGCCTCAGATGAAATTCGTCATCCATGGACTTGATGAGCATGAGTTGACAAAGATGTGTGAAGATAGCAACCTTAGCGACGAGGAATTTGTGAAAGGTCTTATTAGAGGCATTCTTCTTCGATACGAAGACGAAGAAGAATTAAAACTTCTGTGTAAACACTTAAACGAAGGAGTAAAAAGAGAAACTCTCTTAAAAGGTTTCATGCTTTCTCACGGTCAAAACAAGTACCTTCTTTTTGATCTTATAGCTGACCCATTTGAAGAGCGAGAAATACAAGTTAAATTTAACGGAGGAGATGTAAATTTAAATTTCAACTCAAAGATTGGCGTTACCTCCCAGCTATTGGAAAAATACAAGGACTTTATCCTTCGCGCAAGGGAAACAATAATGGGAATTTATAGCAAAAAAATCGCCTCACAAGAAGAAATTATGTATGAAAGTGAAAATGAATTTAAACAAGTTCGCGAAAGGCTAAAGGCGTTAGGATATTTGAGTTAGGTGGATCGACTTCATTACAATCTCGGCCAAAACAGGGGACAAATCCTTATCACTACTGGGATTAAGCATAGAGCACGGCTGTAAATGCGGTGTTTGGGATAACCCTGGATATTGGTTCCGCAGAGATGCTTGCTATGTCTGGGTTTCTACAACCTTGACTCCTGCCTGGAATGCCCGATTTTGATCTATGCTTATATACTGGGAAAAGTAGAGAGAATTGAGGAAACGATAACCATGAAACTGCTCCGATTACGCCTGAAGAATATCAACAGTTTCAAGGGAGAGGTGGAACTCGACTTCGAGAAACCACCGCTATCGGAGACGAATCTGTTTGCGATCACGGGACCTACAGGGGCCGGCAAGAGCACTCTCCTGGATGCGATCTGCGTGGCACTCTACAATCGCACGCCCCGACTCAGCAGCACAGGTACCAGCAACCGCTATCATCTGCTGCGCCAGGGGGAAAACGAAGGCTCCTGTGAGGTGCTGTTCGAAGCCAACAACCGGCGATACCTGGCCGAATGGCGAGTAAGGCGTACCCGGAGCGGCAACTACCATCCCGGTGCCCGGCTACTCGATGTGGTTCAGAACACCCCGATCACCGAGCGACTTTCCAGCAAACAGCAGGCAACGGACTATGCCGATATGTCCGTGGAAAAGGTTGTGGAGGATCTGTTAGGGCTGGACTTCGATGCCTTCACACGTTCTATTCTGTTGGCTCAGGGCGATTTTGCGGCATTCCTGCAAGCGGGCATGGAGGAAAAACGCAACATCCTGGAGGCGACCACCGGCCTCGAAATCTACGATCAGCTCAAGAGAATTCTGAACGAGCAATATGCAGCGGCTCGACGCAACTATGAAGAAGCCCAGCATGTTCTGAATGCGCTGCCCGCCGTCCGTGAAGAGGAGATCACTTCGGCAAAGGTGGAGCTGGAGCTATGTGACGAGCGACTGGCTCAGAAAGAAACCGAGCGCAAACGCCTGGAATCCGAACGTGAAATCGAGGCCCAGCGTGCCAAGGCTTACAGCGAACTTACTGACGCGCTTTCCCAACTGGAGGAACTTGAGAAACAAACTGCTGCTATGGAGCAGTTAGCACAGGAGTTGGCAGATGCCCGCCGGGCTGCTGACCTCCGTTCTGAACGGGACGCATTTGAAACGGCACAGGGGCTGTTTGAGGATACCAAAGCCGATGTGGCAAGGCTCACGGATGCTCTGGATGCCGCCCAACGGGAGTATGAACAGA
>JAJRTO010000147.1 GCA_024278235.1 Candidatus Poribacteria bacterium
CGCACCCCACATTATCTTCTTCCAGGTTGAGTGCCATGCCGTAGACATCGTTAGGGAACAGCACCAATTCACTTGCCATAACGCCTGCAAGCCCATGAACACGAGCGATCCCGTCCCCGAGCTGAAGTACGGTACCGGCATCGTAGACATCCACGGTACGACTGTAACGCAACAACTGCTCCTTCAGGATGCTAGAGACCTCATCGGGGGTTACTTTCCTGGCCATGATTCCTTTATCCCTTCGCAAGATATTCTTCGAGTTGTCTCAATTGTGTTGCCACGCTTCCATCGAGAACGGTGTCTTCGATGCGCACGATGACTCCGCCCATTACGTCGGGACAGAGTTCTTCCTCGAAGCGGATAT
This sequence comes from Candidatus Poribacteria bacterium, assembly GCA_024278235.1. Lineage (GTDB taxonomy): Bacteria > Poribacteria > WGA-4E > JAJRTO01 > JAJRTO01 > JAJRTO01. The sequence goes on from JAJRTO010000147.1 coordinate 365, forward strand.
GCTTACCTGAAAACAGCTCAAGTTTCTCGCGTAAAGTGCGCTTTTGAGAACGTGTTAGCGGAACAACAGTCCTGACAATCGCTGTGGTGATTCCCGCTGCCTCATCGATCGCCCGCTGAAAATCAGCCAAGCACACCTCCAGGAGCGATTCCCTCTGTTTGGCTGCAAGCAAGTTGAGAAAACTCAGGGTGATTGGCTCAAGCCGTTCTTCGAAGATTGCCTGAAAGGTTTCCTGTTTGAAGCGGGGACGGATCATCGGTTCTGTCAGAAAGGACATGAAATCTTCCGACGTGCGAACAAGGTCAGCCAAATACTGGACATCCTTCTGTACGGATTCCAGAACATCTTCTTCAACGGCAGCTTGCATCAATGCCCGTGCATAACGACGGCTCACCAAAATCTCACTCATAACAAGCTATCCTTCTCTAGTCTTGTTCCATTGGCTGGCTGGGCATCGTTGTAATGAAGTCGTCAATAAGCTGGCGATGTCGCTTTTTGTCAAGTTCCGCATTGAGGATCTTGCTCGCCGCTGCAATGGCTAAGTCTGCAACGGCAGCTCTCAGTTCCAGGATGGCGGCATCCCGTTCATCTTGAATGCGCTGACGAACGCGCTCCAACTCCTGGGCAGCCTCCTCGCGTGCCCGTATCAAGATCTGCTCACGCTCATGGTTGGCTTCCTCCACGGCCTGCTGGAGCTTCTCCTGAGCCTCGACCTGAATCTGATTCAGACGTTGCTGTGTTTCAGCATTTAGCTGATCCAATCTCTGCTGATCCTCCTCAAGCTGATGCATCCGATTCTGGATGTCATCCCGTCGAGCATCGAGCATATCACCAACTTTGCCGAAAGCATATTTCCACAATATCAGGAGTACGATCAGGAATCCCAGAGCTTGAATGATAATCGTCGCAGGATCAATGCCGAGCGATTGCAATAGGCCATCGTCTTCTGCTGCGCCATCTGCCTCGGCGAGAGCCAGATGGGGTAAGGCTAACATCGCTACAATCAAAACGCAAAGAATGAACGTCTTCATGACACCATGTCTCCAGATTGGAGTATGTCTCAGGAGCGGGCGGGCGAATTTGCGAACAGACAGAACTGCGCCCATCCGCCCATTTGCTCCGAGGAACTAATGCTCCACAGTCTGTTCGACGGCAGGTTGGGCTTTCATGATATCAACCAATTTGTCAGGACCAGGCAACTTGCCCATCAACAAGAAGAAAATGAGCAGCGAGTAGATCACAAGCGACTCGATCAATGCCAGACCAATGATCATCGCAAGCTGGATCTTTGGAGCCGCTTCGGGTTGACGTGCGATCCCTTCAAGAGCTGTCGTGGTTGCTTTTCCCTGTGCTGTTGATGCGAAGATAACAGCAATTGGTAAACCCATACCGGCCACAAACGCCAATACAGCAAGATAAATCATCCTCATGCCTCCTTCAGGTAGATTGAATAACTTCCCCTAAGAATGACCTTCCTCGTGGTGTGAAAGGAACGTCACAATGTAGATGGATGTCAGGATCGAAAACACAAGAGCCTGAATAAACGCACCAAAGAGACCGAACAACATCATTGGGAATTGAACAGGCAGCCAGGGTATTTTACCCGCTATCGGCACCAGGAGCACACCCATGGCTATCAAGCGTACAATAACCGTCTCCTCGCCGTAGATGTTCCCAAAGAGACGTACAGAAAGTGAAAGTGCCCGGGCTATTTCGCCAATAAGATGGAGAGGCAGGTTTAGCCAGCAAAGCCAGATCGGTTCGCCAAGAAAATGTTTGATATAGTTCCCCAACCCTGCTTCCTTGATAGCGATCACCTGGACCCCCAGTACCGCTGTAATCCCCAGGGCCAGTGTGGTATTGAACTCAGCGGTCGGAGACTGAAAACCGGGGACGAGTCCAAGCAGGTTCAGGCAGAGAATAAACAGAAAAAACGTCCCCACATACGGTGCGTACTTGCGCCCATTTTCTCCCAGGATCCCACCGAAGAAACCGATCAGAGATTCCATGACCATCTCCAGCATGTTTTGAAGACGGCTCGTGGGGAGCCATTCCAGACGCCGGGTTGCCAGAATCATCGATGTCGATAGCAGAAGAACGACCAGATAGGTGTTCAAGATCAGATCCGGCTGCTTCCATTTCATGGGGGTTGGTATCAGACCCTCCGGGAGCAGGTCGAAAATAAAGTGCAGGAGCGAGTGGTGCGGCGCATCCTCCCCACCGGATCCCCAGGCAGGTAAGCCAGAGAAGAATATGACGACACACAGCAGAAAGGCTATGACAGAAGGGAGCCTCATTTCCAACGCATCTCCTATCCGGATCGGCCTTGCAGCAGTTGCATGCCACCGATCCAAAATGCCTTTACAGAAATCGTAACATAAACAAGGCCAAGTCCTCCCGCGAGCGCAGGAGCACTCAACCAGGGTTGCTTGGCCAGGACGTAGAACAGGATGGCAACTGCCGGATATTTGATCAGGGCCAGTAATCTAAGTGATCGCTTTGCTCGGTGCTGCCCGGGTATCAAATATCGCTTGACGACCACCTCCAGAGAGCGCAATAACGCCACACTGATCAGAGCACCGATGGCAAAGCTGGCAGCCCAACCGAGGCGAACGGCGCCAAGAACAACGAAAGCCAGCACTCCGATCAGCACACAGAGTCGATAAACCTCTGTCAGAAATTGTTCGCTGATACCTTCCCTGTAGGTTTCGATCTTTCTCTCTCCACTGCTAACGATTATACCGTTTGACGGTACGAAACATCTCTCTGAATCCTGCGATACTCCCCACAAAAAAGCCAATGATAATCCCAGCCGTAGACGACCCCAGTTTCTTGCCGATCCACCATCCCACAAGGACGCCAATGGATATGGCAAACACCAACGTCAAGCCTATCATGCTGAGTTCACCCAGGCCACGCCATAATTCCCCATCGTTGTCCGGACGAAACATGGTTTGCCTTTTCGCTTACATGAACAACTGCACCGATGTCTGCTCCATCAAGAACGAAGGTAGGATGCCGATCAGCAACACACCTATCATCGAGAGCAAAACAGCAACGAGAGACCAAGAATTGTAAGGCAGAAAACGGAGTGGTTCCGAGGGTTCACGCATGTACATGAACACGACAAGTCTCAGATAATAATAGGCGGAAACCACTGCATTCAACACGGCCAGAACGATCAACCATGCCAGTTGAGGATGGGCCTGGAGCGCTGATTTGAAGACGTTTAGTTTAGCAATAAAACCTGCGGTTGGTGGAAAGCCTGCCAATGACAACATAAACAAAGTCATGAGGAGCCCAAGTAGCGGTCGTCGAAAACCGATCCCTGCATAAGAACGGATCTGCACGGTTTCTGAATCTTTCGTTTCTGCCAGTATGACAGTACCAAAGGCACCGATGTTCATGATGCAATAGACAAACAGATAGAACATCGCGCTGGAAACCCCATCACCATTGGCTGCCGTGAGGGCAACCAGGACATAACCGGCATGAGCAATGCTTGAGTAAGCTAACATCCGCTTGATATTGCTCTGAACGAGAGCAATGACATTTCCTACCGTCATTGTCAGAGCCGCCAGAATTGCCACAAGCATCAGCCATTCGCCACTGATCCCGTTCAATGCATCTGCAAATATGCGGAAGAAGGCGGCAAAGCCGGCGGCTTTTGGGCCTGCGGAAATGAATGCGGCAACCGGTGTAGGAGCCCCTTCGTATACATCGGGAGCCCACTGATGGAAGGGAACCAGTGCTACTTTGAAGCCAAATCCAACGATCAGGAGGACGACACCGACCAGAAAGAACGGCGATTCTCCGATACGTGGCAGTTGTGGTGCAATTTCTGTGATATTGGTGCTGCCAACATTCCCGTAAATCAGTGCAATGCCGTAGAGAAATAGACCACTCGCAAAAGCTCCCAGAAGCAGATACTTCATCCCTGCTTCATTGGATGCAAGATCACGTGGAAAGAATCCTGCCAATACATACAGGCACAACGACATCAACTCCAGACCGAGGAACACCATGATCAGTTCGTTGGCAGAAGCCATGAGCATCATCCCCACGGTCGCCAACAGGATCAGCATGTAATATTCACCTTGATGTTGGTGCGCCCGCTCCATCGTCCGGATGGAGATCAGGATCACCAGAAGTGTGCTTGCGCCAAAGATCATGTTGAAGAACAGGGAATACCGGCTGACCAGCATCATCTCACCGAATACATTCTGCGGTTCTACAAGCCCCGATAACAGCAGGTAAGATGATGCTGACATGGCCAATGTGCCCAGACAGGCAACGCCCGCAACCGTTTTCTTCGAGCGCACGACCAGATCCACAACCAATGCCAGCAGTGCTGTGCCCGTCATGATCAGAATCGGGGTCAAGAGTTCCCATCTGATCTCTGGCATATATGAATACCTCTCTGTAAATGGACGAGTCGGTGAATTGACACATCGACACCGATTCGTTCAATCGTTCATCCGCCTATTTTCTTATTCGGACGGTGAGTACAGAGCACTTTGCGTGATGGACAACTCGCTCCGTATTGCTTCCGAGCACCCATTCTCCCAGATTGGACCTGCCATCCGTCGCCATCACAATGAGGTCCGCCTGGATCTCATCGGCAATCTGTATGATTTCACGGTGCGGCTTGCCTTCACGTAACAGGTACTCCACCCGGAGATCCCCGGCATCGACTTCGGCGATCATCTCCCGCATCTTCTGCTTCGACGCAACGGCCCGTCGTTTCTGCAATTCTTCGAAGTGTTGTTCACTAACGCGGAGCATGATCATCTCGTGATGGTTCATGAACTCTTCGTGCACATTGAGCAGCGTCAGTGAACTGCCAAACAGCCGCGCAAGCTCAGCAGCTTTCCCCAAAGCAATGGAGGATTTTTGGGAAAGATCCACTGGACACAGTATTTTCTTGAACATGATTCCTCTCCCCCTCTAAAAGAAGACCACGGTTACGAGGATATACAATGGGGTCAGGATTCCAATAGACCAGGCCATGTAACCGAAGAAGCTCGGCATCTTGACACCGCTCTCTTCAGCAATCGAACGCACCATGAAATTCGGGGCATTTCCAATGTAGGTGTTTGCCCCCATGAACACAGCTCCTGCTGAGATAGCCTCCAGGAAGTGGGCCTGTTCGCTAAGTAGACGCGGAACGGCCACCGCCTCCGGTAAGCCTGGAAAATGCTGTCCCAATGCCGTATTGAAGAACGTCAAATAGGTGGGCGCGTTATCCAGGAAGCTCGAAAGTCCACCTGTAATCCAGAAGTAGTAAGGGGGCGTCTTTGTCGCCTCGATCACGAACGCCAAAGCACCTTCTGTCCCTGCTTTCAAAATCAGCAGCGCAGGCACGATGGTTACAAAAATGCCCGCAAACAGATAGGCCACCTCCTGGATCGGGAACCAGGTGAATTCGTTCGCCCGACGCAGTTTTCCACTGAAGGGAGTTGTCTTCAATGAGAGCCATCCCATCACCACAATAAGCACATCCCGCAGGATGTTCTGCCACTCCATGTGGACACCCAGCACGGTGACCTGTCCAGCTCGCCATAGGCCGCTCATCAATACGGCTCCGATGATACCGGCGAGGAAGATAAGATTATACAATCCCTGCACACGAATCGGTTCTTTTACCCCATCATCAGGTGCTCGTTCAAGTCCTTCACGCTTCAATAAGACACTATCAAGAATGAAAAACAGCACGAGCAGGATAACACTCACAAAGACCATGTGAGGCAGTAGTTTGAATGTCCAGAAGAAGGGCACACCGTGTAAGAACCCGAGAAACAGAGGTGGGTCTCCCAGTGGCGTCAGAGAACCGCCGATATTGCTCACCAGAAAGATGAAGAAAACGACGATATGTGTCTTATTCTTGCGATAGTTATTTGCCCGAATGATAGGGCGAATCAACAGCATCGATGCCCCTGTCGTCCCCATCCAGGAGGCGAGCACGGTCCCTATGATCAACAGCAGTGTGTTGACAGCAGGCGTCCCTCGAAGCGTACCACGCAATAGAATCCCGCCAGAGACGGTAAAAAGGCCCCAGAGCAAGATAATGAAGGGAATATAGTCGATCAGGTAGATATGCAGTATCTCGTAGATCCCCTCTCCCCGGTAAATTGCGATGAAGGGGATCGCAAAAACAAGGGCCCAAAAGGCGGATACTTTGGAATAGTGATGATGGTAAAATGTGGGGTTGATCAGGGGAATGATCGCGATCGAGAGCAGAATACCGATGAAGGGGATGATACTCCACAAGGGCAATACTTGACCCAGGTCAATGGATTTTTCCTGTGTTTTCCCATGTTCTCCTTCACCGGTTTGCAGGGTTTGAACATTTTGCGACTCAGTTCCACTGGCCGTTGCAGACCATACGAACAAGCCGAACATCAGAACCAATACCGATAGAGCAAGCCACCGGGTTGATGAACCTTTGGGTGTTTTCATAGAAGACGATGGCGCAAAGAACTCCCGCACTCGTAGAGCAGGGGAGAAAAATGCGGTAGACCTCCCTTATTAGGATAAGTGGGATTGTTCGCCAGAAAGCTGGTTACCCCATACCACAAGCATCTCACTGCTGAAGTCATTCGTTGAATGCCAGCTTGTCAGCGTTCTCGATGGTCGCAGACAACGACGGTCCATCGAGGGAGGCAGTGGCGGGATTCGTACGGTGCTCCTGCAGGCGAACAGTCGACTGAATCTTTACTGGTTGATGTACCGTCTGAATGAGATGCTCAACGGATGCCTCCATCCTGGATAGAAAGGGATGGGGATACACGCCAATAAAGATAATAAAGAGCAACACAGGTACGAGCAACGCAATTTCTCTGATGGAAAGATCCTGCAGGGTTGCATTTACAGGATTCTCCAACTTCCCGAAGACCACACGCTGGAACATCCACAGCATATACACCGCTGCCAGGATGACCCCAATAGCGGCAAAGACAGCGTATATTTTATGAGATAAGAACGCTCCAGTCAAGACCAAAAACTCACCAACGAAGCCATTCAGGCCGGGTAATCCAATCGACGAGAACGTAATGATCATAAATATCGTAGCAAAGATGGGCATCCGCTTCGCAAGTCCGCCAAAATCTGCAATCAGACGCGTATGTCGTCGCTCATAAATCATCCCAACGATAAGGAAGAGCGCACCCGTGCTCAATCCGTGATTCACCATCTGGAGGATCCCCCCCTGGATCCCTTGCGAGTTGAGGGCAAACAGGCCCAGCACCACAAACCCCAGATGGCTCACACTTGAATAGGCGACCAGCTTTTTTAGATCAGGTTGTACCATCGCTACCAAAGCCCCGTAGATAATACCGATGATCGCAAGCACGGAGATCCAGGGGACCGCACTGAAGGTCGCCGTTGGGAACAGAGGGATGCAGAAACGCAACATACCATAGGTTCCCATCTTCAAAAGCACGCCTGCCAGGATCACACTGCCAACCGTGGGGGCCTCGACATGCGCATCGGGCAGCCATGTGTGAAAGGGGAACAGAGGTACTTTGATGGCAAAGGAGAGGAAAAACGCCAGGAAGAGAAACATCTCAACTCTTACAGAAAGCCCAAGCTGCGACATGTTCTGCTGAATCGTCAGAAGATTGAACGTATAGTTTCCCGTGATCTTGCCGTTGATGACGTAAAGAGCGAGGATCGCAACCAACATGAGGGCTCCTCCCGCCATCGTGTAGAGGACGAACTTGATGGCGGCATAAATCCGCTTCTCGCCTCCCCAGATTCCGATGAGGAAATACATCGGGATGAGCATCGCCTCCCAGAACACGTAGAACAGAACCATATCCAGAGAACAGAAAACACCGAGCATGCCGGTTTGCAGGAATAAGAAGGCGATCATGAAACCGGGGACGTTCTTCTGAATCGAGTTCCACGCTGCCAGGATGCAGATCGGCCCGAAGAAGGTGGTAAGCAACACGAGAAAGAGGGAAATACCGTCGATGGCCAGATGATAAGATATGCCGAGGCTTGGAATCCAGGGGACGCGCTCCTCAAACTGCATGCTTGCCGTATCCTGAAAGCCAAAATAGAGAAAGAGTGAGAACGCAAACGTCAATAACGTTGTCAGCAAGGCGATCCCTTTGGCAACCTCAGGATGGCTTCGGGCGAAGATCGCAATAACGGCTGCACCTGCTAATGGCAGAAAAACAATCAGAGAGAGGAACAACACGGACCTCCTGTTTTGAAGGACAGGCGTCTGATTATCTCAAAAGCAAATAATACCCCAATATCACTGTGATACCTATGATCACCGAGAGCGCGTAGGCTTGAACTCGACCTGTCTGAAACAATCGCAGTAGCGAACCGATCCCACGAACCAGCCATCCGATCAGATTCACCATGCCATCGATGATACCGACATCGACGACCTTCCAAAGAACGTATTTCGAAATAAACTGGATCGGTTGAATGATGGAGGCATCGTATATCTCATCCACATAGTATCTGTTGACGAGCAATTTTTTCAGACCGGTGGGCGGTGCCATCAGCTTGAGTATGGGCAGTTTGTGGGCTCCATAGATGGCATAAGCCAACACGATCCCGAACAATGCAACGAGCACAGAAGGTATCATCAGCGCAAGGGCCGAGACAGACTCCGTTGCGACCTCCACGCCGCGATCACCATGAGATGCCAACAGGCGAGCAAACCAACCGTTGTGTCCGCCTATACCGACTAAGCCGATCAGAGCTGCTGGAATCGCCAATAGGATCAGTGGGATGGTCATGACAGGCGGTGATTCATGGGGATGGACAGATTCTTCATACCTCGGTTCCCCGAAAAATGTCATGAAAATGAGACGAAACATATAGAATGCGGTCAATCCTGCGGTGACAAGTCCGATAGCCCAGATCAGATGTTGTTGCTGAAACGCGCTGTAGAGGATCTCGTCTTTGCTCCAGAAACCGCTGAACGGGGGGATCCCGGCAATCGCGATGGCTCCAACCAGGAATGTCCAGAAAGTGATCGGCATCTTGCTTCGAAGCCCGCCCATTTTGCGCATATCAAGCTCATCGTCCATCCCGTGCATAACGCTCCCGGCGGTAAGGAACATAAGTCCTTTGAAGAATGCATGGGTCATCAGATGAAAAATACCGGCTGCGTAGGCGCCAACCCCCACCCCTGCAAACATATATCCGAGTTGACTCACGGTGGAGTAAGCGAGCACGCGCTTGAGATCATTGTTCACAAGCGCCATCGTTGCCGCAAAGAAAGCGGTGAGGATGCCCACCCACGCGACGACGAGCCCAACATGGGCCAGATCGAATAGCGGAGCGGAGCGTGCAATCATGTAGACACCAGCAGTGACCATCGTCGCTGCATGGATGAGGGAACTCACGGGAGTGGGCCCCTCCATCGCATCGGGGAGCCATACATACAGGGGGATCTGAGCGGACTTGCCGATCGCCCCGACGAAGAGCAGAAGTGTGATAGCAACAAGCACTCCCGATGATTGCATGGCGGCATCGGCGAAGATCTCCTCAAAACGAAATGTACCGAAGGCAGCAAAGATGGTAAATAGGCCCAGCAGGAATCCGAAGTCGCCGATGCGATTGACGATGAATGCTTTCTTTCCGGCATCGATTGCCGATTTGCGTTCGTACCAGAACCCGATGAGCAGATAGGAACAGAGCCCGACACCCTCCCAGCCAACGAACATCATCAGATAGTTGTTGGCTGTTACCAGGATCAACATGGCGAATACAAACAGGTTGAGATAGGTGAAGAATCGGAAGAAGCCCGGATCATCGCGCATATAGCCGATAGAGTAAATGTGGATGAACAAACTAACCGTCGTCACCACCAGGATCATCACCGCAGCCAGCGCATCTATGTGAAAACCGATGCTTACGGAGAGCGTCCCGGATCGGATCCACTCGTAAAGATCCTGGTCGAGTTGCGCACCTCCGACCACAGGTAGGAAGATCGCGAAAATTGCTATCAACCAAGAGGCCGCGATGGCCAGAGTTCCTATAACACCTGTGATCTTTCCAAGTCGACTACCAAAAAAGCCATTGATGATAACACCAATGAACGGAAACAGAAGGAGCAAAAGAACAGGCGTGACGGTCATGAATGATCAACCCTTCATGCTATCTATTTCATCCACGTGGATCGAACGGCGGATATTAAACACGTTGACCAAAATGGCCAGACCGATGGCAACTTCGGCAGCCGCAACAGCCATGACGAAGAAGACGAAAATCTGCCCTGACGTATCTCCGAGATGGGTCGAGAAAGCGACAAAAGCCAAGTTCGCAGCGTTGAGCATCAGTTCAATCGACATAAAGATCACAATCGCGTTTCGCCTGACTAACACCCCGACGATCCCTATACAGAAAAGGATCACGCTCAACCCTATATAGTGTGTCAGTGAAGGATGCATATCATCTCCTTTCTCAGACTCAGCAGATCACCCATTCAGCACATCGCAAAAATTCCCGTTGGATTGCCAAATCCGGCGGAGAGATCGGGATCGATGTACCTCTGAAATTACGTATCCGAGCTTGTGTGGGAACGCTCATCCGAACGCCTATGCACCAATGTGATGACACCGATCAACGCCGCCAGGAGGATAAGAGACGCGACCTCGAAAGGGAGCAAGAACTTGGTGAATAGCAGTTCCCCAATGGTTTTAGGATCTCCGACGGGCTGTCCGCTGGTGACTTTCGGGGCATTCACAGAGCCGACCAGTTTGATCGTGATGTAGAACACCTCGGCGAAGAAGAGGGAAGCAATGACCACTGCGACCCTTTTGGCCCAACTCAGACGATCTTCAAGAGACTCTTCATCACCCAGATTCAGGAGCATGATCACAAACAGGAACAATACCATGATCGCGCCGGCGTAGACGATCACCTGAACGGCAGCGACAAAATACGCCTCCAGGATGATGAACAATCCTGCCACTGCGAACAATGCCGTCACGAGTGCCAATGCACTGTAAATGGGATTACGGAAGTAGATCACGCACAGTGCCGAAATCACGACGACGCCACCAAGCACAAAGAAGAGCGCGTTCTGTAACAAGGTATCCCCCGGTTTGTTGATTGGAAAGGCGAACCATAGGATCGCCCCGAACAAACTCAGAAAGCCAATATGATTGCGGTTCCCACAATGTTGATCAATGCGATTGGCAACAAGACCTTCCAGCCGAGCATCATCAACTGGTCATAGCGGAATCGGGGCAGTGTCCAGCGTACCCATATATAGAAGAAAAGGAACAAAGTGACCTTAGCACAAAAGATGAGGATAGAAAAAGCCCAGTGAATATTCTCGATTCCAAACAGATGCCATCCGCCGAGAAACAGACTGACGTTGACAGCGGAGCCGACGATCATATGTAAATATTCTGCCATGAAGAATATTGCGAACTTCAAGCTGCTGTATTCGGTATGATAACCTCCGACCAGCTCCTGCTCGGCTTCCGCAAGATCGAATGGGGCCCGGTTGGTCTCCGCAAAAGAAGCGATGGTAAACACCAGAAAGGCAGGGAACTGGCGGAAGATATTCCAGTCCCAGATGTCGGTCTGCTGTGCGACAATCACGCTGAATTTGAGGGAACCAGAGATCATCAGGACACCAATCAGAGAAAGGCCGAGCGAAAGCTCATAGCTGATCATCTGTGCAGCAGCTCGCAGTCCCCCCAGGAGTGAATATTTGTTATTCGACGCCCACGCCCCCAGGACGACACCATAGACACCCAGTGACGTAATGGCAAGGATGTACAGAATCCCTATATTGAGATCGCTCAGTTGAAATTTGAAAGGTTGTCCGAATAGGGTGGGCACTTGAGTTGGATCCGTGGTGCCAAATGGTACAACAGCCCATGTCATCAATGCGGGAACCAGGATGACAAGCGGCGCAAGCAGGTAGATCGGCTTGTCCACGTGCCCTGGAATGAGATCTTCCTTAAAGATAAACTTCAGACCATCCGCCATCGGCTGCATCATCCCATGCCAACCCACGCGGTTTGGACCATGCCGATCCTGAAGCCATGCACTCACACGTCGCTCGGCAAGCACCATCATCATGACACCGAGCAAAAGCGAACCGATGGCAATGGCGATCTTGATAAGAGGGAGCACAAGATAAGTAAGCCAGTCCACGGGTCGTTCCTTTTGTCTTTCTATATTTGGGCAAGCCCGTTCAGATCATTCGAGCTGTGGTGTTCAGTAGGTCACATCCCCGGTCTGTGTGAGTGGATCTGATCGACCGATTCAAATTCACATGTTCCACCCAGGCGACGGATCAACTCCCGCAAGATCAACCAGTCCGCGCGCGCCTCACCTTTTGGTTCAAACGATGGATAGATTCGCTGCACCCGACCGGTAGAGTTAGTAAATGTCCCCTCTTTTTCCGCAAAGGAAATCCCAGGAAGTACGATGTCCGCGTATTGCGTTATCTCAGAGTGGAGTAGATCCTGAACGACGAGAAACCCCACGGATCTAAGGGCATTCTTAGCCACTTCGGATAAGGTGTCCGGTGGAGTACCCACAAGAATGTAGGCGAACTGTGCGGACTCAAGCCCTTTCCAGAGAGCTTCATCGCGGATGACATCTTCTCCCAGAACCTGCAATGCGCCTTGAGTATTGGGGTTTTTATCGGCTTCGATGGTAAAACAGGGATACTCCATCCGTTCACCATCAGGGCGTGCATAAAGCCCCCATTGCGATGTGCCGAGAGTCTCTGCAAGTTGTTTCACCAGGTAGTTTTCCTCATTCGTGGCGTAGGCAGACCCCACAACCCAGCCATCCTCTCCCGGGGAGGCGATGGCCTGCACATGTTCCTGGATGATTTGCAGGGCATCCGCCCAGGAAGTGGGTATGAGAGCGTCTGCTTCGCGCTTGAGAGGTAACAGAAGCCGATCCTCGCTATTGACATAGTGGTAGCCCAAACGCCCGTCATCGCACATCCAATACCCATTGATATCGGGGTGATAGCGCGGCTTGATCCGATAGACG
>JAJRTO010000148.1 GCA_024278235.1 Candidatus Poribacteria bacterium
AACCTCAATCGAACCGTCCCGGGCTGAAGCAGCGTGTACTGTAACAGCACACTGTCCTGGATTCCATCTTCGTTTGGGCTAATGATCGGTGGAGTCGCCGTTGCTCCGCTGAGTTGACCAGGATTAAGGACTTGAATCTGAATCCGTGGGGCGGGATCCTCCGCTGGATTCCCGTTTCCAGAAGCATCGAGAACGCTATTGGCAGCGATATCTGCCCATAAGAGCAAGTTCCCCGCTGGTGAAAGTGTCCAGGTTTGCAAAGGATTCTCGGCTGGCAACTGAATCCATAGTCGCTCCCCATCCACACCGATCTGGGTGCCATGTGGCGCAAATACTAGAGTTTCTTGATCGTTTTCAGTATTATTCAAGGTCACACGGAAGAAATCGGGCTGAATCTGTGCGACAGGTTCATCAAAGAACAGCGTTAGAGTGCCTGAATGATCCGCATCGAGGACGAGGGTTCCATAATCGAGTGGAGTCGGCGGCTGAACTTCCAGACGGATGCTGGTCTTCACAGGAGCACTCTCATTTCCGGCAGCATCACGAAAGGTGGCCTGGATCTGTTTTGGACCATCATCCCCAATAAGATGGACCCTCACCGCCGAACGATACGGAATCCACTCGAATGTGTTCGCATCATCCAGAAGATCGCCGCTGAGGAACAGTTCAGCGGCGCCCTGTGCCTCTAATCCAAGATCCACCGTGCGATTCCGTGTTTCAGCTCCTGCATCCATGATGATCACCGTGGCATCGAGCGGCGGTTGACTGTCAAGGATGATCTCGAAGTCAGGATTGTCTGGGGTAGGGTACTCAATGAGTCGTCCGAAAACATCCTGCAATGAGATGCTGATTCGATAGATTCCGTCCGCCAGGAGCGTCGTGTCCCATGGATAGCTCAGACCATCATTCGGATCGATTTGCAATGCTTGATCTCCGGAGTCAAACTCCGTACCGAGGATGCGCAGAGTTGCGGAGACAAGCTCGATTTTCTCTGCAAGACTGACGTGGATGAGAATCTTCCGCCCTGTCTGATAGATATCGTCTGTATCCTCGGGATTATCGGCATCCCATGAATCAACGGATGCGATGGTGACAGGTGTTGCGTCGAGCGTAATGGATGCGACCACGGGAGAGGTCACATTTCCTGCGGCGTCACGAAATTCGGCCTCGATTCGTTTGAGTCCATCCCCTTGACTCAAGGTCGCTGCAAGTGAATTCACGACCGGTATCCATTCCGCTGACGGGGCCTCCAAATCTCCTGTGATCCGCATTTCGACGGCGTCATCGACTGAGATATCCAGAGTGACTTCCGGGATATTTGCTACCGGAGCTCCCTGATCGATCTGTAGGGACGCACCTGTCGGTGGATCCGCATCGATCGTGAGCACCACGTCGCTACGCGTGTCACGCTGTTGGGTCTCTGGATCCACGAAGGTGACTGTCAACAGGTATTCCCCGGATCCCAAACCTTGTGTCAGCCAGAGGTATTCATAGTCCCCGGTTTGAGCACCAGCCTGCATCACCGCCCAACCTGTATCATAACCAGGCCCTTGAATGCGAATCGTGGCAGCCAGAGTGCCGAGGCCATTCGATGCTTGAGCGGTGATTAGAACCTGTGTGTCAGGGCGAAAAATCGTCTGAATATCCGCTCCATTTTCCTCGCGCGCAAAGATGTCACCGATCAGTTCTTCTGGATCGTGTGTCACTACCAGCTTGGGACGCAATGTGATGTCCGGATGCTCCGAGGAGGCAAACTGTTTGAAACTGTTCGGTACATTGGACCCTGTGAGGACGATCCCATATTCTCGCCAGGTGCCACCATACCATTGCCGTACGGCATCGGTAATATCCCAGGAGTACCACTGTCCTGTGCCTTCTGCGACCACTGTCTGTGGCATCGGAATGTATGAACGATCTGCGAAGCTATCTTCTGATGCGAGGTTGTTTGCCACAGTGAGACCAGGACCATTCCACGGGATACCATTTCGATAGGTGTACCAGCCATCCTGGGATTGCTCAATGTAGTTCTCATCCCAGTCCTGCAGAACGCGGAATGTCGATAGAAAAGCCGGTACGCGACTTTCTTCTGCTTCCAGATAAAGTTGTAATTCCGCTTTCGTGATGGTCGTGATATTGAGTGTCGGGGCTATGTCACGGAACCGGATCAATACGTAGTGTGGATGTGCTGAATCGGCGCGATCCCCAGCTCCTATTTGGGTTGCTGAAGGCTGATAGTCGGGATCATCAAATGCTTCTGCATCTTCGCATCCGCTGTAGCCATCGGTCCCGTTCTGGATGATCGTGACTGTGGTGCGGGGGTAAGCTGCTGGCACCGCTATGAGCAAGAAGCTCAGTAGACAGAGAGAGATAGGAACCCACAAGCCTATAGCATGAACTTGGGACTTATGGGCCAATCTACGGGGGCACTGACTGCTGTTTCTGTCCATCTGATGACTCCTGAAACTCCGATGATTCCATCTGCTGACGTTTCACTGAACCAGTAGTAACACAGCGACTATTGCTCCCAATGCTCCCAGATAGATAGGGGTGTTACTCTGGTGAGGTGAGACCTTCTGCAACCTGTATACCTTCCCCGGCGAAAGGGTATAGACAGCATCTAAACCTCGCAGTCCATTACGGGGACTCAAGCCCCAACCATCCTGCGTGAAGATCGTGATACCTGGATCAACGAGTTTGACCAGAGCAGGCTGGTTCAAGGTATCTGTTCCTACGTGTTGCAGCGGTTTACCTGTCACGGAAACCCATGAAGATTGGCTGGCTGTGGCCGGCTGTAAAGCTGTCATTTGAGTCCGTGAGTCAGCCGATCTGGTGATATGCGGATTGTCGGGTGGATAAACCCCTGAACTCGTGACTCGGTTGGTTCCACTCGTCAAAGACAATGGTGTTGCTTCAGCATTGCCGGCCTCTGCTTCCGGCTCAAGCCATTGGTAGGCCATGCGAAAGTATTCTCTTGCTTTTGCCGGATTTCTACCTTCGTAGGCGATCTTTCCCAGATAATAGGCCGCCTCCACAGATTTTTCGTCTAACAACAGGAGAGCGTCGAATGCAAACCTGGCAGTATGATACTCATTGGCAGCCAGGCTGTCAATGCCGGCCTGCAATAACGTCTGAGTGCCATGAATCTTACCATATTGCATGTAGCGTCGGGTCATCGGACTGAGATTCTCCTGGGAGCGGTCGGTGATTGAGTCTTCTGCTGAGACATACAGGGGCTGGAAAGTCAGCAGACAGATCATAGAACCGATCCATAGACTAACGACACGGTTCTTTCGCAATTTCAGTTTCATCGTACTGCGACCAATCCTACGACGACGCCTGCAACGATTCCGGGGAGTGT
The DNA here is from genome assembly GCA_024278235.1 of Candidatus Poribacteria bacterium. Taxonomy (GTDB): domain Bacteria; phylum Poribacteria; class WGA-4E; order JAJRTO01; family JAJRTO01; genus JAJRTO01. The sequence continues at coordinate 3,359 of JAJRTO010000148.1, forward strand.
CCAGCGTTTCCAGTTCGTGGTTCGTCGTGAATGAAGTTTGTACCTTTGACCTGATTCCAGGCGGATCGTCTCACCTGCGGACACTGTGAATGTTCGGGTATAACCGATTGGATCTGGCTGCATCACATCGACGGTAAGTCTGGATTCTACTGGCAATGTCAGATAAACCGGAGGGACATCCGACTGCGAATCGAGGGTTGTGGACTGCGGAATAAAGCCCGAATTCTGCAAGGCTCCTTCTGGGATCCCGGATAGGAAATCGTTGTGCAGGCGGTCAAATACGAGACCTCTTTGCACTGCGATGCGGAGATAGGATTCCGCCTGGGCAAGCAGGCTCCGTGGTGCCATTCCCCGTTGCACCTGCTCATAAAGAACACGCCCCACAAAATAATTCGCCTCTGGGTTCTCCGGCTGTTTCACAAGCAGGGCTTGAAAATAGGATGCTGCCTGATTCAGATCGCTATCAACAATCAGGTGGTAGATACCACGTATCAGGAGCGGGTCCACACCTTGAACCTCGATGTTTGAAGCCTGCTCAGAGGAATCAGCCGCCGTTGACTGCGCCAGAACCACATACGGTTGAACAAAACTCGAAAGCAACACAACCCATAGAACGGATAAAATCATCTTCATTTTTATTTTTGCTTTCATTTTCGTTTTCACTGCCGTTTCCATCTCACGCAACCGTTCTTTCTTTCGATGAATAATGTCCGTAACGGTGACGAATCTGTTTGACCTTGTTGATCACAATTCCGAGAAGCTCTGCTTGCGATGCATGGACCAGCTCGATAGCGCGTTCCACTTCGCCACGGACTGTATGTTTGGCCATCACGACCATGACGACACCATCCGTGTAGGGTGCCAGAATAGATACATCATCTACAGGGATAATGGGCGGTGCATCGATCAGTATCATGTCGAAAAAATCACAGCACGCCCGGAGTAACTCGTGGGTTCTACTTGCAGCAAGCAATCGCTCCGGAGAGATGGCATCTGCATTGCCTCCCGGAAGTAAAAAGAGATTGGGAAGATCTGTGTGCTGTATCGCTTCATTTAACGAACTGGTATCCTGCAACACCTCGCTCAATCCAGGAGTGAGAGATTGCACGAAGAACTCATGCAGCTTTGAGCGTCGAAGGTCGCTGTCGATCAGAAGGATCTTCTGCCCCGGGTTGTCTTTAGCAATCGTAATTCCCAGCAGGGAGGTTATAAAACTCTTGCCTTCATGAGCTTGCGCACTGGTGAATAACACGGCCTTTACATCGGACACATGATTTGTTGCATCTTGACCCTGGTGGGTGTAGTGTGCATAGCGCAAGTTACGTGCAAGGCGGCGCATCTCGGTCGTCATGATAGAGTCATCGTTATATCGATCCAGCAAAGACTCGCTCGATTGTCTGAATCGATTAAACGGCCAGATAAGAGGAGATGACATTGGGATAAATCCTTGTTCGACTATTGAAACATCATCGTTGCCAGTAACCACATCATGGGAGGTCTGGCGAATAGACGTGCCATGATCATATCCATCAAGACGACGCCGAACAACAATCCCAAGACGAGCATGCCTGCGAGGGCTGGAGTCCATTCTTCAAAACTGGTGCGTGTCCCCTGGCGTGCATGGGGAATCGTCCCAAGCACCGGTACCCCAAGATGCTGCCGTACATCCGCCACGGAGTGGATGGATTGATCGAAATATTCGGCCAGAAATGCGGTGCCTGTGCCGATCATGAGTCCTAAGATGAGCGCCAACATGTGGTATTTTCTCTTGTTTGGCTTAATAGGATCGCGCGGCTCAATGGCATGGTCGAGAATCTCTGCGACTTGTCCGAGTTGTTGCAATTCAGCAGCTTGGGTTAGCATAGCAGCATCACGCTGAGACTTGAGGAGACTGTAGGTTTCGGCTGCTGAATCCCTATCACGCTTGAGCCTTTCAAGCTCTAACTGAACCGCTGGCAGCGATGAAAGAAGCTGCTCACGATTACGGATCGAATCTTCTAACGACGTGAGCTGGCTACTCAGTGAATACACCTGATCGGTCCAATACTTGATCCGCTGCTCCCGAGTCATTTGGATACCTGAAGAAGCCCGTGCCTCCATGAGTTCTTTCTGTACTCTGGCAATCTCATCTCGTTTCTGAACGACTTCAGGCCACTCTTCCGTGAAATGGACCAAGAGCCTATCCAACTCCGTCTGTAGTCCTGCAAGCTGGGCTTCCAGCATGGTTACACGTGGTTCCACGTAAGCCGAGCTACTCCCGTCACCGGTGGTTTCTTGCGCCACTTTCAGTTCGTTCCGAGCGTTCGCCAAGTTAAACTCGACATCCACTCTTTTCAGACGCAACTGCTTGAGTTCACCGGTAATTCCTGTATCCTCGCTCCGGAGTGTCTCGATATATCCCTCTTCCAGGGCAGTTTTGTAAATCTGCTCAGTCTTCCTCAGGATCTCTTCTTGTTTCTTGAGCTGTTCATCCAGGAATTCATAGGATTTTCCTGTGACATTGCGGCGCATCGCTTCCGTATTATCTACGTACACCTGAGCGATTGTATTTGCCAGGATCATCGCCTGTTTCGGGCTCGGATGCTGAACAATCACGTAGATGATGCCGCCACGACTCTGGAAACGGATAATCCTACGCATGTAGATGATGACATCGTGTTTCGTTTTTAGCTTCTGACGGATTTTTGGAGGTAGGTGCGTGAGGAGTTCCGTTTTTTCGGCAACCTTTAACAAGTAAGATTGTGAGAGGATCTTCTCACGAGCTGTATCGATGCGCTCCGCTTTGGGAGACTTGACTCTGCTGACTTCCTCGAGCACATCACTTGCCTTTAACTCTTCAGGGATAAGCGATGCTGTTGCCTGATAGATCGGCGTGATCATCTCTATACCAGGGATTGCAAGTGCCAATACCAGCCCTGTTGGAATAAAGATCATCCACTTGCGACGCAAGAAGACGTGCCAGTAGTCCTGGAGCGTCATCTGCTTGAGGGAGAAATTTGCCATGGTCGATTTATCTTGTTAGTGCTTGATAGAGTCCGTAAAGTGCCACCATGTCTACAAAAAAGGCGATCAGCCCACGACTCACGTTTGCTGCCGACAATAATCCACTTCCCTTAGGCGAGACAACGATCGTGTCGCCGGGTCGAATCAAAGGCAAGACGGTCGATTCTTCTGCCAGAGTGTATCCGGATAGCAGATGGCGAGCATCCACATCCTGATGCCGCAAGATACCATCCTGCTCTCTACTAATCCGCACTTTCGCCGGGTCTGCATCTCGCGTAAATCCTCCGGCCAACGCCAATGTATCTGCTAATGGAATAGGCCCATCGACAGGATAGCTCCCCGGTTTGTTGACTTCTCCCATCACAACAACTTCGCGCTGCTTGATCTGTTCAACCCGAGGAACTTCTGGCACAAAAATAGAGTCGCCAGACTGAAGTACCGGGAGGAGATCGTAATCGCCGGTATCGATGAATTTCTGGACATCCACAGTGATCTGTCCCCCGGTATACGGATCACCGCGAACCACACGGATCTTCCGGAGGGCAAGTTCATCACCCACACCACCGGCAAGCGTCAGCACATCAATCAGAGTTGGGTTACCGTAAAACACGAGCTGACCGGGCTTAGGCACACTGCCCCAGACGTTGATCAGCACCTCACCCGTATCGCCCATCCCAAATACCGTGGATGTATCACTCAGGGAACGCCGTTTCGGCACACGGATCGTGTCGTTGGCTTTGAGTAAAGGGATAGTGTTCTCGTCACCCGTGCGAAAATAGTTACGCAGGTCCACCGTCTGCTTCGTTCCGTCAGCGGAAATAACCTGAATGGCACGGATATCAGCCTCATCAGATGTATCTCCGGCACTTGTCAGTGCATCTATGAGTGTCGCCCCAGGGGAAATCTTATATTCACCCGGTACGTTTACGGCTCCCAGAACGCGTACTTTACGACTGTTGGCTTCAAGGATACTCACCTGTACCTTTGGCGAACCTTTAATGTACTGAGCAAGGATCCGTGAAATCAGCGTCTCGACTTCTGATTGAGTCAGCCCTTGAACCTTGATATCTTCCAGGATCGGTAGTGTGATGGTCCCCAGCGAACTAACGGTAGCCTTTGGTACACTGATCTGATCGTAGCCGGCAATCGTCACACGCACAACATCCTCTGGCCCAAGTCGGTAATCATCCTGAGCGAATGCCAGTGAGGTGAACAGGAACAGTAAGGCAACTGCAAACCATCTCTGATACACTGTGTATCCCCCAATGAAACAGGTGCAAACTGTGGCAGTGTGCAAATTTTGTCCGTGGATGTTTCGATTTATTATCGGTTTGGTATCCAGGGGTCTTTAGGTCAAGATGTGTGGTAGAGGAGGGTCACTCTTTGCTGATCCCGTAGTCGTTCATCTTTCGCCAGAGCGTCGTGCGACTAATTCCCAGGATTTGAGTTGCAAGCGTGTGATTCCAGTCAGAAGCCTTCAGAACCTGCTCGATATATTGTGCTTCCAGTTCTCTAAGACTGTACTGCTGATCCATCGCCTCTTGAATGAGTTGCTCCGGAGTCACCTGTCCCTGGGCAGGCTGTTGACACAGTGAGCTTGGCAAAGATTCGATCCGGATCATACCTCCAAAGGAAAGGGCCACTGCGCGTTCGATGACATTCTCAAGCTCACGGACATTCCCAGGCCATTCATACGCCAACAGGCATCTTTCCACCTCAGGCTGTAAGCGCAGTGTTCGCTGATCAGGACGGCCGAAGGAACGTCTGGGTGCTGCAAAGCGTCTCAAGAATGCCTCCGCTAGAGGCAAAATATCCTCTCTGCGTTCCCGTAGAGGGGGCACTGTGATCCGAATGACATTCAGACGATAATACAGATCCTCTCGGAATGTACCTTCCTGTATCAATTCCTCCAGATCGCGGTGGGTAGAGGCCACGATACGTACATCTATCGTGCGCTGTTCAGTACTTCCCACAGATCGGATCTCCCCCTCTTGAATAGCACGCAACAGCTTCACCTGGAGCGGAAGTGACATGTCCCCAATTTCATCGAGAAGAAGGGTTCCGTGATGTGCTTGCTCAAGGAGTCCCTGCTTGTTGCTCATGGCTCCAGTAAATGAGCCTTTGACATGGCCAAACAGTTCGCTCTCCAGAAGATCCTCGGGGATAGCACCACAGTTAATGGTCACAAAAGATCCTTCTGCCCGATGGCTCTGGCGATGAATCGCACGTGCGATGAGTTCTTTCCCCGTGCCGGTTTCTCCCTGGATGAGGATGTTCGCATCCGATGTTGCTGCGCGGCGTGTCAACTCCAGAACCGTGTGCATGACCGGGCTGCGTGCGATCATCCCATCAAACAGGTAACGATCCTTCCCGTAAAGTCGTTGCATGCATATCTGCGCACGCTTTGCGATACGTTTCTGCGCCTGAGGGATCGTACGCCTGCGGCGTTGGATGTTTTGCTGGACGACCTTTTCCAGGTCCGAGAGCGTATAGATAAAGACATTCTCCTGCTGATAGAATCCCGGATCGATATTGGCCTCTGATTCCCCGCCTTCGCTACTGCAATCTACAATGACAAGAGGACGATTCTTGCGACTATCCAGATGAGATTGAGCTTCCCGGAGGGTGATACAAGGAGTGGCTTCCTTTGTCCCGCTGATCTGCTCTGGAGTGAGCATTGTGATCACCACGTCGCATTCAGCAAGCATCTCATGACGTTGTTCCCATTCAATGGGCAATCGGATGTGTGCATCGGTTAGTGAATAAAGGGCATCGTTGAGAGCTAATTCGTGAGCAATTCCCATATCCGGATGCGCAAAGAACAATCGCTCGAATCCCGCTTCCGCTAGAGATTCTATGATCGGAAGGACATATTCATTTCGGCCGAGGATGAGAACAGAGGAAGCCTGCTCCATGATTTTTGCAATGATCTCCGGAATGGCATCCGCAACCGTTGCGGAGCCTGCCGATAGATGAGTGTTATTGTGTATTTCACCCGCTGTTTCAATCGCCTCTCGGAGTATTCTCGCCAGCACTGGCCCGATACCACCCCATTGAGCGACCTGAGACACCTGTTCTTCAATATGGAACTGAACCGTTGTGTCCCCCGGGATGGTGCTATGTAAACCCACAAACCGTCTGAAGAAGTGCTCGACGCACGTCTGTTGATGGAGAAGTTCTTCACCATGGAGCCTCCCCAGCATTTGGGTCGTTAATTGCTCCCACACATCCTGGTGTTTCTCATGTGCTAATACCGCATATAGTTCGATACGGTTGTCCACGTATAAAGGCAAAATCTCATCGATATCTTTTGAGCGGGCCGCACGCACATAATGCTCTATGTGGATCCCCGGCATGCCATTGGTGACAATGCCTGTATGGCCCGAATCCGGAGGCGCATCGGCAAGCTGGACACTACCACAAATAAGATGCATAATCCTAGAAAGAATGAATCCCCGAAAGATAGTTCGTTACAATAAGAAAAGAGAACAGAACCCAGAGGAAACCGAAGATGGAAAGATACGCATTCCGTCGACCTCGCCAGCCCTGCAACCGGTAGAGCAACACAAACAACCCATAGACAAGCCATGTTCCGAAGGTGGTGAGAATTTTGGAGTCAAGGCTCCATCCGCTGCTCCAAACGCGGATCCCATTCCATGACCCCATTACAATGCCGAAAGTGATCAGACCGAACCCAATCAATCCTGCATGAAGACTGAATTCACTCAGGAATTGGAGCGATGGGAGTCTTACATACAGCATCCCCCACTGTTTGTGCGTCACTTCACGGTACAATAACACATACATCAGGCTTGCGATGAATGAGAGGGCAAATGCCGCATAAGCGAGTAAGATGGCGATCGCATGGACTTCAAAGAGAACATCGCGCAGAATCGGAGCGACAGGACGGTTCATTTCCAATCCGAGAGCAGCGATCAGTTGAAGCGCAAACGGAATTGGCATAAGAAAGGTACCAAATGCCTTCTCACCCAAACGCCACTCGAGGATGAGATAAACAGTTGCCGCAAACCAGGCGAGTAACGTCATCGCTTCGGTGACATGTGCCAGGGGAATCCGCTTGTGAATCCATGTGAAACTGACAAGAAAGAAGAGATGCAACACCGTTGAGACTAGCAGTAAACAAGATCCCCACCGGCCCATCGCATCACGTGAAGTGGTGAAAGAGAGCAAATAAAATAGAAAACTTATTCCGTAGCCTACAGCCAACAGATATGCGAGAGGATTCAGAAAATTCATAGGCATTTGACCATCCTTCTCCAAATTTACCGGTTCTGTCAGCAAATGTCAAGCCTATTTGCGTCAGAAAATGGGCCTGTGTTACATTTTGCAACATACCTTTTCAGATGGAAACAATCGGGGAACCTGCTTCACTTCCTTTGATTCTTGTGCTCAACGGCGAAACATAGGTGATATACCAAGTTTCGTTGATTGGGTGTTATCCCACAGAACCTCAGAACCGCGCTGGTATGCTTTATGCATAAACAGTACCAAACTCAAAACTTCTTCTAGGAATTTTACCATGAGCCTATCCGTTATCGGCGTCAATCATCATCAAACAGTCGAATTCAGAGAAAAGCTTGCGTTTGCAGCGGAAGATATTCCTTCAGCCCTCCAACAACTCACAGAAGATGGTGAAATTTCAGGCTCCGTTATTCTGTCCACCTGCAACCGCGTAGAGATCTATTTTTACTCCGAATCACCTTTTGCTTACAAGCGTGTGCTCGATCTTCTTAGCATACATTCCAATGTTGAACATTCCGAGATAGAGACGAATACTTACCATTATACGCACGAGGATGCCATTCGCCATCTTCTGAAAGTATGCTGCGGAGTCGATTCCATCGTGCTAGGGGAACCCCAGATCCTGGAACAGGCCAAACTCGCCTATCAACGAGCAAAAGATTCTGGATGTGCGGGTTCTATTCTGGGACATATTTTCGAGCGCACGTTTGCCATTGCCAAAAGGTTACGTACCGAGACAGAGATCAGCAATGGTTCTGTCTCCACCAGTAAGGCTGCTGTGGATCTGGTGCGTCAACAGCTTGGCTCCCTCGCCGATAAACGCGTTCTCATCATCGGAGCGGGGAAGATCGCGACTCTTGCAGCCAAGTATTTCGATCATTATGGTGTGGGCGAAATGGTTATTGTGAATCGCACGCTCGCAAGGGCTGAAGCTGTTGCGTCGCTGTTCCAGGCGAAAGCCCTTCCACTGAGTGAGTTGAAGACAGCCCTCCATGAGGCAGACATCGTTGTGAGTTGCACGAGTGCAGAATCGTTCGTTATCACGCGAGAGATGCTGGCTGAGATATTCGCAGAGACGTGTCAGGACCGGGTTTTGGTAGACCTCGCCGTACCGAGAGATATTGATCCGGAAGTACGAGAACTGCCTCAGGTACAGCTTTTCGACGTAGATGTGCTGGATAATGTCACCGATGCGAATCGGGAACAACGTCGTCTTGCTGCCAAAGAGATCGAGGCTCGTATCGAAGATGAAGTGCAAAAGTGTCTGTATCACATCCACTCGCGTAAAATCGGCCCGGTCATTCAATCTCTGAAGATCAAAGCGGAAGAGATCCGAACGGATACGTTGGAGCGTAATGACCGTCAGTTACAAGGATTATCGAAAAAACAGCGTGCGACAGTCGATTATCTCACCAAGGCCATTGTCAATAAACTCCTCCACAATCCTATCATGCTTCTCAAACAGCAAGTTGATATGTCGCCAGATCAGATGCAGGTAATTCAGCAGATGTTTGATCTGGAGATGGAGGCGGACTCTTGAGATCCGTCATTCGGATTGGCACTCGACGGAGTGCCTTAGCCATGTGGCAGACTCAGTGGGTAAAGCAACTGCTTGAAAAGATCCAACCTGAAATCTCTATTCAACTCTGTCCTATTACAACCCAGGGAGACAGGCAACTGTCGGAAAGCCTTGCGCATATCGGCGGCAAGGGAGTGTTCATCAAGGAGATCGAGCAGGCATTGCTTGAAAACGAGATCGATCTTGCGGTTCATAGCATGAAGGATGTGCCCACCGAGCTTCCTGAAGGACTGATCATTGCGGCGATCCCCGAACGTGCTGATGCGCGTGACGCATTCGTGAGCAGAACCGAAACAGGCTTGATGGATCTTCCCTCCGAATCACGCATTGGCACCGGAAGTCAGAGGCGCAAGGCCCAATTGCTGAACCTTCGCTCAGATTTACGCATCCTGGATATTCGTGGAAATGTGGATACACGTCTGAGGAAGCTGGTCGAAGGTCATTACGATGGGATTATTCTGGCAGCAGCGGGGATGATACGGCTTGGACGTGCCGATGAAATATGTGAACTGTTCTCGGTGGAGCAGATGGTCCCCGCCGTAGGGCAGGCTGCTGTCGGTGTCGAGTGCCGTTCGGATGATAGTGAGATACGGGAGTTGCTTGCATCCATCGATCATCCCTCCAGTTCCGTTGCTGTGACGGCGGAGAGGGCCTTTCTGGCGCATTTCGGAGGTGGCTGCCAGCAACCGATCGGTGCCTATGCCAGATTAGATGGCGCCGACAAGATACAGATGATCGGAATGGTCGCGGATGAAAAGGGTCTGCGGATGGAACATATGGATGGATTGGTAAAAGAATCTGAAGAAGTTGGAATCCGACTTGCGGAGAGGATACGATGAATCAGAAACGTTCCCAGCAGGCGTGGGAGATTGCCCAGCAGTATTTACCAGGTGGAGTCAACAGTCCGGTACGTGCATACCGGGGCGTTGGAGGAACGCCTCCTTTTGTCGCCAAAGGCCGAGGAGCGCAAATCGAAGATATCGATGGCAATATCTATATCGACTATGTTGCTTCGTGGGGACCGCTGATACTGGGGCACGCCCACCCGGAGGTGCTCACAGCAATCCAGCAAGCGGCAGCACAAGGTACCAGCTTCGGTGCGCCAACCGAACGTGAATCGCTGTTAGCCAAGAAGATCATCGACGCCGTTCCTTCGATTGAACGTGTAAGATGCGTCAACTCAGGTACAGAGGCGACCATGAGCGCGATCCGTCTGGCGCGTGGATTCACAGGCCGTGACAAGATCATTAAGATGGAAGGTTGTTATCATGGGCATGTGGATCATCTGCTCGTGAAGGCGGGTTCCGGTGCGATAACCTTTGGCATGCCAGATAGTGCGGGTGTGCCAGCCGATTTTGCGCAACACACGTTGACGGCCCCTTACAATGATGCCGATGCCCTCGAAGCGATATTCAAAAAGTTTCCCGAGGAGATCGCTTGTGTCGCTCTGGAACCGATCCCAGGTAACATGGGCGTTATCCCGCCCAAAGAAAGTTACCTCCAGGATGTGCGTGCGATCACCGAGAAATACGGGGCACTCTTGCTCTTTGATGAGGTGATCTCCGGTTTCCGGGTGGCCTATGGTGGGGCCCAGGAACTCTACGATGTGATTCCTGATCTCACATGCCTCGGTAAGATCATCGGTGGTGGGCTGCCAGTAGGGGCCTATGGTGGCAAGAAAGAGATCATGGATTGCATCGCTCCTCTGGGTGACGTTTATCAAGCAGGGACACTCTCGGGCAACCCGCTCGCTATGAGCGCAGGATTGGCAACACTCGAACAGTTAGAAAAGCCGGGAACCTATCAGCGTTTGGAAGAGTTGTCAGCGAGACTTGCGAGCGGATTGGAAGATGCCCTCAAGGACATCCCCACGTATCATGCCCGAGTCGGCTCGATGCTCTGCACGTTCTTTACAGACGAACCGGTATCCGATTATCAGACAGCAAAACAATCTGACACAGAGATGTTTGCCCGCTACTTCCACCACATGCAGGAACAGGGGATCTGGTTGGCCCCCTCTCAGTTTGAAACGATGTTCGTTTCCCTTGCTCACACGGAAGAGGATATCGATCGTACTGTAGAAGCCGCATGTGGATTTCGTATGTAGTCTCAGCACCTCATATTTTCGCCGTAGGGCCGTCTTCCTGGACGCGATAATCGTGGCCGGGAGGCCACTCCTACCATAGAATTGTGATCTGCTGAGTCTGTATCGCCGCTCACTTTAACTGGCTATCATCACGAGAATTGAAAATTTCCAATCTGTATTTTTCAATTCTCGATTTGCAGCACTTTCCTCGTGTGTATTCATGGGAACCACGATGCCTCCCTGTGTCATCGTAACCCGCGCTCCTCACCAATCAGAAGAACTCATCGCACAGTTGCGGCGAGTGGGCCTGGATGTGATCCACTTTCCTGTGTTACGCATCCGGTATCAATCCCTTTCTGTGCCGTTAGATCATTTCGATTGGATAGCATTCACCAGCGCCAATGCGGTAGAATCTCTCCTGCATGCAGTTGGGACATTGACAGGTGATATTCGTATCGCTGCGATTGGCAAGGCAACGGCACGTGCGCTGACGAACCGCGATCTGACGGTCGATCTGATGCCGTCCACTTCAACAGGATCGGCTCTCATCGAGGCATTTTGTTCGTTAGAGATCCGAGGGAAGCGCATCCTGGTTCCCACGAGTGACAAAGCGGATACGAGTAAGTGGAACCGTCTCCGGGAAAAAGGGGCGACCGTTCAGGTGGTCGTGGCTTATACGAACGAGTGTGAAACCAACCACACACCCGAACAGATTGAAACGCTTACCCGTGCACAGATCGTTCTCTTTACAAGCCCATCGGCATTTACCTGTTTTCTCAGGGCCGTTAGTGGAGACATCCTCTCCGGCCTCTCTATCGCGGTGATCGGTCCAACGACACGTGCCGCCGTCGAGGCGGAGCGGTTTCAGGTGGATATCGTACCGGAGCAGCCGACGATGCAAGCACTTGTTGATGCCGTTGTACAACACTTTAAGAAGGGGATAGACGATGACCTCCTCCAATCTGCAACCCGATGAACCTGTAAATCCACAAACCGACATATTCCTGCGTGCCTGTTATCGTCAGCCTGTCCCCTACACGCCTATCTGGATGATGCGTCAGGCGGGGCGTTACCTCCCGGAATACCGTGCTTTGCGTTCTCAATACGATTTTCTGACGATGCTCCGTACCCCTGAATTGGCGACGGAAGTGACCATCCAGCCGGTGGATATTGTAGGAGTCGATGCCGCGATCCTGTTTTGCGATATTCTGGTCATTCCCGAAGCGATGGGGATGGAACTCAGATTTATCGAGAAGCAAGGGCCTGTATTCACCGATCCCCTGCGGAGCGAGCATGATATTGACCAGCTCAAGCCGGTGGCCCCCCAGGAAGATCTTCCCTATGTGATGGAGGCCATCCGTCAGATACGCGCTCAGTTGGCAGGTCGGGTTCCGTTGATCGGATTCGCAGGTTCACCCTGGACTCTAGCCGCATATATGATAGAGGGGCAGGGATCGAGCCATTTTCGTACGCTTCGACGGATGCTGTACGCTGAGCCAGCCTTACTTGAGAAACTGCTGGATAAATTGACCATTGCGATAGCTAAGTTTCTTCAGGCACAGGTCGAGGCGGGCGCTCAAGCGATCCAGATATTCGACAGTTGGGGCGGTCTGCTCACACGGGAGGCCTACCAGTATTACTCGTTACCAACTATCCAGCGGATCATCGCTCGTTTGCATCGGACAGCCAATGTTCCCGTGATACTCTTCTCAAGGGGGAGGGGGGCCGATCTCGATCTCCAGATGGATTCAGGTGCCGATGTGTTGAGCGTTGACTGGACCATCCCTATTGGCAAAGCGAGGCAGCAAGTGAAGGAGCAAGTCGCTATTCAGGGAAACCTCGATCCAGCGGCTCTCTATGCGCCGCCTGAGATATTACAAGAAGAAGCAAAATCGGTGTTGAGCGGTTATGGAGATGGCCCAGGACACATTTTCAATCTGGGACATGGTATCTTTCCCGATGTCCCCGTCGAGCATGTCCAGGCATTGGTGGAGTATGTCCATAACGACAGGAAGAACAGCCATGCAAATTGATGTTGACCTGCTGAAAAAATATGATCGCCCCGGCCCACGTTACACGAGTTATCCAACGGCCCCTCACTTCCATGATGGATTTGATGCACAGAGCTACCGAGAAGAGATCCTATTGCATAACAAGCTCAACAGGGATCTGTCCATCTACGTTCATATCCCCTTTTGTGCTTCGATGTGCTATTACTGCGCCTGCAATGTGGTGATCACTCGTCGCCGTGATCGGATAGAGGAGTATGTGGAGTACCTTGCCAAAGAGATAGGCATGCTGCACGCGCTACTGGACCCAGGCCGCAAAGTACAACAGATCCACTGGGGTGGTGGGACTCCAAACTACCTGAGCCATCAACAGATGCGTCGGCTCTTCGAGATGCTCGATGACCATTTTTCGATTGCGGAAGGGAGCGAAATCAGCATAGAGATCGATCCGTGCCATCTGAAAGAGGATACTTTGCAGCTTCTCCGGGACATCGGCTTCAATCGCGTGAGTCTTGGGGCACAGGATTTCAATGAGACGGTGCAGCGGGCGATCGATCGGGTTCAACCGTATGAGTTGACTCGAAACACGTGCCAGGAAGCGTGGAGACTTGGATTTGAGAGCGTCAACGTTGATATGATCTATGGGCTTCCCTATCAAACCCTGGAGAGCTATACGAAGACGATCCATCAACTCATCGACATACATCCCAATCGTATCGCCGTGTTCAATTACGCCCACGTGCCCTGGATCAAGAAGCACCAATCGCTCATTCCGGAAGATGCCTTGCCTAAGCCCGCTGAAAAGCTGGAGATCCTCAAGATGATCATCGAGGAGTTGACCCACGCCGGGTATGTTCACATCGGCATGGATCATTTTGCCTTGCCCGAAGATGAACTGGTCATTGCACTCAAACAGCGCACCTTGCATCGAAATTTTCAGGGCTACTCCACTTACGCGGGACTCGACGTCCATGCCCTGGGAGTGACAGGTATCAGCCAACTGCATGGAGCTTATGCACAGAACTTCAAGGAACTCAAGAACTACTATGCCGCGCTGGATAAAGGGGAGTTCCCGATACATCGAGGTTACAGTCTGAATCAAGATGATCAATTGCGGCGCACAGTGATCAGTGAGATCATGTGCAATGGTCACGTGAGCAAACGCTCTCTTGAACGGGAATTCGATATTGTATTTGACGAGTATTTTTGTGATGCACTGGAAGCGATGCAGACGCTGATAGAGGATGATCTTGTGTGTCACGACGATGAACAGATTCAGGTTCGACCAAAGGGCCGTCTACTCGTCCGCAATATTGCGATGGTCTTTGACCGTTACCTGAAAGAGGAAAAACAGAGGGCCTATTCAAGGACAGTGTGACAGTCGGGAGTCTTCACGTCTTCATGTCGTCGTTGCAGGGATTTGAAAAAACGTTGGCTACTGAAGCCGGGAGTCAATGATTTCCACAGAAGGAAATGAGAAGAGAAGGAAGTGAGAAGATGGGACAATCGGTAACTAT
>JAJRTO010000149.1 GCA_024278235.1 Candidatus Poribacteria bacterium
CGGTCCACTGGCGTCTCAGTATCGTTGCCAGACAAAGGAAGCCAAACAGGATCAGCAAGACCAGGATACCCCAGATTGCAAGAGGCTTCAGCCAGGCCATCCACGGGATGGGACTGTTGGGATCCAGTCGCTCATAGAAATCCACCACTAACCGCTGCTGTTCTCTACCCTGCGTGTCGAATGGGACCAGCCAAGGCTTGATGTGTGGAAAGAACAGATCGGCCCAGCCATTGGGCTGATTGGCGAAATAGTTGACGGCAACCAGGGCAGGGATCAGTTTCTCCATCAGTCCCCGAGAGGAGATCATCGAAGCCATCAGCATCATACAGTAGATGATCATCAATTCATGAGGGGCGAGACGCAAACGGGGATGGAGTTGCTTCAGAATACGATTGAGCAGGACGAGAAAAAATAAGAACCCGATAACGGCAGGAGGAAGTTGGAGAAACCCGATCTGAATGTAAGTGATGACAAGTTCAGCATAAGAGACGGTAAAGCAGACGAGAACAACACACAGAAGTCCGATCAATAGGGCACGAAACGAAACACCTGCATAACGTTGGTGTGTTTCTGGGTTCTTCAATGGGGGATCAAAGCTCCTGGTACCGGCAAGGCACAACCTGCAACGATTCGTAGTGTATTCAGAATTGCTCGATCAACTTACGTTGATGAGGGCTGAGGCTTTTTGGAATCGTGACCTGAACTCTAACGAATTGATCACCTCTTCCCAAACCACTCGATCTCGGAAAACCAAGTCCTTTGAGTTTGAAAACCTGACCTGGTTGAGTTCCGGGAGGGATAACGAAGTTAGCCTGTCCATCGAGCGTTGTGATCTTGATCGTTGTGCCTAGAATCGCATACTGAAAATCGATGGTGACTTCACAGTGGACATCATTACCTCGACGTCTGAGAAAACGGTGAGGATCCACTCTGATCACCACATAAAGATCGCCGGGAGGCCCTCCTTGAACACCGGGCTGGCCTTCCCCACGGAAGCGCAATCGTGTTCCATCCTTGGAACCTGGTGGAATCTTAATCCGGATCTCGCGCACCTTCTTACGTTCACCCGTTCCCTGGCAGTAAGAACAGGAGTCCGATGAGATTTGCCCCTTCCCTGAGCAATAGGAACAAATCTGCTCTGCGAGAAATTTACCACGCGGCACGGAAACGGTCCCGGTGCCTCGGCAATTGGAACAGATGTGCATCCTCATACCCAGCGGGATTCCCGTTCCATGACAATGCCTGCACTCAACGGGGTAACGCACCTTGACACGCTTCTGACAGCCTGTAACCGCTTCATCAAATGAAAACGAGAGTTCCTGGGTGATGTCTCTACCACGTGACGGGCCCGATGCCTCGCGCCTACGCCGGTTGCGCTCAAAGATCGACTCAAAGAGATGATTCAGCTTGTTGAACGACGAATTACGTTTGGAAACGTCCCGGACGGTTCGAGGCCGCCCCCAACGCTTCGCATGTCCATACGAGGATGACGTCTTCGCCTGCTGGTCATATTCAGTCTTTCGTCGTTCGTCACTGAGTACGTCGTAGGCCTCGGTGATTTCTTTGAAACGCTCCTCTGCGTTGGTATCGTTCGGGTTCTTGTCTGGATGATACTTGACGGCCAGTTTACGATACGCCTGCTTAATCTCCTCGAGCGAAGCCCCTCGTTTAATCTTCAGTATTGCATAGTAATCTTTCGACATAGGCTCACCCCTGCAAATCTTTGAAATTATCCCATGAAAGGATATTGTTGTCAAGGGCAATCATTATGCCTGTTATGCGACGATCACCATGCCGAGCAATCGTATTCCCGAACAAACACAGTTATGGTGTTTGCTCCATTGAGATTCCCATCAAAAAATCCAGCCCTTCCTGTTTCCGTTCGGCGGCCTGGTAGCCGTGTCCGCCCTCATATTCGCGGTAGGTGTGGGGCACGTCAGCCTTCGTCAACAGCGTGTGAAACTTGCGTGCCCCGGCAAGCGCCCAATCCTCGACACCGCAGCCGAGATAGATCGCTGTGCGCTGGAGCGTCTCCGCGTACCGGGGAATGAGCGATTCGGTGGACTTCTCCACGCCTCGGGCGAGGACGTCCTCGCGCATCTTCCCATCCCGTGTGAACGGCCAATCGAAGAAATGCGGGGGATTATCCGGATTCGGCCAGAACGCCCGGGCCATGTCGATTTCCAATTCGTCCATCTGACCGTCGTCCGGCCGGGGATTGGACGCTGCCCAAGCGTCGAAATGCGCTGACGTGGCGAGCAACGCGCTGGGACTCAGGCAGATGATCCCGCCGAACAACTCCGGCCGGGTCATCCCCAGGTACATCGCACCGAACGCCCCGGCGGAGTAGCCGAGCAGTCCCCGTCCCTCCCGATTCGCAAGCGTGCGGTAGTGCGCATCGATGTAGGGGACCAGTTCCTCGCAGATATAATCCGCGTAGTTGCCGTTCGCGGACGAGTTGACGTAGTAGGAACAGCCATCCTTGGTCGTGCCGTCCACACCGACGAGGATGATCCCCGGTGTCTTGCCCTCCGCAACGAGTTGGTCGATGAAGGGAGCACCATGTTCCACGACGAAGGTGGCGTATGCCCGGGCGAATTTGTCCGGTCCAGCAATGGCCAATCGGCTCGCCCCGTGCAGGTGATACACGACCGGGTAGCCTCGGTCAGGATGTTCGTCGTATCCTGGGGGAAGATAGACGACGAACGGCTTGACCGTCGGATTGCCGAGAGGATTTCCCTCCAGCGCCGCGCTCCGGATCTCGCCGTAGATGAGCTGTCCCTGAAGGTCAGCCGAAGCGACCGCCGGGGCACTGAAAAATGAAGGGAGCACCAGGAATACCATGACCACCGGCGTAAGTCGAGTAATCTCAATCATCTCATCCTCCTGTCGGATACGTTATTGGGAGTCCAGGAATCCGAAAACAACTGTAGCCTGCGCTTTGCCGTAGCCTGCGTTTTGCTGCGTTGGCGTCCCCGCATGAACTGCGCATACGCGCACCCTAAAGGGTGTGGCTACAGGCTTCTCCTGCCTCTCCTATCTAGACTTCTGCCTGAACTTCACTGGGAGTCCGCTTGGTACCTCCAGGCAAGGGCAATAAGTTTTCAGTTCACCGCCCGGACATCCACGATGCGGATCGAACGTCGCACGGCATCGGTTTCTCCGATCACCCGCAGGTTGCATGATTCCAACAGAAAATCAAGCCCACCGTGGCGTTGGTATTTCAAGAAACCGTGCAGATGCTGGAAACCCGCGACGAATTCGAGATAGCGGAACACCATCCCGGGAAGATGCCTGGGCAAAGGGGCGGCGTAATCCGCAATGACCACTCGCTCTGCGACCCGCTTGGCTTCCGCTAATGTCGCCTGGCCCACTTCGAGCGGCATCTCGTGCAGCGCCATCGAGAGGATCACCACGTCGAACTCATGATCTGCGAAAGCGGAGCGATCGGTCGCATCACCGTGGACGAAGCTCACGTGCTTCAATCCCTGTCTCCGACGCTGTTTCTCCGCGTACCGGATCATCCCGAGCGCGTGATCGAGTCCCACGACGCGCTGGCATTTCGCGGCAAAATGGAGGCTCAACAATCCAGGACCGCAGCACAGGTCGAGTAGGCTTCCCCTATCGGGGATGAATGGCGTGAGCGTTTTCGCCATCTCCGCCGCGAATTCTCCCAGCGCAATGACGTACATCGTCCCATCGTAGTAATGCCAGTTTCGTCCCACACGCTCCGGCTTGACCTGCCATACCCCCGCAATAGCAGATGAAACAGCGAATAGCATCATCCATATCACGATTGATTTCATGACATCCCCCCAGTGTGTTGGATTTCCCCCCCCTGTAACCGCACTTCCCTATCCCGGATGTAGCAACAGGGCCTTTCGGAATGTGTCAAGTAAAATGAGAC
>JAJRTO010000150.1 GCA_024278235.1 Candidatus Poribacteria bacterium
CAATAGGCTGTCAGCAAGAGTCTGGTGTCATTGACTTGGCGAATGGCTAGATGATAGCACCCTAAACTATCCGTCTGCAAGAGGTTTTTCCATAGAAATCTCTCCAGTTGTGTGTGTCTGTGCCATGTGTTACAATGGGCGTACATCATTCCGGTAGTGTTCAGGATTGCTTACCTATGCTTTGTGTTTTGTATCTCAAATACCATATCACCCGTTGGGAGTTCCGTATTTTCTGGATGAGCCTTTCACTTTTCTTTCTGGTTTCCTGCCAACGATCCGGACTCCCACCGGAAATCCAGAATGAGAAGGATGGCTCCGTGATGCTACTTGTGCCGTCCGGCGAGTTTTTGATGGGCACATCCCCGGAAGAAGCCTCCTGGCTTATCGAACGTGGTGCTGATGAGCAGCGACTGCTGCCGGAAATGCCCCAACATAAGATCTATCTTGACGCGTTCTACATCGATCAGTTCGAGATCACGAACGCGCAATACCAGGCATTTCTTGACGATACGGGTCGCGAACCACCTCTTCACTGGCAAGATGAACGGCTGAACGGGGATGATCAACCTGTCGCCGGCGTGAGTTGGGAAGACGCCTCTGCCTATTGCCAGTGGGCCGGCAAAAGGCTACCTACAGAGGCAGAATGGGAAAAAGCTTCGCGTGGTATTGACAGTCGTCTCTATCCGTGGGGGGATGTGTTCGACATTCGTTGGTGCAATTTAGCCTTGATCACGGCTTCCGGTACCTATTCTCCTGTATACGATATCACTGTGGAAGTGGATAGCTACCCGGAGGGAGCAAGTCCTTACGGTGCGATGAATATGGCCGGGAATGTCCGTGAGTGGGTTGCTGACCGATACGATCCGGATTACTATCAACTATCGCCAACTCATAATCCGCAAGGACCTCGGAGGGGAGAGCAGCGTGTCATCCGAGGGGGGGCATGGTACGATACGCCACTGGGTCTCCGTTGTACAACGCGCTATCATGCGGAGCCAACAGATTTGAACAACCGGTATGAGGGATTTCGTTGTGCCATCGATGCCTGGTAGCATCTGTAGAAATTGTTTGACCTTTGAACATCCCAGAGATTATAATCGCCATAGAGTGTAACGACAAAAGCATCTCGTGCGTTCCCTTGAACAAAATCTGGTTGTTGTATTCAGTAAGGGAGGATTGTGATTGCATAAACAGAGGCGGGGGGAGATCTTCAGAGTTTCCCTCGATAACGGCTTGAAGATTCTAATACGTGAGATTCATAGTACACCGGTGGTAAGTCTGGGTATCTTCTACGGGGTGGGAAGTATCAATGAACCGCCGGGAATGACAGGTGTATCTCACTGGATTGAGCATCTCACATTTAAGGGGATATCTCATAAGGATAAGTCCGGAATTCCCCAACAGATCCGGCGACATGGTGGAATTCTCAACGGACAGACGACAGTAGATTATACGTACTACTTCGAAACCCTTCCCCAGGAACATATCGATATTGCGTTGGATATAGAATCCTATCGGATGCGGAATAGCTGTCAAGAGCGTGACGGATTTGAGCGAGAACGTCAGGTCATTCTATCTGAACTTGAGGCAGCGGAGAACACTCACCAATATCATCTGCGCAGGGCGTTGCAGTCCACGGCCTACCAGGTGCATCCGTATCGCAATCCCGTGATCGGTTGGCGTCATGATCTGGAGCACTTACAGTATGAGGATCTCTTGGCATATTATGATAATTACTATGTTCCAGGCAACGCATTGGTTGTCGTTGTGGGAGATATCAACATTCAACGGATACTTGGGAAACTCGATGTAACGCTTGGTAAAATCCCTCAGTTCAAGTTACCCATCAAAAAACGAACATCAGAACCTCCCCAGCAGGGAGAAAAACGCATCCGAATTCAGCAGAAGGGAAATGCCGCCTACTTGAACGCCGCCTATCATATCCCCGCGATGGGACATCCTGATATGTACCCACTCCGAATTCTGGAGGCGGTGCTCGGATTCGGCCGAAGTGGACGACTGCGCCAGGCACTTGTCGAAAAGCAACTGGCAACGGCAGCATGGACATCGCTTTTCATGCCACGAGATCCGGGACTCATGTGTCTTGGCGCCACCGTACCGGAGAACAGCTCCACTGAGAAAGCAGAAAATGCCCTCATGGATGAAATCCACCGTATCCAGCAGGAAGGTATTACGGAGGAAGAACTCGGCAAGGCGATCCGACAACGTGAGATGAGCTTTCTCTATGCTCAAGATAGTGTGTCCCATCAGGCAAGACTTATTGGGGTCTATGAGATGCTCGGATCATACCGATACCTGGAGCACTACTTGAGCGATCTTTCACAGGTAACCTGTGATGATGTGCAACGAGTTGCTCAATCCTATTTGATACCGGAGAACTGCACCATAGGTTGGCTACTGCCCAGTGCGACAACTTCTCATGTCCAGATCCCCAGTCACGTCCAGCAGCCCGTGACAGAATCGAACGAGTCCCATCCCCTGTTCCCTCCTTCCTATGGCTCCATGAACCACAGGAAATGCATCCACCATCAGCTTGCCAACGGATTAAAGGTGGTGCTCCAGAAAAGCGCGGCAAGTCCCATTGCGGAAGTGCGGATGCGAATACGTATCGGTGGAAATCCTGAACCTACGGATCTCGCTGGATTATCTGCCTTCACGTCACATCTGCTACAACGAGGAACCAAGACGCGTACATCCCTCGATATCGCCGCCGAAATAGAGCAATTTGGGGCCAGCATGCAGGTTTATGGCAATACGGATGCTATCAGCGCTTCATTGAGTGCCCTTGTCAAGAATCTCCCCGATACTCTTCCCGTGCTCGCAGATGTACTACAAAACCCGGTATTCCCACGGCAGGAATTCCGTAAACTGCGTGATGATATCCGTGCGCGACTCAAAGAGGAGCGGGACTGGCCGATCTCAGCAGCTTATCGGGCCTTTTATCCAATGATCTATCCCAAAAATCATCCTTACCGATACACCATGGGGTTGGATCAGATGAGCATCGAGAACATCAGAGTAGGTCATCTGCGCGGATTTCACCGCGATTACTATCGACCCGATTGTGCAACTTTGGTGTTGATAGGTAACGTAGATGTCGATGAAACACTGGAATTGATTGAGACATGTTTTGCAACGTGGAAAAGCGATGGCCACATCCATAGCAAGCAGATCCCTCAGGTGGAACTGCAGAAGTGCATTCAGTCGACCAGGATTCCGATTCCTGACAAATCACAAGTGGAGGTGCTGATCGGACATAAAGGGATCGCGCGGAGTAATCCGGATTACTACCGGCTCACCTTGATGAATCATCTTCTCAGTGGATTCGGAGGACGATTCTACCAACGTATCCGAGAAGAGCTAGGGCTGGCTTACGGTGTGTGCAGTAGTTTTTCGGCAGGTCTCGGTGAAGGTCCTTTCCTGGTCCACCTGGGAACACAACCGCAGCATGTGGACATCGCCGTCGCCAATATCCTGCATGAGATTCGTTCGCTCCAAAAGATACCTGTCGATCTTGAGGAATTAGCGGATGCAAAACGCTCTCTCGCGGGCAACTTCGCGCTCTCGCTGGAAACCCACAGCGGCATTGCTTCGGCCTTACTCAATATCGCGTTTTATGGACTTGAACCAGAATACATCGACAACTATGCCACTCACTATGCTACCATCACACCAGATGAGATTCAGGATGTCGCTCAGCGTTACCTGTTTCCGGATTGTTACAGTCTGGCGGTCGCTGGTCCGCAGATAGATGAAGATGTATGGCAGAATTGAACGAACATCACCTCCACATCCGACACGTTGCTCGACGCCAACGTCTCCTGCGTCTGTTGCGTCTGTTGCGTCTGTTGCGTTCACCTGTCCTATGGTTGTTGATTCTCACAGCAGCCATCTATCAACTGGTGGTGGTTCCACACTGGAAACCTACGTGGGACAGCGCGACCTATATCAGTCTCGCCCGGGCACTGGTACAGGGCGAAGGGTACACCTACATGGGTTATTCCCATACCAAGTACCCACCCGGATTTCCTCTCTTGCTTGCACCGATTGAACTGTTCTTCGGGCACCAATTCCTGCTGATGCGTCTATTGATCACCGCATGTGCTGTCGGATCTATCGGGATGACTTACCTGCTGATGCGCCGGATCGCGTCTACCAGCGTAGCGTTTACGGTGAGTCTCCTGACAGCCGCTTCCTATGCCCTATTTTTCGAGGCCACTCGTATCCTCTCCGATGTCCCCTACATGCTCGTTTCATTGGCCGCGCTGGTTGCAGCCGAACGCTATCGTCAGTATCTATCCAGGCGCGGTGCCGTTTTGACGGCAGGACTGATCCTGGCCGCCTATTCGATCCGGATCATCGGTTTTACACTGGCCCCAGCCGTTGCCATAGCGATTCTGCTAGATGTCCGGAGACAACCCGCTTCCAGGCGTGTTCGACACGCCGTTCTCATCGTTGGGGTGATGGTGCTCACCATGGGGCTCTGGATGGGACGTAACGCGATGGTGACACAGAGTCTTCCGGCTGATTTACGAGAGGCATTGAGTTATGAGAGGGAACTCATTGTCACCAATCCGGGTGACCCCCATTCGCGCGCCTTGAGTTGGGCCGATCTGGGACCGCGTCTCCGCAAAAACCTGGCCTACTATGAGCAATTGCTCGTGTCTCTACTGACGGCGAAGCGGGTGCAGAACATATCCACCATCCAGTGGTTGAGTGCGTTGTGGCTGCTCGGTTGGGGAATTGCGCTGATTCGCCGGCGCACCGTAGTGGAAATCTATACATTTTTCTATGCCTGGATCTATCTACTGTGGCCATCCTGGCAAGGAGAACGCTTCCTGGTTCCCATCCTACCGATGATCTTCTACTATGCACTCCAACCACTATTACTATTGTTCAGATGGGGCTCCGAAATAGAGAGGGAAATCATGGCAAACCCCCGATTCCAGGCCATGCGGACAAAAGGGACCCCGGGTCTGCAATTGGTCGGATGGATCGCGCCTGTTTCACAGCGGGTTGCATTGAGCCTCATCGTGCTCATGATGATCCAGCTCAATAGTTCTATTGTCATCCCATTTATCCGTGCCGAGCGACAGGAGCCTTACTACAGAGGTGCTGTTGCCGAGTACATCCAGGCAATCGAATGGGTGCGCAGCCACACACCAGAGGATGCGGTCATCATCACGAACCGGGCTCCGTGGGCTTACCTGCTCTCCGGGCGTAAATCGTTTACAAATCCCTGGGTTTCCGATCAGCAGGAAGTGCTGGATTCGATTGCTCGGAATGGCGGTACCCACGTGATCGCCAATACGTGGAGCAGCCGTTACCTGAACCCGTTGATCCAGGCCAAATCGGAGCACTTTCAGGAAATCCACCGTATTGGAAACAACGTCATTTATGAAATCCAGTGACAGAACATTCTCAGTCGCAGGCTAATTGCCTTCGTTGTCTCCCTTTTCCCTCTTCTGAATCCGCTCTTGCAGCTTCCGCCTTCGGGCTGCGTCCGTCCTGACCACCACCCCAGCCCGAATAGTTGAGATGGTTGTCAAACCCCCGGATGTTGTAGGCCACGCCTGAGGTATTGTAGCCTTCGGCCTTCAGGATTTCCGGAAGGGTTCGATAACCTGGGGCGATCTCCCCGTGATGCCCAAGCGCCACCACGGTGGTGCTGAAGCAGTCCAACCCGGTCAACATGGACGAATATCCGGGGGTGGTGGGAATACTGGGGCTGAAGCAATACTCAAACACCGCTCCTTCGGAAGCCATCTTGTCGATATGAGGCGTCGTCAGCCGGTGATAACCGCATAAACTCGTATGATCGGCGCGTAGACTGTCAATGCCGAAGAACAACAGATTGGGTTTCTTGCTCATGTCTTTCTCCATTAGATATCGCTAGTCTACAAACCACATCCAGCTATGGCGGTCCTCAATCTCGCCGTACTGGATGCCTTGAATCTCGTTATAAAGCCGCGTGAGCGTTTCGCCTGCAATCCCTTCCTGACCATAAGTAAATACCTGGTCCCCGTAGGTGATAGAGTAGATGGGTGTGATCACAGCCGCCGTACCACAAGCGCCAATCTCGGCGAACTCAGGTACTTCACTTATAGGCACCGGCCGCCGCTCAACACGCATCCCGAAGTCTTTGGCAATGGTTTGCAGGCTATGATTGGTGATGCTGGGAAGTATCGACTGCGAATCAGGGGTGACATAGCGTTTGTCCTCCGTGATCCCAAGGAAGTTGGATGTGCCAAATTCATCCACATAGCGATGCTGCCCAGAATCCAAATACAGGCAGATTGAGTATCCTTTCTTTTTGACTTCCAGTTCACCCGTCATACCTGCGGCGTAGTTTCCTGCGGCTTTGATATTTCCCACACCCTGGGGAGCAGCGCGGTCATAATATTGTTGCACCAGGGCCTTGACCGGAAAGAACCCATCTTTGTAATAGGGACCAACAGGCATCACAAGAACGATGAACACATACTCATCAGCGGGATGGACCGCAACCCGAGGGGTCACGCCGATCAGCAGTGGGCGAATGTAAAGGCTTGCACCCGTGCTGTATGGCGGTACATAGCTCTTGTTGAGAAGCACGGCTTTCTTAACAGCCTCAAGGAAAAGCTCCATCGGCGGCGGCTCCATAACCAACCGCCTGGCAGAGGCGATGAGCCGCTTGGCATTTTCTTCTGGCCTGAATATGGCGATGGTTCCATCCTTGCG
>JAJRTO010000151.1 GCA_024278235.1 Candidatus Poribacteria bacterium
CCTCTACTCTTTCGGACGGACAGCCTCCTCTGTAACCGATCTTTCCCTGGTCGAACCGGATGCCCTCTCAACGAACATCCCTCTATCGCTCGAAGCGGCTCTCAAGGAATGGCGCCGTCAATCTGTCGGTGGCGTTCTGATCCTCAGTGATGGTCAAAACACGGATGAAGTGGCTCTGCCCTCCGACCTGGATCAGCCTGTGTATGCAATTGGATTCGGTTCGGCGACGCCCCCGCAGGATCTCAAGCTGGGACGCATCACGGTGCCACCGGTGACTTATGCCGAGCATCCTGTCAAAATCTCCGTCCGCATCCAACAGGATGGATTACAAGGAAAACGAATACCAGTCAGGCTCATGGAGGGGAATCGAAATATCGCCACGGAAACAGTAACGTTAGCGACCTCAGACGAATCACAGGAGGTTACTTTCGAGATAACCCCCGAGAAACCGGGCTATTTCACCTACACGATAGAGGCTCCAGCAATACCCGGGGAATTGACGACTGAGAATAACGTCCAACATTTTTCATTGAAAGTCATTCAGGCCAAACTTCGTGTGTTTTATATAGAGGGAACTCCCCGGTGGGAGTCACGTTTCTTGAAGCGTGCTCTTGAGAAAGATCCCAACCTCGAACTGACCTTCACATTGATGTCCCACCGCCGCAGCCAGGCATGGCGCAATACGCTCCTTGGTCGTACTGGCGGCTATTATCCCTACGAGGCATCGATCACTCGTTTCCCTGAAACGGTGGAAGAACTCCAGCGTTACGATGTTCTCATATTCGGTGACATCGCACCGCGACAATTGACAGAGGCACAACTGCAATCGGTGATGACGTTCGTAGAAAGCACAGGAAAGTCGGTGGTGTTTCTGGCAGGACCGACGGCATTCGGACGATCTGGTTGGCAACAGACCACGCTCTCACAGCTCGTACCGGTCCAGCTCATCCCATCCGGTGCGCAGCCTGTCGCTTTGGACTTCAATCCGAAGCTAACGACGGAAGGAATGTATCATCCGATGACCCAGTTAGCTGAAGATAATGTGAAAGCCTGGGCAGATTTGCCATCGCTTTCGAGTCTTTATCTGGGCCTGACGCTCAGAGCGGGAACCGTCGTTCTCGCCGAACATCAGACAGGACAACGTAGCGTCCCCATTCTCGCCTACCAACGCTACGGCAATGGGAAGAGCTTGCTGATTGGGACAGACACGATGTGGAACTGGGCATTCCAGGGAGTTGCCTTCGGTGAAGATGATACGGCCTATCGCCGACTCTGGTCACAAATCGTTCGCTGGATGGCGACACGTACAGATGCCCAACGTGTCAACCTCAGTAGCGATAAAGGCGTCTATGAGCTAAATGAGCGGGCCCAACTCCAGATTCGCACATATGACACGAACTACACGCCGGCGACCATTTCAGATCTGCGACTCTCTCTGTGGTTGCCAGACGGTCGTCAAAAAGAGGTCTTCCCCAATGAACGTGAGACAGGTATCTATACCGCTCAGGTTCGGTTGCAACAAGCGGGGAGTTATAAGGCGACCGCCGAAGCCCCATCTCTCGGCACAGATACAGTGGAATGGCTCGTCGAAATCCCCTCCGCAGAGTATGAATCGGTCGAACTTGATGAGCCGTGGCTCCGTCTGCTGGCTGAATCCACAGGAGGGGATTACGCGCCTGAAACCGAAGCAGAATCCCTGATCGAACGCATCCAGCCCTCCGGGGAACCGATCACCATTACGTATACGGAGCCGCTCTGGGATAGTTCCTGGCTCTTTGTGATCGTCATCGGACTGCTGGGAACAGAATGGTTCATACGAAAACGGAATGGACTCGTGTGATGATACGGTTTTTCGGTGCACTATCAGCTTTATGGTTACTGATCGGTGCTGTTTACGCAGCCCCCGGCGACTTTGTCGTCGCGCGTGTCAAATACAGTGGTGGCGGAGACTGGTATTCCGACCGCACATCGATTCCAAACTGGCTGAAGGCATTGAACCAGCGCACAGACATACGAGCCGCACGAGATCAGGAGGTCATCCGTCTGACGGATCGGAATCTTTATCAATATCCTCTGATCTACATGACGGGGCATGGGAACATTCGATTCACAGAGGCCGAGATAGCCGCGCTCAGGACCTATCTGACAAATGGCGGTTTCCTGTATGTCGATGATAACTACGGACTGGACAAGAGTTTCCGCAGAGAGATGGCACGGGTCTTTCCTGAGAAGTCATTTCAATTGCTGCCCAACAGCCATCCGATCTACCACAGTTTCTATGACCTTGCAGGTCTCCCGAAAATCCATGAGCACGATGGTGAGCCTGCTCAGGGGTTTGCACTGTTTCATGAAGGGCGCGTGATCGTCTATTACACTTACAGTTCCGACATAGGCGATGGTTTGGAGGATCCTGAGGTCCACAATGATCCTCCGGATGTGCGCGAGCGAGCAATACAGATGGCCGTCAACATCGCCGTCTACGTTCTGACACATTAGTTCTATGCACTCACTGTAGCCATATTTCTTCAGAACGGACACATCCTATGTTAGATCCTGCCACAGCTTATCAAGAACTCCTTCATCGTGTCCGGCGATTGGGGAATCATTGGAAGCGAATACGATTCGTCAATGGTTTCCTCCGGTGGATTGCACAAAGTGGAGCTGTCCTGGCAATCCTTCTGGTACTGGATATATTGTTGCCGATCCGGGGTCTCCCATGGATACTGACCATACTGCTCTCACTGGGAATCGTACTTTGGTGGGGATACCGTTATGTCGTGAAAACCCTGTTAGCAGATGTCTCTGCGCCCAGAGTCGCCGCCCATGTGGAGCAAACCTACCCCGGTAGTGAAAACAGAATTCTGAGTGCCATCGAATTGTGGCCGGAAGAACCGCGTGCTCAGTACGGTTACTCACGGGATTTCGTTCATCAGCTCCTCCTTCAAGCGCACGAGCTTTCGGGAAAATTGGACCCACGGATCGTATTTGCTACAGAACGCAAATATCTCGTTCACCACATGCGCTGGATGTTGGGCACCGTGCTGCTCTGTGCAGGACTTCTGATCGTGTTCCCCGATTCGGGGAAGCACCTCATTCGCGGGTTTAGTGAGTTCAGAAACATCCCAGCACAAGTCACCAGTGCTCAGATTGTACAGGTGATACCAGGTGACGTGGAGATTTCGCTCAACGAAAGTGTGACGATTCAAGCTGAGGTGGCGGGACGCATCGAACCACCGGTTCAAACCCGTGTCACATGGAATGCCACCCCCGACTCAGGAGCCGATTCACGTAGTATGAGCTACGATATGCGGGCTGTATCCTCCGGGGTCTATGAAGTTACTCTGCATAACATCGCGAATCCGCTGACGTATCAGGTCTCCATAGGGGATACTCGCTCCGAGTTCTATCGCATCACGCTCCGGCGTCCGCCGATGCTCCAGGAATTGCAGCTCACACTGCATCCCCCTGAGTACACGCAGCTTGCTCCTCAGGCATTGGAACCTGGCACAGGAAATGTGACCTCCCTTGCAGGTACACGGGTTGAATTGCGTGTTCAAAGCACGAATCCTTTGGCACATGCGACGATTGAATTTGCTTCGGATAAAATTCAACCGTTGACGATTGAGGAGCATCGGGTACGAGGGGACTTTGTGGTCGAATCAAACGACAGCTATGTGATCCGCATCACGGATGCGCGTGGATTGGTGAATCCGGAACCGATCCGATATACGATCACGGCAATTGAAGATGAGCATCCACAGGTCGATATTCTGGATCCTGGCAGGGATGTCGTGTTGGATGACAACATGATGGTTTATCTCAATGCACTTGCCCAGGATGATTACGGGATCACTCGCGCCGAATTGGTCTATACCCACGAAGAAACCGGAGCGGTTCAGCGCGTTCCGCTTGATTCAGAAACGGCTGGCGCAGTGGTGAGCTACCGATACGATTGGGACATCGATGCACTGAATCTGTTCCCTGAAGACGTATTGAGCTATTATGTAGAGGTTTGGGATAACGACACCATTCATGGGCCCAAGTCCGGACGTTCACCCTCTTATCGCATCCGTCATCCATCCCTGGCCGAAATTTACAGTCGCATGGAAACGCAGCAGGTTGGGGAGCAATCTGCTATGGAGGAACTGCTCGACGAACAGCAGGAAGCCCATACGACCATCGATGACATCATCGATGAACTCCGCAAGACTCAGGAACTCACCTGGAAAGAGCAAAAGACGGTCGAGCAGGTGATCCAAACCCAGGAGCAGATTCGCAAGAAGGCACAGGAGCTTGTCCAGCAGTTGCAGCAGACGGCCGAAGAGATGCAACAGAAGCAACTGTTCGACGATCAAACCATAGAAAAGTATCGTGAACTCCAAAAGCTGATGGATAAAGCCCTGACGGAAGATCAGAAGCAGATTCTCCAGAAACTCCGGGAAGCACTCGAAAAACAACAAATATCTCAACAAGAGCGGGATCTCCTTGAGGCGAATTTCAAGCAAGAGGAATTTCAGCAGCGGTTGGAACGCCTGATCGAACTCTATAAGCAGATGCTCACCCAGCAGAAGCTGGAGGCCGCCGCCAAGCAGGCAAAAGAACTTTATGAACGGCAGAAGGCCACATCTGAGCAGATCCGGGAACAGGCCAAATCGGACGGTTCGCCGAATGCTGAGGAATCCCGGAAGGAGATGGGCGAGTCTGCCCGGCGCGAAGAAAAACTGTCCGAGCAACTGGGTGAACTGGAGCAAGAATTAGAGGCCATCGCGGATGAGATGCGTGCGTTTCCGAACTACGAGAGGGTTGCTGAGGAGGTAAGCCGGCTGAAACAGGAATCCCAGGATCGCCAGACAACCCAACGACTCAAACAGGCAGGGCAAAAGCTCCGACAGAAACGATCCAAAGAGGCCGCCTCAGATGCTCAGAACGCAATGAATGCGATGAACGACCTGCAACAGGGGCTTGATAATGCTGTGGAATTCATGCGAGGTGCGAACGCAGAAGAAGCGTTGGCGGAGATGCAGAACGCCGTTCGTGAAGGTCTGTTGTTGTCGAAAGAACACGAGCAGGCGTTGGATCAGACGAAGGATTTAGTCAGAGTCTCCCGAGGGGATTACCTGGAAGGGGAACTCCGGCGCATCCAGAACCTCGCCTCCAAGCAATTGAGTATCGCACAAGGGCTTGGTATATTGGGAGATCGCCTCTGGAATCTGGGCAAAGAACAGATGCAGATCGAGCCCCGGATCGTCTGGACACTTCGGGCTGCTCAAGATGAACTTGCCCGTGCATCGCGTGCCCTCGAGGATCGGAAGCCAAACAGTGCCATACCCATGCAATATCAGGCTCTCGCAGACATCAATCAAGCCGTGCGCGATCTCCTGGATGCGATGGATCAGATGAACCAGCAGATGTCAATGGGCGGTTTGGAAAGCATGCTAGAGCAGCTTGAACAGCTTGCCGGAAACCAATCGCAGTTGAATGAAATGGCGCAGCAACTTGGTGAACAGATGCGGCGTGAAGGCAATGTCCCTGGTGCGGAGCAGATGATGAAGCGGATGGCATTTGAGCAATCCCTCATCCGCGAAGCAACAGAGCGACTGGCAGAGAGCATGGAGAAATTCAATCAGGCTCTGGGAAATCTACAGGATGTCGCTGAGGAGATGAAGGAAGTGGAGGCGGAGTTGCAGGAGGGCAAACTCGATGAACAGTTGCTGCAAAAACAGCGTCAAATCCTGACGCGCATGCTGGAGAGTTCCAAATCGCTGCAAAAGCGTCAGACGAGCAAAGAGCGCAAGAGTGAAACGGCTCAGGATACGGGGCAGAACCGTGATGCCTCGCCGCTGGATCCAGAGCTGCTCAAGATTCGCCAACAGTTGGAGGAGAGAGTTCGCTCCGGTGCAGCCGAACAATGGCCCGATGCCTACCGTGAACTCATACGTAAATACTACCGAGCACTTTCACAGCAGGTGCGGTAACGAATCTTCAGGAAGACGGAAAACAAAAGAGTGAGAATATGAAAAATAGACTGTCCCGCGTACAACAAACCCTCATCGCGATTCTTGGCATCCTCGGCTTTGCCTTCAGTTTATACGCCCAAACACCACCACAGCGAGATCCCAGAATTATACTCGCACAGGTGGATCAACTCTATTATGATGAAAAGTACGCAGAAGCGGCTGAGGGCTATGAGGCATTCCTCAAGGACCACCCGGATTCTGAGGGGCAAGCTCGGGCGATGCTGCAACTCGCACAAACCTATGCGAAACTAACGCGTGATGCCGAAGCCCAGAACACCTATCGTCAACTCATCGATTCGGATCCCGATGGGAACTATGCGATCTCTGCCGTTCAGTTGATGGTTAACCTTTATGTCCAACGCTACCAGCACATCCAGGCCATTCAGCTATGCAAGCAGATCATCGCGAAATATCCTGGCACACGCGCCGCATCCATTGCGGGATATCTCATACCAACCTATCTCTACTCCCAGGGGAAAACAGCAGAGTCGATACAAGCCTATCATCGTTTCATCGAAGAATACCCGAACAGTATCTATCGAGCGAGCGCGTTCAGTAGCTTGATAGCCATATACATGCATCAAAAAGATTTCGACCAGGCCGAGAAATTGATCCTCAGTTACCTCGACGATCAGGGAGGAAACGCAGATCTGCTGGAACAACTCGCCCGGGTTTACCAGAGACAGGGCAAGTCAGCAGAAGCTCTGAAACTCTACCAGCAGGCCCTCGCACAAAATCCTGATAACATCAGTATCCTCGAGAAGATCGGCGAGATTTACGTCGAGCAGGGAGATCAGCAACGAGCGATCGCTGAGTGGCAACGGATGGTTCAGCGCAACCCCAACCAGTATTACCAGCACCAACGTCTTGCGGACATCTATAAAGGACATGGATTCTATGATCAGTCGATTGCTGAGTACGAAACCGCCATCCGTCTGCAACCTCGGACAGCCTATCTTTACACACAACTCGCAGATGTCTATCGCATCCGGAACGACATGCCGAAGGCGATCTCAACATATGTTCGCGCGCTCATCGCGCTCGGTCCGAGTTATGGCGGCAGGAGTCGCATCTATGAAAGTCTGGCGGAACTCTATCCGCCGGAACGGCGAGAGCAAGCGTTCCTTGCAGCCGAAGCACAGGTACAGACCCTATTGAGTTCCTCCCCGGCTGCATCTGCTCAACAGACACCTTCAAGCAGGATCAACCTGCTGCTTGCCTTAGCTGAACTGGCATTTCATCGGGGGGATTACGAACAATCACTCGCCTATTTTCGCCAGTTGGCTCGTGTCTATAATGACCAGGGTCAGGCGCTTCAGCAAGCCGCTGCTCTGCTTGAACGTAACGACGAAATGCTGGCAGCAGCACGATTTTATGAGGAGATTCCACAGCTTTTCCCGAACACGGGTATTGCGTTCCAGGCTCCGCTCAAAGCAGGTCAAGCCTATGCAAAAGAGAAACGATGGAATCAGGCTCTCGCTGCTCTTCAGGGGGCATCGAGCAACAGCACGGAAGCGCTGCTCCTGCGGGCTGATATTCAACTTCATTATGTTTATGATGTCCGTGGTGCCCTGAGCACCTACCAACAGGCCGAAAGAACGGTACGCTCAGGGACGAATCTCAATAAGATACGGCTTGGCAAGATAGAGGCGATGATTCTGCTGGGGCAGGATGTGCGTGAACAGATAATCCCTCTGTTATCCCTTCCATCCCCCTATTCACAACAGGCCCAGTTGCTCCTCGGACACACTTACTTCTTTGCTGCTGAGTTCGAGCAAGCTGTGGAAGCGTACAAGAAGGTAAGCGAACACAATACAAGAAATGAGTGGAGCAACGACGCCCTCGAATATCTTGCACTGATCCGTGGGAACAGTGACTATTTCTATCAACCTCTGACACTGTATGCTCAAGGGCTTCGCTACCAACTTCTCGGCGAAGATGAGTCTGCCCTGGCAAGTTACTCGAAGATTCTCGAAAAGTTCCCCAAATCTCGTCTCAGAGGGCAGACACATATGAAGTTAGCCCAGATTCATGTGACCCGGGGCAACATCGTAGCAGCAGCAGAATTCTACGAACAGATTCTATCAGAAGCGGATGTCCTTGCAGCGGAGGCGCTCTTCAAACTTGCGGCACTCTATGGGGTGACGGACCCGGAGCGTGCGAAAAGGGCTTACACCCAACTCCTCGAACAATATCCACAGAGCATCTATGCTCCGGAAGCACGCCAACGTCTGCGTATGCTGCTAAACTCAGTGCGGAGGGATGATTCTTGAGCAAACCTCAGCGAAGCTCCTTACCTTCCAGGTTTCCCAATAGAAAAGGGTGCATTCAAAATGGGTTTGTATAGAAAAGTTCGACTGATAGTGATGTCGTTCGTGTGCTTCTTGATGCTCACAACGGGGCTGCATGCTCAATACCTGCTCGTGCCGATGGATGCCACACAGACCAATCACATCAAGGCGTACGGCCTGACCTATTGGACACTGGAAGCTCCCCGGGAATACAAGGCGGAGTGGCTTCTGAATTATCGCGGCGGATCTTTCCTATTGGAAGACCGGCCGAATGTCCGCGACCACGCATTAGCGATGGAAGTTCATGTGATCCCGATGAATGAAGGGGAGATCGCACAGATACGGCGGGAGATGGGGAATGCAAATATGGACTGGGTCTTGCTTGAGAAAGCTCCTAAGGTTGCCGTCTATGCGCCGCCCGAAGATTCGCCATATCGAGATCCGTGGGACGATGCGGTGAAAATTGCACTCGATTATGCTGAGATCCCCTTCAAAACAGTCTGGGATCGAGAGGTCCTCGCGGGTGAATTGCACGATTACGATTGGGTTCACCTACATCACGAAGACTTCACAGGGCAATACGGTAAGTTTTACGGGAGCTTCCGATCTGCCGTCTGGTATCAGCAGCGTGTTCGCCTGTTCGAGGAGCAGGCGCGTCAGTTTGGATATCCGACAGTCTCAAAGGAAAAAGGTGCGGTCGCTCAGATGATCCAGGAATATGTGTGGCAGGGAGGATTTCTGTTTGCAATGTGCTCGGCACCGGAGACGCTTGATATTGCCCTTGCCACGGGTGGAGGAACGGTCGATATCGTCGCTCCCGAACTCGACCGCACCCCCATAGATCCCAACTATCAACAGCAGTTGGATTTTCGCGTGACATTTGCATTCGAAGACTTCAGACTTGAGACGAATCCCAATATCTATGAGTTTTCGGATATTGACAATCCGGCACCGGATATGAACCCACGGTCGGGAGCGGAGGATTTTGAACTCTTCGAGTTCTCAGCCAAGCAGGATCCCATCCCCACGATGCTAACACAGAACCACGTGGCGGAGGTGCCCGGCTTCCTCGGCCAGACGACATCCTTTCGACGCACAGCATTACGAGATACGATCACCATCCTGGGAGACATCCCCGGAAGCGATTATGTGAAGTATATTCACGGAAAGAGCGGCAAGGGGATCTTCACATTTCTGGGAGGGCATGATCCAGAAGATTATAGTCACCGGGTTGGGGAAGGCGCCATGCCGACCAATCTGGATTTGCACAAACATTCCCCCGGTTACCGACTCATTCTCAACAATGTGCTCTTTCCCGCCGCCCGCCAGAAGAAGCAGAAAACCTGAGGCAAGTTTCCCCCTACTTCCCACGGATAGATCAGAGGCGTCTCGGAAGCGAGATGTTTTGAATATGAGGCAGACTTCCTGGCATCATACTTGCTCTCATTTGTTCTGTGTTTTTTTTCAGGCTCATCTGATTGAGTGTGGCAGCTATCAGCAAACAAGCCAGCGACTGATGCCTGATGCCTGAGTACTGACTGCGAATCCCTCATTTCCACACGGAACTCTGATGGGCCGTTTTTTTAGATCATCCGCCATATCCAGAAAGGGAAACGGAAAATGATTCCGAAGAAACATGCCCAAAGATTACTTGGAATTTCCGCTGGTATCATTATCATGGTCGGACTGATGACTTACTTTTACCTGGGCTATCTGGGTGAGCAATCGAATGGATCCGGCAGTACCACAGGTGAAGCAGGCAAGGTTGAAACGATAAACTCCGATTCGCCAGACTCGGTAGAACCACTACAGGGAAAGATGTACGCGCTCTTTCGTCAGGATGCCTATTACTTTGGGATCAAAGATGCAAAGCTCTATCTTGACAGCTATTACAACTATCCCCTGCTTTTCAGTGGGGGCTTAGAATTCGAGAGATCTCTCAATAGAGGACGTATCTCAGAAAAACTGAGGCAACTGTTTGGACAGCATAGAATTCGTCTTTCTGACAACGCCACTGTTACTGTTGAACAGTATGGTGCTCAATGGCTGATCACAGACAGAAAGGGGAACATTCCGTGGGCTCTGAGATTTACGGTTGTCAAAGAAGAGGATCAGCTCAACGTTTATCGCAATCCACAGGATTTTTCCGATCATCAACTCCAGGTTGATTTTGCCACGCTTTATCCACAGCAATATGCTCCCGATGAAACGGACTGGTCTGTGATGCCGTGGGAAGAACTGCGGAGCATGTACAATGAATATGCAACCACCCGTTCCAGTAAGTTTGAAGTGTACCGTTTCCGTCTGATCGACAGGAATCGGTTGCCGCGTTAAGATCTGTCCTTCGTTATCTTTCGTAGCCGCTGGATGGATTCTGGTCCCCCGATCACGAACAACACGTCATCCGCTTCAAGAACAAGATCTGCTCGTGGATTGTAAACGAATTCCCCGGTTGGTCCCCGCCTCAGAGCCACTATCCGTAATCCTGTTTCCTCCCAGATCTGAGATTCACTGATTGGCTTACCGATCACCCGGCTTCCAGAACGAACGGTAGCCTCCTCAAACCGGGTTGTTCCCCCCTCACG
>JAJRTO010000152.1 GCA_024278235.1 Candidatus Poribacteria bacterium
CTGTATCAGGCCGAGGATCATGCACAGACCAGTAAGCAAAGGCATTGAAGGACAGGAAAGCCGGGCAACCAGAGAACGCGATTCTTCTCTCTGACCCTTTGGCTTTCCCGCCTTCTGGCCCTCTGATTGCCTTTCAGTCTTCAGCAAACCGATAGCCAACTCCCCAAACGGTCTGGATGTACTCAGGTTCTGCTGGGTTCGCTTCAACATGTTCCCGGAGCCGCCGGATATGCACATCGACTGTTCGGGCTCCCACGAAATAATCGCGCCCCCAGACATCATCCAGCAGTTGATCTCTTGAGAACACGCGCCCGGGATGACTCGCTAAAAAGGCCAGCAATTCGAACTCCTTTGCAGTGAATTGCGGTTGCTTGCCTCGGATCACAACACGACGCTTCTGCAGGTCGATCTCGAGATCCCGGAAACGGATCATATTCGTTGGGCCTTGAGCCTGGTAATCCTGATCGTAGCTGCGGCGGAGGATCGCTTTGACCCGCGCCGTAAGTTCCCGAGGATTGAAGGGCTTCACCATATAATCGTCAGCCCCCAACTCAAGTCCGATGATCTTATCGACATCCTCGGTCTTTGCTGTTAGCATCAGTACCGGGATAGGACCAGCCGCCCTTAGTTGACGGCATACATCAAACCCGTCCATCCCCGGCATCATGACATCGAGGATAACAAGATGCGGTATCTCTGCATACACCTTCTCCAGGGCTTCATAGCCATCATAGGCGGCGATGACCTGGTAACCCTCGCTTTTCAGATAGCCACTAACAACCTCCACAATATCATGTTCGTCATCCACAACTAATATCTTGTATTCTCTCATTTTGCCACAACAATCATCCCTCGATAGATTTCATCTGCAGTCTGAACTTGGTAAATGTAAGGTCCGATGGGGACGACATGCCCTGTCCGATCCGTCCCATCCCACTCAACATGAATGGAATTCGTGGTAATTGGCTCTCGCTCCAACAGGCTTTTGATCCGCCTACCACTCAGGTCGAACAGTTCGATACTCAACTCTGTAGGTTCCTCATCAGATACAGAGGGCATATAGAGCGTTAGTCCCGTGGTATCAGCGACACCATTACCATCAGGAGAAAACGGGTTGAAGCTCCAAACAGCTTCGATAGGCATCGATTTGGTTTCAAACAACGCTACGGGTGCTAGATGATTGAGTTGTACAGATACAGACTGCTTTTCGGGCACCACCTGGCCACCTGCAAATTGCCAGAAGCCACCGCCCTGTCGGTTTGCCTGAGCATTCCATATGAAAAACGCAAGCCTGGTTGGATCTGCTATAGAAGCTCTATCAAGATCCGCCATCTCATAGAGAACCTGGAGTTTGATAGGACGTTCGAATGTCACCCTATCAGACATCGAGAGGGGCACGATCGGAGAGCCTGTATCATCGAATAGTTCAATCTCGTTGATCTGGATATTGTTGGCTTGCTTACTTTCTTCAATCGTCATTCGCAGGAACCTCGTCTGGAAGGGTTCTGGCAGAGCAATCTGTGTGGTTTGATCCTCAAAGCTATCATACTGGAAAATCTCTCGGAACAGATTTCCATCCTCCGAAATCGAAAATGTTGCCTT
Source organism: Candidatus Poribacteria bacterium (assembly GCA_024278235.1). Lineage (GTDB taxonomy): Bacteria > Poribacteria > WGA-4E > JAJRTO01 > JAJRTO01 > JAJRTO01. The sequence goes on from JAJRTO010000152.1 coordinate 1,603, forward strand.
CTGTGGCCCGAAAGATTCTCCACCATCAACACGAGCATGAATGCTCACTCCGCCCAGAGATCGTCGTTCGCCGAAGTCCACTGTCCAACTGACTGGAAGGGGAACCAGACTCGTGATCCACGTTGAAGGATATTCGAATCTTCCGTCAACAGCCAGAGGAGGTGGATGGGTTTCCAGAAACGCCGTTGCTGTTGCGGGAAACATGGTGCGATGTGCAATGAGAAACCGATAGGCCAACACCGGAGATGTGCCAGGGGCAATACGCTGGTGGTCTCGGAAACTGGATCGAGGGATTTCGTTGGGGTCCAGTTTGAACACCTCGATGCCCTGCAATGTTTCATCCAAGGCGCCCATAGGGATAGACAGTTCCATTTGCCAACCATCGCTCAACACGAAATAGCCTTGTTGGGAATGTTCCTCTGTCAGATCAGGGATCCGAGTGAGTTGGATGATCTCGGTATCAGAATGCTCCCTTGCGTCATATGGAACAACCTCCAGTTGGGCTTGGAGCATGACGCGATTTTCACCATCTCGGAGATGCACAGGAAGCTCGAAGATGGCTTGATGCCCAACATCCAGCATTAGCCTCAAAGAAATCGTTGCAGTACGGGCTCGCAGTCGATCCCCGGAGGGATTGAAGAATCGCGCCTGGTGGATCTGGATTCGGTCAGCCTGCCACCCCTCTAGCATCTCTACTTGTACGTAACGTGCAGCTCGGACCACAGGTAAGGGGACAGGTTCTCTGTTCCCGAATGTGCTTTGTTGCAGAGGAATTGCAACTTCAACAGGTGAACGAAAGTTCTGACCGTCGTCTGAAAAACTCACACGGACTTGCCTAGGCCCCCACTCCAAGCCCTGTTCTTCAACGGGAACAAACTCGACTGCAGCTATTTCCTGACGATCCCCAAGATCGACGGAAAAGGCATTCAGCGTGTGATAGGTGGCCGCAAGATCCTGAACTCCAGCGGGGGTACTCATGGAGACTATCGCACTGCTCCCCTCCGCTGCCTCCAGGTAACCACGCACCAGTATCTGATGGTTGTTTGTCGTGAAACCGCTGTTCGGCCAAAGGATGATCAGATCCAGCTTCGCCATACCGGCACTTGTCCATAGACAGCACCACATTATCCCCAAAGCAAGATAAGACTTTGACACCGGGATCCCCTTACTGCAACCTTTGTGTTAGTGTAGCATATCCATCCATTGATTGCAAGCATTCAATAGACAGCCAGAAATAACCAAAACACTACTTGTGTTATGGTCGGTGTGTTCCCGCTGATGTTTGACTTGTCCTTTCAATATCCGCTATAATGATACTCGCATTCCACCCTTACGAGGAGAGGAGATGATACCATGCTCAAACAAGGAGATACAGCCCCGGATTTCGCGCTCACCATGCTGGATGGTCAGCCTGTTTCAATGCGACAGATACTCCAGCGCGGTAGCAATGTCCTGCTGGTATTCCTACGTCATCTGGGGTGACTCCCATGCCGCGAGCATGTGGCACAGTTGTGCCAACATCAAGAGGAACTGGAGCAATTAAATACCCGGGTATTGGTGATCTCCTTCAGCGATGAGTATTGGGCACGGGGTTGGCTCGAGGAAACTCAATCGCCCTTTCCATTGTTATTGGATCCGGAACGTTCAGTCTACAGAGCCTACGGTCTAGAGCGTTCTGTCCTGAGATCATGGAGTCCAAAGGTCCTCTGGTATTACTTGCGTAAGAAGCTTGCCGGCGAGCAACTGCATGATATCCAGGGAGATCCGCATCAATTAGGGGGAGATTTTATTGTGGGTGCGAATGGCATCATACGACTCATCTACTTGAGCCGTGACCCCACAGATCGACCATCCGTAGAGATGTTGTTGGAGACACTCCAGAGGATAGAAGATCGTTAAACTGTGCCCGGCTCCCTCCTCGAACCCGGATCCCCGGATTCAGACTCGGATGGAACCATGCATCAGGAACCATTGGGGAAAATGTGAAATGCTGATTCTGTTAAACCTCTCCATAAATTCTGCCGATAATCATTTGGATGCCATCAGTCTACCAGGTTCTTTGCACCAGAAGCCAGAACACTCGGAGCAAATCCAATGATGAAGATCTTAAGAGACCAGGCAGCATTTACACTGATCGAACTGATGATCACCGTTGCTATCGTTGCAATCCTTGCTTCCATCGCAATGCCAAA
>JAJRTO010000153.1 GCA_024278235.1 Candidatus Poribacteria bacterium
CATCTACGATTGCGCTACGGGGGCCGAGAGGGCAGGTCAGTGGGTTGCAGATGACCCCGGGAGGTAATACACTGCGCCTGGAGTTAGAGCAAGCGTTGGCCATCGATGGGAAAGATGATGGCATCTACACGATCAGTGTGACGCCGGTGGATACGGTCGGAAATAAATCTCCCCGTTCCACGAATTCCAATTTCCATTATGACACTCAACCACCCGTGGTGACGAGCACTTTTCCGGAAGATTCCAGCACGGTGACTGTCGCATTATCGAGCATATCGGCTGTGCTCACCGATCAAAACGGAACCGGTGTGGACCTTGCTCAATCCAGCATCGCACTGCGGGGGCCCCATGGGCTGGTCGCCGGGACTCAACTCGTCAGCGGGAGCAGCAGCCTGACACTGTTATTCACAGCACTGGCCCTGGATGGCTCCGACAATGGCAATTATACGATTGAAGTTGTGACACGCGACCTGGGCGGCAACGAAAGTTCCAGCCTGGAAGTTGCGAGGTTCTTGTATCAGCCCACGGCTCCCGAGTTGGTCAGCAGCGTTCCTGAAAAAAACGAGAGCGTGGGAAAAGCCATTCGCGTCATTCAGGCGACGTTCCGAGATCATAGTGACGCAGGACTCGATATGACGCGCTCCACCATCCGTCTCGAAGGCCCTGAGGGAGAGGAAATAGCGGGATCTGCCGGACAACTTTCTGAGGACACACTGGCATATACGCTGTCTCAGCGTCTCGCCACAGATGGCTCAGATGATGGTATCTATCGCATCCTCACCACGATTTATGATCGACGTGGCAATCGGGGAGATTATGCTATCCCATTCACGTATGATACGACCGAGCCGGAGGTCGTTTCTGTGACCCCGGCATCCAACTCGGTACAGACGACAGCGTTGAGCACCATCCGTGCCCAACTCACTGACAGCGGTGTTGGTCTTGACCTTGACGCTTCCAGCTTGACACTGACAGGCCCGCAGGGGATCATCCCTTCGGTTCAGAAGAACAACGGACTCGATGTGATCCAACTGACATTCCAACCACTGGCGACCGATGGTGGCATGGATGGTCTCTACACTCTCGCCGTTCTACCGGTAGATGCTCTTGGCAACCAACCCGCTGCACCATCCCAATCCACCTTCCTTCTTGACACACAACCTCCCGTGGTCACAGGTTCAGAACCGGAAGAAGGAGGGATCGTGAGTGGTCAACGTCGCTTGCGACTGAGTGTCCTGTTGGATGATCAGAATGGATCCGGGGTGGACGCAGATAACTCCTCGATGCAGGTCATCGCTCCCAATGGGACCAACCTATCGGGTACTGTGTCGCAAGTCACCAGTCAAGAATCGCAAGTCACTACTCTGGTATTTGAAGGGGATGTCCCTACCGATGACAATGGTTTACCGCTACAGACAGGAGAATACACCATTCGGGTGACTGCCAGGGATCTCGCAGAGAACATCAGTGATCCACATGACATTCACTTCCTGCTCGATGCGATGCCTCCAACCATGGTGGAGACGAACCCCGATCTGGCCAGTTCTGTGCGGGGAGAAGTTGAACGATTGGAACTCCATTTCCAGGATGATCGGAGTGGTGTGGATCTCAGCGATGCGCAGGTCACGCTGACAGGGCCAGAAGGTCAGCCCATCGTAGGTCGCCTCTCGACGTTGGACACGGACAGCCTTGCCTTCGATCTGGCGGTTCCTCTCAGTATCAACGGCTGGTACACGTTGAGCACTCAGGTAAGTGACCGTGCGGGCAACCATGTGACGCGTATCCGCACCTTCCTCTACGATAATACGCCGCCACGAATCATCTCTCTGATCGCCTCGCCAACGAACCTGCTGGTGACGGAGGGCAGATTGATTCAGGGAAACATCCGCTCGCTGCACGTATCTACCACCGATCCGGATCCAGGAAGTGGGCTGGACACGGAGTCGAGTCGTGTGGTACTCCGTTCGGCCCAGGGCGAGATCGTGCCGGGAACACTCGTCGTCGAACCGACGGAGTTGATCTGGGAACTGTCTGAATCGTTGACCGCCGCAGGTGTTTATACGGTCGACATTGAGGCGATGGATCGTACCGGAAATGTGGAAGTACAACAGATCAGTTTCGGTTATTCAAGTGCACCTGCACTCGATCCAGAGATCGTGCAACTGCAACCGGCTCCAAATGCCCGCTTGAGCGAGTCGCTGACAGAGGTTCGCGTTCGCTTCAAGGATAATAGCGGCACTGGGATCGATCTCACGAACAGCCGCATCGATGTGCAGGGGCCAGGTGTTTCGCCGGATGATCCGGTGCGCACTGAAGGTACGGACACATTGGTGTGGCGTTTCGCATCGCCATTGGCAACCGACGGAAGTGACGATGGGGAATACACGGTCTCGACCAATGGCGTCGATCACGCAGGGAATGCCAAAGTATTTGCTCCGGTCTCGTTTATCTACGACACGCGTCCTCCGACGCCGCTGAACGTCGTGCCTGCGGATCAGAGTTTTCTGAATGGTATGTTCTCAGAGGTGGTAGTCGTACTCTCCGACGGTGGTGCGGGGATCGATCTTGAAAAATCGAGCATCCGGCTGACAGGCCCTTCGGGAATCGTGCAGGCGGAACAGAACCACAACGGGCTGAATTTGCTCAAGTTGACTTTCCCCTCCCTCCCCACGGATGGCTCAGCCGATGGCCTCTACACGGTGGAGATCGATGCCGTCGATCTGCTTGGGAACCGTTCGGTGATACCGTTCACCAACCAGTTCCACTTCGATACGACCCCTCCTGAGGCGCGACTTGCAGACAGCTTCACATCATCTCTGGTAACCGATCCGACGAGCGGCATCCGTGTCATGCTGGAGGATACTGGCAGTGGCGTCGATCTGAGTATGTCGAGCATGGTGGTGACAGGTCCCGGCGTATCACCACAAGATGTCCTCGAGAGGACGCAAAATGATAACGCCATCCTGACCTGGAGGTTTGCGGAGCCTTTCGCCACAGATGGGAGCGACGATGGGGACTATATCATCTCCGTTCTTCCCGTGGATCTGCTTGGAAATCGACCTGTGGAGCCGATAGTGCTCCAGTTCTCTTACAGCGCGACAGCCCCTGTGATGGTGTCCGTGGATCCAGCCGAGGGGATAGGGCTCCGGGAGCCGCTGCAGCAAATACGAGTTCAACTCCAGGACCGAAGTGGGGGGGGGATCGATTGGCAACGCTCCAATATCCGTCTGTTTCAGGAGTCGACCGGTGACGAGATTTCGGGAACGCAGATCACGTCCGGTGATGCGCTGATCTTCAAACCGGCGTACCCCTTTGCGACGGATGGTAGCCGTGATAGCCGCTACATCATTGAAATCCTTGTGGTGGACAATACGGGTAATTCCGCTCACTATCGCACTCACTTTATCTACGATACCCAACCTCCGGATGTGGATGCATTGTATGCCGGGGAATCTCCTCTCGGGAGTTCAACGCGATTCAATACTGCTATCTCTCAGGTCAGCGCGGAGATCACAGATACGGGTATTGGAGTAGATCTGAGCAACACTTCCATCCAACTGATAGGACCCCAGGGGACGATCCCCGGACGACAGACCAACGATGGTCAGAACCGCATCCATTGGACGTTCCCTGAGTTCAGCACGGATGGCAGCGATGATGGGACCTACACCATCCAGGTGCAGGCAATCGATACACTCGGCAATGATCAGCCGATACCGACGCAAGCATCGTTTGTCTACGACACACAGCCTCCTCGGATAGAGTTCATGCAGCCCGCAGCGGATAGTATCGTGTCCACGTCGATTGAGCAGATCTTGCTAACTCTGGTGGATGATCATACGGCGATTGATCTGAGCAATACCGATGTCCAGATCATTGGACCGCATGGCATCGTCCCGACATCGTTGAGCGCGGAGAGCACCCATGCTCTCACGTCAAATATCACTTTGGGCGTGTCGGAACTGCGTGATGATGGCCAAGATGACGGAACTTACATCGTAAAGGTGACCCCGGTAGATCTATTGGGCAATCGTGTTTCCAGGCCGGTCGAACTTTCGTTTACCCTGAACACCGCGACACCATCGATTGTGGATCTTGTCGCGATCAACAGCACGGGTCTAAGCGAACGACTGGATCAGGTTGTGGTCACCCTGGAGGAAAAGGAAGGGCGAGGGATCGACCTTGCCCACTCGCTCATCACGGTTGAGGGTCCTGGTGTCTCCCAACTCGATACGGTACGCGCCAAGACGCCGAATCAGTTGATCTGGCAGTTCGCCTATCCGTTGGCAACGGATGGAAGCGATGATGGCATCTATTCCGTCAACGTGGTGGCTGTCGACGAGATGGGGACATCTGCAACCTATCTCCAGCAGTTCATCCATGACACACAGCCTCCTGATATTCGCACATTGCAGGTTGGGGATTCAACCTTCGATCCCTCCACATCGCAGCAGATTACCGTCACGGGTGATATTGAGGAGATCCAGATTGTCCTCGAGGACACAGGGATCGGTGTCGACCTGGCCAAATCCTCGATCCAACTGAACGGTTCCGAAGGGACGATTTTGGGGGATACGAGTCATAATGGTGTGGATACCATGCGATTCCGCTTTTCCGGAATCGATGTGGATGGCAGCTACACGATTCGTGTCGATGCAGTGGACCTTCAGGGGAACCGCGCCACAGTACCTTTTGAGTGGACGTTCTACCGGGATACTCAGCCGCCCCAGGTCACAGATGCCCTGTTCGATATGCAGGGCACGGAAACAGAAGAAGCACTTCATTTCCCCGTTTCGTCGTTCCCTGCTGTGCTTGTGGCCCAACCCTTCAACCGCATCCGGATACGCATCGAGGATCCAGGGTTTGGCGTCGACCCAGAGGCTTCTACGATTCGCCTAGTCGGACCTTCGGGAGTCGTGGAAGGTGCTCAGCACTCGGCACTCAGCGATCAACACTCAATGCTCCTCACCTGGACATTGGATCAACCATTGAGTGTCGATGGGGCAGACGATGGCCTCTACACGATTCAAGTAGTACCTGTGGATCAGCTCGGCCACACCCCCGAATCTCCCACCGAACTCAGCTTTGAATACGGCACGCTGACGCCTGAGTTGGTGGAGTGGACCCCAGCCGATGCAGTGCAGACGGCCCTGCGCCAGATCACGGCTCTTGTCCGGGATCGAAGCGATCAGGGATTGGATCTCGAGAGTATCCAACTTCAAGTGACAGGTGTTGGTGTCTCCACAGAAGATACGATCCAAATGATCGAGGTCGATTCAGGGATGCTTTCTGTGGTCTGGAGATTTGCACAGCCGCTGGCCACAGATGGCAGTGATGATGGTGTCTACAGGGCTTCATTGACAATCGCTGACAATCTCGGAACCGAAATCACCTTCCCTGAGCATCGCTTCATCTATGATACTCAACCAGCTCGTGTCGAGGGTACGTCGCCGGATGCTGGCGAGATACTGAACGCAGAATCGCTGCGGGTGAGCCCCTTTGAGGTGAGTGCCTTGCTGCAAGATGATGGCGTTGGCATCGACCTGAGCAAGACACGCATCCAATTGGTGGGACCACAAGGGTTGATCCCGGGATTGCAAAGCGATAATGGTGCTGATACGGTCCGTCTGCGAGTGGATGCGCTGGATACACAGGGGGATGCCGATGGCACGTACCAGATCCTTGTGAAACCCGTGGATCTGCTTGGCAATGCGACGGCCACCGAGTTGGCCACCCGTTTTGTGGTGGATACACAAGCCCCCATCGTGAGCGAATGGCTCATCGATAGCCGAACCGTTGAACCTGAACAGTTGCTGACAGAACCGATAGGTCTCGTTGAAGTCGTGCTGATGGACACTGCAAGTCGTGTGGATCTGGAGCATTCGAGCATTCAGATTGAAGGGCCGAATGGGCGGATGCCCGGTATGCAGATCACAACCGCCGAGGACCGACTGGGCTGGCAGTTTCCACAGTTGCTTGCCAACGACGGCTCAGACGACGGCAACTATACGGTGTCTGTGTCAGCGGTCGATGTTGCTGGAAATCGCTCGGAGTCCCGATTCGATTTCACCTATACGACGACATCCCCTCAAGTGGTCCGGGTTTCTCCCGAACGGAACAGTCGTGTCAACGGTGTCTTGAGTGTTGTCTCGGCGACTTTGCAGGACAACAGTGGTACCGGGCTTGATCTCAAAAACTCCCACCTCACACTCACAGGACCGCAAGGGCTCATCCCGGGTGTCGTAAGAACGGAAGGCTCTGATACACTCCGTCTGCAATTAGATACCCCGCCTGCACGGGACGGCAGTGCGGATGGCGAATACATACTTCGGATCACTGCCGCTGACAATACGGGGATTCAGGTCCACTACCAGACACGCTTCCTATACGATAATCTACCTCCCCAGGTCGTTCAGTATTCTCCGGAGCCGGATATGATGATCCAGCGTTCGCTGACAGAGGTATCGGTACTGCTTGGAGACGCCGTCTCCGGGGTCGATCTGCTTGGCTCCCGAATCAGTCTCAGCGGTCCACAGGGGCAGGTTCCCGGCACGCAGGCTGATAATGGTATAAACACGCTCAAGTGGCTTTTCGAGCCGCTCGCTGAGGATGGAAGTGCAGATGGCCGATACAGCATTCACATCCTCCCGATGGACGCGGTCGGCAACGCAGCGCCCCAGGAGTTCACGGCAGATTTCCTCTACGACACCCAACCGCCTCAAACACAGAACAGCTTTCCGCGCGATGGGAGCACCATCGTGAACGCACTCGACAGCATCTCTGTCACATTACGCGATGCGGTGAGTGGAGTCGATGCCACCCAGAGCAACGTTGTGCTGTTCGGCCCAACCGGTATTGTCGAGGGAGCCCAAAGTCACACTCAGACCGATACGATCACACTAAGCTTCTCGCCACTGGCACTGGATGGATCCGCCAACGGCGAATATCGGATCGAGGTGACACCCCAGGATCGCGCAGGGAACCGGGGCGACAGACAGGTGATCGCGACGTTTACTTATCAGCCAACGGCACCACGTCTGATCGCGAGTGAACCGGCCGCAGATGCCCGGTTGAATGAATCGCTGGCACAGGTGAGTGTGACTCTGGCAGATCGAAGTGGTGCAGGCATGGATCTGCAAGCCTCCCAGATCTCGCTGATAGGGCCGGGAGGCTCGGTCGACGCTGTTCAGTCGGATAATGGGAGCGACACGCTGACACTCCTCATGGCACGTGCATTGGCAACCGACGGGGGCGATGATGGTGCCTATGAAATCCGGGTTATGGCGGTGGATCGCCGTGGTAACCGCGGAACCTACCGTGTTCCTTTCGTCTATGATACCACAGCGCCCGACGTGAAAACTTTCCAGGTGATGAATCATAACCTGGAAGCCGCTCATGTCTTGAATAGTGCTTTTTCTGAGATCTCTGCGGAGCTTCATGACACTTTGGTCGGCGTGGATCTGAACGCATCTCGGATTGAGTTACGGGGACCATCCGGGCTCGTTGAGGGACTCCAAAAAAACGATGGCGTGGGGACGATCAAACTCGAATTCTCACCGATTGCAGCGGACGGCGTCTATGAGATCCATGTGTTGCCGAAAGACAAGCTGGGAAACACGCTCGCAGTACCCCTGAAGGAACCATTCGTACTCGATACATCGCCTCCCAGAGTGCTTTCGACCGATCCTGGCGATGGTGCTGTTGTCACAGGATTGCGTCTGTTCAAGTTGGAAATCGAATTGGATGATGATGAGGGAGTCGGTGTTGACACATCCCGCACTCAGGTGACACTTCTGCATCCGGATGGGTATCCTGTCGAAGGAACGGTCGCTTATGAAGATGCCCGCCTGACCTACCTGCTGAATGCCCCGCTCGCGGTGACCGGCGAGGATGATGGCCTCTATCAACTGAGTATCCAGGCGGTCGATCTTGCGGGTAATGTCGCCGAACCGGTGATCGCCGAATTCACCTATGACACGGAGCAGCCACTTGCTCCCAAACTTGAGGACGTTGCGGTACAGCCTCTTGCGTTTTCTCCCAATCAGGATGGGATCTCGGACAATACCCGGATTCGCTATCGGCTGACAGCGACCAATGACGTCACAATCGAGGTCATCGATGAGCGACTGATGACGGAGGGGCCAGGATCAAACCCCGGGATTGTCGTTCGCAGTTGGCAATTCGTCGGGCAAGACGCTGGAGGCCACGAAGTTGTCTGGGATGGTCGAAACAGCGAGGATGTAGCCCTTCCCGACGGTATCTATCGGGTGCGTATCAGTGTGGTCGATCCTGTGAGTGGACGCACAACGCGCCGTACCATGAATGCACACATCGATACTCAGCCGCCCGTAGTAAGCGTCCCAACACTGTCGAGCAATCCATTCACTCCAGACGACGATGGTTTTGCCGACACGGTTACCCTGCGATTCAGTGTGAGCAGTTCGACACCGGAGGATCGGGTGCTTGTACGGTTGATCGACCCGTCAGGTATCGACATCACGCCGCCACCACTCGATCCGACCTTCATGGGGGATGGCGATTATCAGGTTGTCTGGACGGGTGAAGGAGCAACCATGGATGGGAACTACCGGTATGTGGTGCAAGTCCAGGATTTCGCAGGAAATGCACGCGAACATTCGGGGCTGATCACACTGGATCGGGAGCCACCTGAAATAAGCCTGGTAAACAATGACCCGGATGTTGGCAGTGCACAGCACCTGGCACTCGACACTCAGAACACCCCGGTGCGTGTGACGAATCGCAGTCCCGTCAGGATTGCTGGTCAGGTCTCTGACACCATCGGTGTGCGCTCCCTGGAAATCTTCGTACTCGATCATTGGGCGGCGATCTCCGTCGATGAGACTGGCAACTGGAAGTTCGATTTTGTTCCCCCCGAGGATGGTACTTATGAACTCAGATTCCGGGCAACAGATATCCTCGGTCACACAGGGACTGAATCGCTCATCATGGTCGTCTATGACACGACTCCGCCGCGCCACCAGCAGACACGCCTGGTATCCACTCAGACGGACATCGTTCTCTCGCGGATCGCAAACGGCGACGACTTCCGCGTCGAGAGTATCTGGGATGGGGTGGATTA
>JAJRTO010000154.1 GCA_024278235.1 Candidatus Poribacteria bacterium
CTAACCTTTATCCTCCCGCTTCCGCCGTCTCTGACCAACGATGCGTCGCCAATGGGGAATCAGTTCAGAACCCGTTCTGAGCCGTGTGCGTAGATCTTGGCTATATTGGTTGAGCAGGGCGAGATGCATGAAATCCTGGTATTCCTCATTATAAGGATACCACCAGGGCATGGAGAGACGTCGTCCATTGTCGAAACTCAAATGTTTAACACGACATAATTCGCGCAATCCCTGTGTCCCGCCGGTTCGTCCGAATCCGCTATCCCGAACGCCACCCCAGGCACACTCAGGAGCCGTGAAGGGGAACAGCACATCATTGACGGTGACTGTACCAACGTCCAATTGATGCGAGATTTCCATCGCACGCGTGACATCTGCGGTCCATACGCTCGCGGACAGACCGTAACGGGAGTCATTTGCGAGTTCAACCGCCTGATCTATCGAGTCAACCACTTGTACAGGCATCACGGGCCCCAGGGTCTCGGCTTGCATGATCATCATCTCATGGTGAGCATCCGATAGCACCGTGGGTTGATAAAAGCAGCCGGTCTGCCCATACCGTTCTCCGCCAACGAGGAGTTGAGCCCCTTTAGCCAACGCATCGGCAATCTGGGTTTCAACGAAGTTTCTCTGGAATTCACTGACCAATGGGCCGATCTCGACCTCCGGATCGGTTGGATCTCCCAGGTGGAGTCTTCGCGTTGCCTCCACGACACCTTCCAGGAAAGGCTCTGCAATGTCTTGTGACACGTAAACCCGTGCGACCGAGGGACACGATTGGCCCGCATTCAGGAATGAGCCATAGACAGCTCCACGCACAGTACGTTCCAGATTGGCGTCTTCGAGTATAATCATCGCATCATTCGCGCTCAGTTGCAGGGACACGGGACACAATCGCTCGGCGGCTGCACGCATCACATCTCTGCCATTTTCAGTACGTCCCGTGAATAGAATTTTATCCACATCTGATCTCACCAGTTGTTTGCCGGTTTCTGCATCGCCAATGAGTATGGATACGACATCCGGCGGAAATTCTGCTTCCTCAAAGAGAACACTCAGTCGAGTCGCCAACATTGGGGTGAGTTCAGAAGGTTTGAGCACAACGGTATTGCCTGCGATAAGTGAACTGGCTACCTGGTTGATGGGGATGGAGAGCGGATAGTTCCAGGGAGTGATGATCGCGACAACGCCCAGAGGTTCATAGATAGTGTTGCCACGTTTGTAGATCAGCATCCGCATCTCATACTCGATCAACTGATCCTGAAGTTGCTGCTCAGCGTGGGTCGCAAAATAGACGAGCGATTCAAGGGTTGGAAAGATCTCGGTGGTGAGGACTTCGGCAACCGGTTTCCCGATCTCCTGTGTGATGAGCAGCGAGAGATCGTCCAGTTGATCCAGGATGATTTCCTTGAGCCGGATCAGATAGGCAGAACGTTCTCCATAGGGGAGGGCTCGCCAGGAACGGGAAGCGGTTTTTGCCCTTGAAACAGCATCTTCTACGTCTGAGGCTTCCGCGCTTTCAAATTCTCCAAGCACTTCCAGCGTTGCGGGATTTATGGAAATGATAGAACTCATATCAGTTGGCGTTCCTTCATGCTAACGAAACTCCCATCTCCAATAATGACGTGATCGAGCATGGGGATATCCATCAGTTTACCAGCTTCTGCCAACTGTCGTGTCGCACGTATGTCCTCCGTGCTGGGCGTTGGATCACCCGACGGATGATTGTGTACTAACACAATAGAAGCAGCCGCTTCTTCGACGGCAAAACGGAAGACTTCTCGGGGATGGATGATGCTCGCATTCAGGCTTCCCTCAAAGATTTGACGCCGCCGTGTCACGACGTTCTTCGTGTCCAGGCATAGCACATGGAGCGTTTCCTTCGTCAAGTCACGAAGTCCCGGTGTCATCAGTTGGGAGATATCTTCGGGCCCTCGAATCTGGATCTTATCCGTGTCCATATAGGCCGCGAGTCGGCGTCCCAGCTCAAAGGCAGCTATGATATGGGAAACTTTGCCAGGGCCTAAACCCTTGATACCACGACACATCTGCGCCGGTGATTCATGGGCCATACGTTTGAGACTCGCATCATATTTTTGGAGCAGGCGTTCTGCAAGCTGTATGGCGGTTGCCTCTCTGCTCCCCGTATTGATCAACAAAGCCAGAAGTTCAGCGGTCCGTAGTGTCTCTGGCCCGTATTTGAACAGGCGTTCCCGAGGACGTTCATCCTCAGGCATATCCTTGATCCGAAGATGGTATGTTTGTTGCTCCATGATGTTTCTCCGGTTCCTCAGTCAGGCTCGAAACTATCTTTCATATATTCCTCCAGGATGATCGCGTCTTCCTTGATGCGGATGAAGGACTCCGTTACCAGTTCCTGAACGATGCTATCATCCTCTTCGATTTGTGCGAGTGCTGTCTGGCGAATCTCCTTGAGCTGTTCCCCGGAGAGGGTCTCTCGGAACTTCTGGAGCATTTCCTGCTGCTTACGACGGTGATCCTCCTCCACGAGCGTGTCCACCTGCGAATGGACTCTTTCTGTTTCAGCTTGTTCGCGTGATGCCAACGCCTGATCGATGGTATCTCGTATGATCGCGAAACTCTCCACCGGTTGCACGAGCAACTCCCGATGATCGAGAGTCCACTGGATCGCAAAGTCGATGTCTTCCAGCGAGTAAGTCGTGCGTAGATCTGCGACCTCTGCTTTGGCCATTTCCCGCTCTGCGCTATCGATCTTCGGCTGATGGATCCCTCGATAAAACTTACTGATCAACCTGGCCGGCGTTGGGCCGGATCGTTTGGTTGCACGTTTGGGAGAAGTCGGCTTTGGCAGAACAGCCCCTGTTTCCACGGGCAAAGAACGGCTCTCAAAGTCCTCTGAATGATGTTCAGGGAGTGGAGGCGGCGGCAGTAGCCTACAGATGAAGCCGTCTGTACTGACACTCTCCCTTTTCAATTGGATCAGGTTATAAGATTCGAGTGTCGTGTGCGCCTGTTCCAGAGATTGCTGATCGATGCCGAGAAACCGACAGATATCTCCTTCGCTCACTTCAGCATGCCCCTCACTGCCCGCCAGAGCCACATAGAGAACATAGACCTGAGAGGCATGTGCACCCAGGTAAGGGGCATAGATCAGCGGAATCGATCGATGGATGGAGACATATTCGGATCGCCGTGCGTCAAGAAACATGAGGACCTCTCGTTGCTCTGTCCGTTAGATATTTTATTCTAACCGATCTTACCGCTGCATGCAAGAGATAAAACCTGATCTCCATACGTTTCAGTAGAGATCACCTGACGTTGGTAAGCCAGGTATTCCTCTTTGGTCATGAGCGGCTTTGAGCTTTCCAGGATCCTCCGTGCAGGCTCCGCGTCGCCATAGAGCATATCGACAGCGGTCAGGGCCAACGCCCTCGCAGGAGCGAGATAGCCGAGTTCCGGGTCTGCGATATGCCATTCCGCGCTGTGTCCAGTCCCTTTCGCGCCGCCGATGTAGGGGTGGATCGCGGGCATGATGTGAGTCACGTCACCCATATCCGTGGATCCGGTGCGATGCCCTCCTTGTGTGAACTTATCCTCTCCAACAATGGGGATCACATTCTCTTTGAACGTCGTTGCGAGTTCCGAATTGTTCGCCATTGGCATATAGCCTGGCAGTGTCTGGATTTCCACAGTGGCGCCGATTGCAAGCGCCCCGGCTTTCAACGCTCGGTCCACCTTCTCGTTTGCATCCTGGATCGCTTCGTTGGTCTTCCCCCGCACGAAGGTTTCCATGCGGACCAACGCTGGTACCACATTGACGAGATCTCCGCCGTGGGTAATGATCGGATGGACCCGGATGGTATCGCCATCCTGGAAGGTCTCCCGGAGCGCGTGGATACCAGAAAGCCCTAGCATTGCAGCATTCAACGCATTGATCCCCTTGTGAGGGGCTCCTCCTGCATGGGCTGCTTTACCAAGATAACGGATCAGTTTGACCACACATCCGTTCGATGAATCAGCGATCCCGGCGATCATATCTTTATCGCTGGATGTATGGATCATCATCGCCATGTCGATGTCATCGAAGTGGCCGAGCCGGATCATCTCCGGTTTTCCACCGAGGAACTCGATTTTGCCTTCTTCTACCAGCCGAGCCCGATATTCCACCTCGACATATTCCTCTGCGGGGACAGCAAAGAACACGATATTCCCCGAGATCGCATCAGCGACGTCGGCCTCGGTGAGGGCCATCGCGGCCCCCAGAAGCCCTGCGATCTGCGCATTGTGTCCGCAAGCGTGTGCTGCACCGGTTTCAGGATTTGCCTGGGGATGTTCGAACACGACGAGTGAATCCAATTCTCCGAGCAGCGCAAAGGTTGGGCCCGGACGAACTCCCTGGAGCCTTCCTTTCACACCCGTGATGGCGAGTCCATTTCGATAGGGAATTCCCAATTGTTCAAAGACATCCACCACGCGCCGAGCTGTCTTGAATTCCTTGAAGCCGAGTTCCGGTTCCTGCATGATCTGCTCGCCGATGGCGATGATCTCATCTCGCCTGCGCTCAAGTGCATCCAATATAGATTGTTTGACCTGTGCCTTGCTTCGCATGGAATACCTTTCTTGACGAATTTAGCTCATCAGATGAATCACGATTTTACATGTATTGACGGATAGTTAGTGTTGACCTATAATAGCACACCTGAGCACAGAGGAGCAATCCTCTACGGGGAGGAATTCTTCAGTGAATGCCAGTTGTCTATGAATGATCATGAAGGAGCTATCAGGCTTATCAGGCATCAGGCATCAGGCTTCAATAAAACCAAGAACCTGATGCTCGATAGCTGGTGGCTAACCGCTAATAATCTTCACCGGGAAAGGAGTCTCTGACGACCATGGCGAGCGAACGTCCAAACATCATTCTCATGGTAGCCGACGACCACGGGCTGGATACCGGAAGCTACGGCAATCCTGCCATCAAGACACCTCATCTGGATGCACTGGCTCAGAACGGGGTGATTTTCAGGAGGGCGTTCTGTACCACGGCTTCCTGCGCCGCCAGCCGTAGCGTGATTCTCACGGGACTTTACAACCACTCCAATGGCACTTATGGACATACCCATGGACGCCATCATTTTGCCTGTTTCGAGGATGTGATGACGCTTCCCGCGCTGCTCAATCGGGCCGGGTATCGTACGGCTCGCGTGGGGAAGATGCACTATGCACCAGAGCGCATCTTCCCATTCCAGGATGGGCATCCGGCGGGAAGGTTCGGACGGGATGATGTGCGAATGTCCGAGGCATGCCGCAAGTTCATCCGTGGTGACAAGCCTTTCTTCCTCTATTGGTGCTCCCATAATCCTCATCGGGGAGGAGGAACGCTGGAGGATCATCCATGCAGACCGGATCGCTTCGGCAACCCGGCTCAATCCTTCCCCGGCGACCAGGAGACGCTGTACAAAGATGAGGAGGTGTTCGTTCCATCATATCTTCCGGACACCTCTGAGACACGCGCAGAACTCGCACAATACTGCCAGTATGTGTCACGATTGGATCGCGGTGTCGGTCGCCTGGTGCAGATCCTGAGAGAGGAAGGCAAGTATGACAACACAACAATTATCTATATCTCGGACAATGGCCCTCCGTTTCCGGGCGCCAAAACAACCTTGTACGAACCGGGGATGAACCTGCCCTGTATCGTGAAAAGCCCACTACATCAGAACCGTGGAACC
>JAJRTO010000011.1 GCA_024278235.1 Candidatus Poribacteria bacterium
CCCTACGATCTGGTGCGTAAGATGCGCGCTTCCGTGTATGTGTTGGGCCCACTCGTTGCGAAACTGGGTCGTGCACGAGTCTCGATGCCAGGAGGATGCGCATTTGGACCGCGTCCCATCGATCTCCATCTAAAAGGACTCGAAGCACTGGGTGCAAAGATAACGGTGGAGCACGGATATGTTCTGGCAGAAGCAGAAGGGCTACACGGAACGGATATCAACTTGCGAGGAACCTACGGGTCCAGCGTGGGAGCGACCGCCAATGTCATGATGGCTGCGACTCTTGCTGAAGGCACCACGACCATCCACGATGCTGCATGCGAGCCTGAGATTGTCGATTTGGCAACATTCCTGAGCATGATGGGAGCCAATATCGAGAATGCAGGAACACCGGTGGTGACGATCCACGGTGCCAAAGAACTATATGGTACTGAGTACACGGTGATCCCGGATCGGATCGAAGCGGGCACGTTTATGATAGCGGCTGCCATCACAGGCGGGGATACACTGGTGACGGGTGCTCGCCCACACCATCTGGAGGCCGTTGCCGAGAAATTGCTGGAGGCAGGGGTTTCCATCGAGTGGACCGACAAAGGGGCAAGAATCGCCACAGGAGATCGTCTCCGTTCTGTGGATGTGCGGACCTCCCCCTATCCCGGTTTTCCAACCGATATGCAGGCACAGATGATGGGGCTCCTGTGTCTGGCAGATGGCATCAGCGTCGTGACGGAGAGCATTTACATGGAACGATTCAAACATGTGAGTGAGTTGAACCGCATGGGAGCAAATATCCGCCTGGAAGGAAACAGTGCGATTGTACGAGGCGTCCGGCAACTGAGTGGAGCCCCGGTGATGGCTTCCGATCTGAGAGCTGGCGCCGTACTGGTTTTGGCCGGACTCGCAGCACAGGGAGAAACGATCGTGTCCCGTGTCTATCATATCGATCGTGGATATGAACGGATGGAAAAAAAGCTCAGTATGGTAGGTGCCAATATAGAAAGGGTGACTGTATGATCCCCATCGTTCGGTATGGAACTGCTGAAGCCGACGCATGGCTGACGAAGTTGGATGATCGAGGTCAACTGATGGATTCAGAGATTCTGCATGTGGTCGATGAAATCCTTGAGGCGGTGCGTTCTCGCGGTGACAAGGCGGTTTTGGAAGTCATTCGCAAATTCGATGCTCCCAGTATGACACTGGATCAGTTGCGCGTGACACAGAAAGAGATCAAGAACGCATACGACCATGTAACACAACCGTTTCTGCAAGCCGTGCGTCATGCCCGAGACAACATTGAGCGGTTTCACCGAGAGCAATTGCGACCATCCTGGATGCGCCCGCACGAGGATGGTGTGATCCTGGGCGAACTGATCCAACCATTGCAACGTGTCGGAGCCCACGCACCTGCGCTCAGCCAGATGCTTGTGTCCTCACTGATCATGAACGTGGTGCCAGCAAAAGTTGCAGGGGTTCCGGAAGTTGCCGTTTGCATTCCTCCTCGCCGTGATGGCCACATCCATCCGCATATGCTCGTTGCTGCTGCTGAGTGCGGCATTCATGAGATCTATCGAGTTGGCGGCGTACCTGCCATTGGTGCCATGGCGTATGGCACAGAAACCATCCGCCGTGTCGATAAGGTCGTGGGGCCCGGCAACCCTTATGTACAACTTGCGAAAAAACAGGTGTACGGTGTCGTTGACATCGATAAACTGGCTGGCCCGAGTGAGATCCTGGTGATCGCCGATGAACATGCGAATCCGGGCTTTGTGGCTTCGGATCTGCTTTCACAGGCGGAGCATGGCACCATCTCCGCTGCCGTGCTGGTGACTCCATCCGAGAGGATGGCCGAATCGGTGATCGAGGAGATCGCAGCACAGGTGTCCACGCTTTCACGTCAGAAAGAACTACAGAGTTCACTTGGCAGCTATAGCGTCGCATTTCTCGTTGCCGACCTCCCACAAGCGATGGATGTCGCCAATCGAATCGCCCCTGAGCATGTGTCCCTCGAAGTTCAGGAGCCTTTTCAATGGCTGGCCTCGATCCGCAATGCAGGAGCCATCCTGCTCGGCCCTTACTCACCCGAAGCCGTTGGCGACTACATCGCCGGACCCAATCACGTTCTCCCTACCGGAGGAGCTGCCCGCTTCGGTTCTCCGCTCAGTGTGGATGATTTCATGAAGAAAACGAGCATCATCGCCTACACAAAACGTGGACTCAACAAAGTCTCTCAGGATGTGGTTGAACTGGCGATCACCGAAGGACTGGATGGACACGCCGCAGCGGTAAAGACGAGATCAGACACAGGCATGGCATCCGCTGAATGCTCTTGACTCATTTTGTAGGATCCGCTATCCTGGGTGGCAACAGTCAAGAAAGGAATCAACGTCTATGACATCATCTTCTGCCGTGAAGCCCGAACTTGCCAGGCTTGCCGTCAATACCATCAAGATGCTCGCTGTGGACGCTGTCGAGAAAGCAAGCAGCGGTCACCCGGGAATGCCCATGGGAACCGCAGATTTTGCGTTCATTCTTTGGACCCGTTATCTACAGTTCAACCCGGAAGATCCCCACTGGCCCAATCGGGATCGATTTGTCCTCTCAGCGGGCCACGGTTCCACACTGCTTTATGCGATGCTTCACCTCTCAGGCTATGATCTGCCCCTGGAGCAGTTGAAACAGTTTCGGCAATGGAAAAGTATGACCCCCGGCCACCCCGAATATGGTTGTGCTCCCGGCGTGGAAACGACCACCGGACCGCTCGGACAAGGGTTTGGCAACGGCGTTGGGATGGCACTTGCCGCCAGGATGGCAGCAGCGCGTTTCAACACCGATGAACATCCTATCATCGATCACTATATCTATGCCATTGTGAGTGACGGCGATATGATGGAAGGGATCACTGCAGAAGCAGCTTCTCTGGCGGGGCATCTCGGCCTCGGAAATCTGATCTACTTCTATGACGACAATCACATCACGATTGAAGGCGACACCAATTTGACCTTCACCGAGGATATTGAGAAGCGTTTCGACGCCTACGGTTGGCATGTCACTCGGATCGATGGACACGATCACGATGCTATCGAACGCGCCATCGCGGGGGCACAGGCTGAGATGGAACGCCCTTCATTGATCATTGGGCGCACCCATATTGGTGCCGGCAGCCCCAATAAGCAGGATACCAGTGGAGTTCATGGATCGGCACTCGGCGCGGAGGAAGTCATCGCGACCAAATAAAATCTTGGCTGGCCACAGGAACCCACATTTTATGTCCCTGAGAAAGTGCGACAGCTCTTTGCAGAACGAGTCACAGAACTCCAGCAACCTTATATCGAGTGGCAAGAGATGTTCCGGGCGTGGTCAGCAGCCCATCCCGAACGATTGGAACAGTGGCAAGCAGCCACATCCAAATCCCTACCAGAAGATCTGGAACAACACCTGATCGAAGCTGTGGGAGAAGAAGAGGCTGCTACCCGAGCCCTTTCGGGAAAAGTCATTCAGGAGATTGCGAAGTGGGTTCCCGGATTCATCGGGGGATCCGCGGATCTGGAACCTTCCACCAAGACCTATATCCAGTCCTCGACTTCGGTTGCGAGAGATGATTTCCGGGGAAGCAACTTCCACTTCGGCATCCGCGAACATGCCATGGGAAGTATTCTCAATGGGCTCGCACTGTACGGCAAGGCGATCCCTTACGGGGCAACCTTCCTGGTGTTCTCCGATTATATGCGCCCTCCGATCCGCCTGGCAGCACTGATGGGACTTCAAGTGATCTACGTCTTCACTCATGACAGCATCTTTGTCGGTGAAGATGGGCCCACGCATCAGCCGGTGGAACAGGTCGCTGCCCTCCGAACCATCCCCAACCTCACGGTCATACGCCCTGCCGACGGGATAGAAACAGCAATGGCCTGGGCCTATGCACTGCGCCACCAGGAGGGGCCTACCGCGCTCATCCTGACGCGACAATCAGTCCCTGTGATTGAACGCGATGAGGATTTTTCCCTGTCGCTCATCAACCGAGGTGGCTACGTGTTATCCGACAGCAATGGATCACCTCGATTGGTGATGGTGGCTACCGGCTCAGAAGTTGGCGTTGCACTCGATGCGAAGGTCATCCTGGAACAATCCGGACACGTCATCGTTTCTTCAGTCCGCGTCGTCTCGATGCCATCGATTGAGATCTTCAAAACGCAACCCGAGGCATATCAGGAATCCGTGCTGCCCGCTGATTGCCCGGTCGTGGCTATCGAAGTCGGTAGTTCCATGCCCTGGTATCAGTTCACAGGGCGCGACGG
>JAJRTO010000155.1 GCA_024278235.1 Candidatus Poribacteria bacterium
CAATCACACGATTGTGTTTTTTCTTTTCGAATGTATCAATGCTTCAGCACAGCTATGAGCCAATCTCCCAGTGAAATCTAGGCTGTTTATGAAGCGGAATGCAATCTTCACTCAAACAGCCCTTGTATTCGGTTGCGTAGTTCATCTGTTTCCTTCTGCAGTAACTGGTTGCCATCCTTTCTATCGCTGCCAAACAGCGCATAGAGGTAGTTCCGGAGGGGATACTCTCGCTCGCCTGGTTGTGAATGAGCGTGGATGATGTCCAAGAAACTGGTACCGGAACGCATGACGGGATCGAGACGTTCCAGTTCATCTGCATCCATCAGCTGTAGCGGCATGACATCGTGCCCTGTGAAGTAACCTCCTGTCGCCACATGCTTGTCGATACGCCTCCAGATGAGGGTCTCCTGGGGAACAGGCATCAAGGTCAAGACCACGGGGTAATATCTGCGGATTTGGTCTGGATCGACACCATCCAGGACGAATTGCCTCGTCCTGAAATCTCGGATCGTCCGGTCCAATTGCTTCGATGCCTTCAGAACAACATCACTGAGGTAGGCGTCCAAGCCGTCGGTGTTTCCTGTCATGATAGTACAGTAGTGTAGCCGTGGCACCTTGGCCTCAATAAAGATTGCTGCATCAGGATAGAAGACCATGATGTCGACCGTCTTCATCTCAGATCGCCCATAGCGCTGTTCATAGAAGAGGCGATTGGGAAGCAGATTCGACCGAGGAAAGAGAAGCTCGAACTGTCTCTCCACATAGTGCTGGAATATCTCACCAAAGAAGCTTGTGAACCGATTGCCCTGAGCTTCCGGCAGAGCGTCCAGCAGTGTCCAGTAGACGCTCGCAGTGACTTTCTGTTTCAGGAAGCCTGTGCTTATGGGGACGAAGGTACGGTAGCGTTCTAGCTTGAGGAGTGGTTTCTGACGGAATGCCAGGAAATCCCAGAACAGGTGCTTGGGATCATCCATGTGCGTGGTGAACTTCTGCCGGAACCCCCTCGGCGTATCGGATAGATGGGATAAGATTCTCCGTACCTGTGCTAGCGGAATGTCCATGCTGGAGAACTGGAACGGTGTAATCAGGGCACGATAGGTTGAGGGGGCGTCGAATATGCTCTGATGGAACCAACTAACGATGCTAAAACCAAGTATGAAGTAGGTTGGCAGATCGAGTGACGTGATTTCTCGGAATGTCTCGTCAATGCCAATGTAGTTGGGCAACTCTCGTAATTTTGGTACCTGAGGCAGCTTAAAGAAGAGGTAGTAGTATCGTGGGAATGCGTGCAGATCCCCACTGCCATGGAATACCAGAGCGCGTACGAAGAACTCCACCAGACGCACAGCCTGCTGTTCCTCGGTCAACTCCTCCCAGTCCCTGAGCGTGTTGTAGGGATCTAGATGATCATTCAGCATCACGGCTGAAGTTGCGATCTGGCGAATGTCGTCCTGTTCGGTAAGCCGCCTGCGTGGCCTGTCCGTGTTGTGGATCAAGATGAGCTTCATCATAGAGAGGATCTGCCGCTTGAAGAAGTAGAGATAACAGCCATGGTGTTGCATCCGCCGGACCAGCTCAGATGTCAGTAGATCACGTTTCAAACGCTCTTGGAGAACCGGGTCAGCATCGCCGTGGTACTCCAGAGCAGCTTCCACCTTGGAGAATAGCTCAATGCAGTCCGTCAGCTTGAAACGTCGCATATCCTCAATGATACCTTGCAGCTCGGCCCGGTGACCAAACAGATCGGAGTATGAGAGATATCGAACGACGTACCTCAGCTCCCGAGGGGGACTGTGCTGACTTGCTTGGCCGAAGCTTGGTATGTAGAGACAACCAGGCCTGACCCAATAAATCGGCTGCATTGGCTTGTTCCTACGATCAGTGATCTTTCACACGTTAAAGCAACAACTCTCAAAGGCCGCTTTTACCTTGTTTATACCTATTCCGAAGTTCGATCTGTGGTGGGCTTACAATCCCAGCAGTCCTATCTAGGCCGGCTTGGGCTGTGCTATCAAGTGACATATTGGAGAATCTGGCGTATCCCGATGTTAGACAAGTGTGTTGGTAAGGTTGGTTCTCTCGATTCCACTTCCTAGAGACAACGCTGCATGCCTACACACACCCACCCCAATCTTCGCCTTCCTTGTAATCCGGGAGGTATTCAGTGATGTCTTGCAGGTATGGGGACATCTCTAGGTCATGAAGAGAACTGTTTCCCGTTGTAACCAGGCCAAGCTGAGCCGCTTCGCCTCGGCCAATTCTCCTAGCACGAGATAGCACTAAGGTTTTTTTGGATCTTGTGATGGTGACATAAAATAGCCGGCGTTGCTCTTCAAAATGCTCCTCGTCCGTGCCTGGATAGTCTTTATGGCGAGTTCCAGGAATAGCCTCCTTGAAGACACCAATGACATATACGTGATCAGCCGTAATGCCTTTGGCCCCCCATAATGTAGTGACCAGCAGAGTAGATGGTTCATCAGCAGCAAAGGGTTCGCGGGTTGCGATCTGGTGTCTAAGCTTACCCGCAACTTCCCGTAGTTGTTGATCTATCCCGAATTCAGGATCCTCCAACTGGAACTCCTGGTAGATGTCGAGTGCTAGCGACAAGATCCGTTCCATATCAAGCCGTGCAGTTTCAGGGGCATCTGATTGATCACAGCCCCATCTCCTTGTATCAAAGACCTCGTTCAGCAATGCCAAAACGTCGCCACCATCCCATTGCAAGTCTCCCTTGAGTTCAACAAACCGCTTTGCGCGTTCCCAAAGTTTTCTGCCTCCAGTGCCGGGTGGTTGCCTGTCCAAGTGGGCGAGTTGTTCAACTTCTACTTCCGTAATCTGGTCTTTGCACTTGGTCAGGAATTTTAGGTAGGCATCAGCGTTTCGTTGAGGAGCCTTGAAGGTCCCGCCATCAGTAGGGTTTTGGTACCCAAGCCATGCTCTCCAGGTTGAGGCGTCAGGATCAGCAAGAAGACAGAAATAGAGGAAGGCTTCGCGCACAGGCCAAGTCTCCAAGATGCCCTCCGAGAACCCAAGTTCGACTTTCAGGTTGGGGTCAACTTGGTGGATTTGTTCCCGAAGTGAGTAACCAAACTTGCGGCGTGTGACCATCACCAGATGCCGGTCTCTCGAATGGGCTTGGATGTTTGCTGCTATTGCGTTCGCCATGCCTTTTGCTTCATCCGTCAATGAACTCCAGACCACAACATGCGTATTGGCCGGAGTTCCGCTTCCCAGGACCATCCGGTCAGCCTCATACAGCCCCATTAGCTGATTTGCCGCCTCTACGATCTCCGGAGGGCATCGATGGCATTCTGTCATTGAGACGTCCGCGACAGCATTGCTCAATGGAGCGAAAAGCTCATCCAGTTTGGAGAGCCCCTCTGGGTCATTCCCTCGAAAGGCGTAGATGGACTGCCGGGGGTCTCCCGGTGCCATAAATGTGCCCCCCTCACGCCTAAGTTTAAGGAGCAACTGCTGCTCGCCAGGTGTTAGGTCCTGGAATTCATCTACTATTACGTGCCGGTATGCCTGGTCCGCAAAATCACCTCCTTTGATTCTGTCGAGGAGAAGGTTGGGTAGGTCACTGATGAGCCATGCGTGATGTCGTCTGAGCCATTGCTGAACAGCTTGCCACAATTGCATATGTTGCCGATGCTTCGCTTCATGTTCGCGAAGCGCCTGCTCCGCCTTTGGTTGAGTCTTATACTTCTCACGAAGTTCTGGGTGATTACAGAGAACGTCATAGATCATTGCTTCTTGCTCATGCGGTAGAGCTATTCTCAGACGTCCGCCAAAGGTTTCTAAGCACAGAGCATGGATTGTACGTATAACTGGTTTGCCATCATGGACCGACGTGTTCAGACGCTCGTCAATTTCCTGCTGCAATTGCTTTGCGATCACACGATTGAACGCGACCACCAAGACCTCATCCCCGGGAACGTTGAGTCCTTGTGGATGGAGAATACGTTGCACACGCCGAACTAAGCCGAAAGTCTTTCCTGTGCCGGGGCCTGCCTCAACCCGAATTGTGTCATCGTCAAGATTGATAATAGGATGCACCTGAGTTCCTCGTACGCCCTCAAGCCAGGGTTGGGTAGCAGTCTCACTCATTTGTGTCCCTCCGGAGATGTCCTTTGTTTCTGGGCTCTGTCTACAGGGATTACGTCAAGCGGATCGACGTTCTGGCTTCCTCTCAATGAATCCATCATGTTCCCCTTTTTTAGGAATCCTCATTCAGCAGTTCCAATAATACCTCCAGAAGGTATCCTGCGAAGGGAAACGGCATTCTCTGATTAAGCCGGCTTGACACCGACACCCGTTAAGCCGCTTAACCCTGATGATCAAGTACCCGTCGTAATCAGTATAAACTCATTACAACTTGAACAGGTAACTTGACTTTGTCACATTAGAAACCGCATGGAATCTGCGTTTGCGCGACCTTCACGAATATTCCACAATCGAGGTTGAGGAGTAGAAGATTGGAATCCCAAGTCAACATGCGGGTTCTTTGAGGACAACATCCCTCGTTGGAGAAATGAGGAAATCTGCCCTCGGAGTGGTACAAATCCGCATGAACACTGGCTAGAGTGTCATTCTGATAATGTGACAAAGTCAAGTAAGGGTTAGGAGCTTAAAGCAAATTGCACACAACAGCTTGTCATTAAGAACGATAAGCTTCCCGACGATGTTTGATTCGATAAATTTCAACGCGACGGGCATCATCATCAATTCGATAAAGGATTCGGTACTGACCAATACGCACCCGCCAACCAGACCCCCTCCGACCAGAGAGTTTAACAACTCCCCTTGGACGTGGGTTGTTTGCCAATCGACGGATCATGGCGTCAACGCGCTTCAAAGCATCTCGTGGCAACCTCCGCAGTTCTTGCTCGGCACGACATTCGAGATGGACAGTGTAAGTTGTCGGAGCCATCAAAGCTTTCCTTCTTTCTGCAATTCCGACCGGATTTCACTATATTCCCGAAAGTCTGTCGCAGTTTCAACCGCTTCATCCAGATCTAAAGCGTCCTCTAAATATTCCAACCGCTGTATGAGAAGGCGATAATCTTTCATAGATAGAACGGCTGCTGTTTTCCGACCTTTCTGATCAACAAGGTATTTAGGGTTGATATTGAGCATGGGAAAACTCCTTTCTTCTCCTTTGTGATATTAGCTCCGTGATACCTGCTGTATCGAGGATAGTAGTATGCGTTACCTCACCGGTGGTGATGTCCTTGAAGACGATCTCCCGCTGTTCTTCCTCGCTGAACTGCAAGTACAACACAGGTTGATGCCTTAGGGCGCTAACATCATAGCAGTCTTCCAGATATTCAGCTACATCGTCACAGTTGCGGGTATCGTCAGTCATCACGAACAGGATGGCTTTCTTGCCCATCTTTTCGTGTTCGGCATACGCCTTGCGCCACTCGACAACACCCAAGTGAAGATAGTCGGCGTATTTTTCGGTGTACTTGGCGCTCTGGCGCTCCACCAATTTGGCACGGCTGGCGGCATCGGGTAAGACGGGGTGCTTGACCACGTTTTGTGAGATGGCTTCCACTCCCACCACATCATAGAGGTAAATGATGGTCTCCAGCGCCTCACGCTGGGCAAAGTAATACTGGAATTCAGCCATTGTGCCATCAGCATGGGGTAGCAGGTGCCGGGTGTTGAACCACCAGTTGAGCAGACTCTTGCTGGTGTCGGTCGCACCGACGTAGTCGCTGTCCCGCCACTCCTTCACCTTGCGGCGCAACTGCGAAACCAGCGGCGGCATCAGCTTGTCCATGCTGGTCTCGCGCATGGCTTCATCCAAGTTCATTTCTGACTTCCCGTACAGAGATAATGCGATGTTCTGAAACGAGAGCATCAAAGTTGTCCCAAAGCGACGGGAAGCGATCTGGGTAATAGTACTTGAAAAGATCGATCAAGGGGCTACTATCGAATACATAGATCATGCCCGTGCCCCTCTGGGGAACAACAGATTTTCCATGCCAGGCACGTTTTTTACCTTCACCCCCAGATAATCCGCCAGTTGCTCGACGGAGATTCTATTCTGATAGTATCGGCTGAACGCTATCTCCAGGTATCGTTCTCCAAGGTAGACTCCCTTGGTCCTGTAAGGGTTGCCGCCCACACCCGAACTCTTTTTGGCAGATTGTGTCCAGTCTTGGACTTTTTCTTCGTAGAATGCTGGCTCAACTAATCTCCTGTCAAGCAGTTTTCTGAGAATGACCTCTCTGCTAACATGATACCTATCGGCCAGTTCCTGGATCAATTCGTCATTGATGGCCGTACCTCTTATTCTCTGCTCAAAGTCACGTCCGGGGACAAGAAACTCTCCGGTGAACCGATTGCAGAGAACTTCGATTCGGCGACTGTCTCCCTCCAGGTGGTCAAGGTAATCGTCATGCTGGGTGTCGATGCCGCCGGTCCGAAACAGCAAATGTGCCAACTCGTGGAAAAGGGTGAAGATCTGCCGGGTTTTTGGCTTGCTGTTGTTTACGTAGATGAGGGGGAATTGCTCATCATACAAACAAAATCCTGAGAAGGAGAGACGGAGGCGTCCTTCTCGATGGACACGCAGAAGAGGGTGTATTTCAATCAGCATCTACTCGAACGCTTGATGAGCATCTTAGCGATTGACCCCAGTTGCATGATAAAGAACCCCCTATTGCGCGAACTCAGAAACTATGGAGCTATCGATGTATGATTTCTGACTGAAGTATTGAAGGTAAAGAATACTGTAGGTATCGCTCCGGCATTTACTCATCTCTCCGATGCATATGCGGCTACCAATACGGGCGTATGGTATCATACATATATTGCGGATTCAAGGATAATCGCTGGCACGCATCCACTCCTTGACAACTTAACGGATGTTTGCTATACTCGCGTTTAGACTCATGTTCCAGATCCATTTTATCGGTTCATCCGACTTGCACGTGGTAATGGGATGGAAAGGCATAACTAAACAAGGAGACTATTCATGACAGGGCAAGATATTCTAGAAAGTGCTAAAGAGCGAATTGTCCAGCATCGCATGGGTGAAGCGACGGTGAGAATTACGGACGAAGGAGGAAATCCCTTAGCAGGTGTTTCTGTGACAGCCCGTCAGATAGGGCATGAGTTCAAATTCGGCTGCAATATCTTCCTCTGGAATGATGAGGAAACCGATTGGCAGCTTGAGTACCGCCGAAGGTTCGCGGAACTTCTCAACTATGCGACTTTCCCGTTTTATTGGCATTCGTTCGAGTCAAAACGTGGGAAGCCTCGGTACGAATATATGGATAAGGTAACGAATTGGTGTATCCAACATCGGATCGAACGCAAAGGGCATCCGCTCGTGTGGAATTACGCGGCCCCCGGATGGCTTCCGACAGATCCCCAGGAGATCAGAGAATTGTCGGACATACGTGTTCGCGAGATTGTCTCACGGTATCGAGGGAAGCTGGATACGTGGGATGTGGTCAATGAGGCTACCGATCCCTGGCGATTCGACAATCCGATCACCGAGGCGTGGAGAACTTTCGGTCAGATGCCATTCACGATTGAACCTTTCAAGATCGCCAGGCGAGCAAATCCCGAAGCAACATTGCTCATCAATGACTACCGGAACGATTCTGAATACGAGAAGGTGATTGAACAGCTTATCGACGAAACTGGCAAGCCGCTCTATGACGTGATCGGGCTTCAGAGTCACATGCATGGAGGCGCGTGGCCCACGGAGAAGATATGGGACGTGTGTGAACAGTTCTCGCGATTCGATGTTCCGTTACACTTCACCGAGACGACGATCCTCAGTGGTCTCCGAACGGATGACGGTTGGGGTAAGACAGATCCCCACGTCGAAGCTGAACAAGTCGTCCAAGTGGAACGCTTCTACACCGTACTTTTCAGCCATCCATCCGTCGAAGCAATCACGTGGTGGGACTTCTCGGATAGGAACACATGGATGGCAGCTCCAGCAGGTTTACTGCGCGAGGATATGTCCCCGAAGCCCGTCTACGAAAGGCTGATGTGTCTCATCAAGGGGGCATGGTGGACGGATGAAGTCACCGGTGAAACCGACTCGAACGGTGAATTCACACTCCAAGGTTTTTACGGTACCTACAAACTGGGGGCCAGAAATTCACAGGACAGGATGACTTCCATCGAAGTAAACCTCGGACGGAGAGCAGAAAATCGCTGGAATCTCCAACTGGGATGACAGCTTGACATCTCCTCCTGATGGCACGTATAATTCCACTGCGATTATCTTTTCATGAATACGCCATAATGTCTGAAAACATCATCATCCGCGGCGCTCGCGAACATAATCTCCGGAATCTTTCCCTCGAACTTCCGAAAAATCAGTTCATCGTGTTTACCGGTGTCAGCGGATCCGGGAAGTCATCCCTCGCATTCGACACGCTCTATGCGGAAGGCCAACGGCGTTACATCGAATCTCTTTCCGCTTATGCACGCCAGTTCCTCGGTCAGCTTGAAAAGCCCGATGTCGATTTCATCGGTGGCCTTTCTCCAACTATCGCCGTGGATCAGAAATCGGTAGGGCATAGCCCTCGCTCGACAGTGGCTACCATTACTGAGATCTACGATTACCTGCGTGTGCTGTTTGCACGGGTGGGCATTCCTCACTGTCTCGAATGCGGACGGGAAATCGGTTCGCAAACCACCGATGAGATCGTCGATCAGATCATGCGACTCCCGGAGAGGAGTCGTACCCTGATCCTCGCCCCCATCGTTCATGGACGTCGAGGCGAATATCGTGAAGAATTGTCAAAAGCGCTTCAAGCTGGGTTCGCTCGTGCTCGGATCGATGGACAGATCTTTGAACTCACTGAGGATATTCGCCTCGATAGACAGTTACGACACGATATCGAGATCGTCGTCGATCGGCTGATCATCAAGCCTGAGAGTCAGTCGAGGGTGGCAGAGTCCGTTGAACTCGCTCTCGAGATGGGGGAAGGGAATCTGATCATCCACTGTCAGGATGAGGGGGATCTATTCTTCAGCAAACATTATGCTTGTCCTTCCTGCAACATCAGTTATGAACCACCGACTCCGCAGATGTTCTCGTTTAACAGTCCACTCGGTATGTGTCGCACCTGTAAAGGGCTCGGCACACTGACCAGGATGTCCCCGGAGTTGGTGGTGCCTGATAGGACGAAATCGCTCAACGAAGGAGCGGTTGTGCCGTGGGGTAAACTGGAGACACTGCGCCATCGACATCTGGCAGAAGGACTTGCCAAGCATTATGGATTCTGTCTTGACACTCCCTGGGAAGAACTCAACTCCACGCAACAGGATGCTATTCTGTACGGCAGCGAGGGGAAGCGAATCAAATTCGTGTATCGGTCACATCGGGGCCATCGGTGGACCTATCGCAAACCGTTCGAGGGTGTCATTCCGTCAGAGGAGCAGAGATATTTTGACTCACAGTCGGAACCTTTGAGACGCTACCTGAGCCGATTTATCACCTCTGTAACCTGTCCCGACTGCAATGGGCGACGACTGCGCCCTGAAGCGAATGGTATCACTCTCAATGGCAAGACGATCCACGATGTCACTCAGATGCCCGTGGATGAAGCCGCAGACTTCTTCGCCCATCTCAAACTCTCCTCACGTGCTCTGATGATTGCCGAGGAGGCGCTCAAAGAGATTCGGGGTCGCCTCTGGTTCTTGACCAACGTGGGATTGCACTATCTGACTCTCGGCCGAACCGCTCCCACGCTCTCTGGAGGGGAAGCGCAACGGATCCGCCTTGCGAGTCAGGTCGGAGCCGGACTCGTGGGCGTCCTCTATATACTGGATGAACCGAGTATCGGACTCCATCCACGCGATAACCGTCAACTTATCCATACCCTCCAGCAGTTGCGGGATCGTGGGAACACGGTGATTGTGGTGGAGCACGACGAAGAGACCATCCGCTCCGCGGATCATGTTGTGGATTTTGGTCCTGGTGCGGGACACCTCGGAGGGGACATCGTCGTCCAGGGCACTCCGGAGCAGGTTGCACGAAACAACGATTCGCTCACAGGCTGTTACCTCAGTGGGAAACTGGAGATCCCCATTCCTGCAGAAAGGCGTCAACCCGGGAACGCAGAGCGCGGTCCCTCCACTCAGCACCCTGAAGATGGGCAATGGCTCACAATCGTAGGAGCACGGCACCATAATCTCAAGGACATCGATGTACGCATCCCACTGGGGATCTTCACGTGCATTACAGGGGTCTCCGGATCGGGCAAGAGTTCTCTGATCAATGATATTCTCTATCAAGCAGCAGCAAGAGAACTGATGCGTGCTTCGACGAACCCGGGTGAACATGATTCAATCGAGGGACTGGAACATCTCGATAAAGTGATCGATGTCGATCAGTCTCCTATCGGCCGCACCCCGCGTTCCAATCCGGCAACCTACATCAAACTGTTTGATCTGATCCGCGCCCTCTACGCACAGTTGCCAGAATCGCAGGTACGGGGATACAAGCCGGGTCGGTTCAGCTTTAATGTCAAGGGGGGTCGCTGTGAGGCATGCACTGGCCACGGCCAGAAGCGGATCGAGATGCATTTCCTTGCTGATGTATGGGTAACTTGTGAGGTATGTCACGGTAGGCGTTTTAACGAGGACACACTCGAAATCCGGTACCGTGATAAGAACATCGCTGAAGTATTGGACATGGACGTGAGCGAAGCATTGGAGCATTTCGGACATCAGCCCCGGATCGTGCGTTACCTGCAGACACTCCATGATGTGGGTATGGATTATGTAAAGCTCGGCCAACCGGCTCCTACGCTCTCTGGAGGGGAAGCGCAACGTATCAAGCTCGCGAGAGAGCTGGTACGAACGGCAACTGGCAAAACGCTCTACATCCTGGATGAACCCACAACAGGACTCCATTTCGCTGACGTGCAGAAACTCCTGGATGTGCTGCATCGACTCGTCCATGCCGGAAACACGGTCGTCGTGATCGAACATAACGCTGAAGTCATCAAGACCGCTGATTATCTGATAGATCTGGGGCCGGAAGGGGGAGAAGAGGGCGGCTATGTGGTGGCCACGGGAACTCCGGAAGAGATTGTGGAACACCCTGAGTCCTACACGGGGAAAGCATTGAAGCCCGTATTGGAACGCCGCTACACACCGATGCTTGCAGAGACACGCGCAGACAACTATGCTCCGAAACCCGTGGAGCCCCTCAAACACATCCGCATCCGGGGGGCGAAAGAACACAATCTCAAGGATGTGGATGTGGATATTCCACATCGTCAGTTGGTTGTATTCACCGGGGTGAGTGGATCCGGCAAGTCCTCCCTGGCACTGGACACGATTTACGCAGAAGGACAACGGCGTTACGTGGAATCCCTTTCTGCATATGCCCGACAGTTCCTGGGACAGTTGGAGAAACCAAAGATAGATCACATCGAGGGATTGTTTCCGGCCATCGCTATTGAACAGAAGTCCCCGAGCAAGAATCCTCGCTCGACGGTCGGTACGGTTACTGAAATTTACGATTATATGCGAGTTCTGTTCGCGCGGATCGGTATTCCTCATTGTCCACACTGCGGCGAACCCATCGGCGTTCAAACATCTCAGCAGATTGTCGATCAGATCATGCAGTGGCCTGAAGAAACGCGTCTCCACGTGATGAGCCCCTTGAATCTGGAACGGGGTGAAGAATACTCAGAACGATTTGCACAAGCCCAGAAACAAGGCTATGTGCGCGTGTGGGTGAATGGTGAGGTATTTGATATTTCATCCGTACAGGCATTGGATCGGCGCATCAAACACCGTGTGGCGATTGTGGTGGATCGCCTCGTGCTTCGCAACGATGAACGCAATCGCCTGGCTGAAGCCATCGAGACAGCTCTCCTCGAGGGGGATGGCGTCGTTCAGGTTGAAATCCAGCAAAGCCCTCAGCACACAACTCCCGGCACGCAGAATTCACTGCACTCTTTCAGTGAGCAGTTCGCTTGCAACACATGCAGTCGAAGTTTCGAGGAGATCACGCCGAGGCATTTCTCCTTCAATCATCCAGTGGGCTGGTGTTATCGCTGTGAGGGATTGGGAACCATACGCAATCGACGTGTATGCCCTGAGTGCGGTGGGAACCGTATCCGCGCTGAAGCACTTGCAGTGACACTTCAGGGCAAGAACATCATGGATGTGAGTCAGATGACTATTCAGGACGCTGGTGCGTTTTTTGAACATATCCCGTTAGATGCACGTCAACAGCGGATCGCAAGGGATCTACTGGCAGAGATCCGAAATCGGCTACAGTTCCTGAATGATGTCGGTCTTCATTATCTCACCTTGAATCGTCCCGCGCCGACACTCTCCGGGGGGGAATCACAGCGTATTCGCCTGGCGAGTCAACTGGGGAGCGGCTTGACGGGGGTGCTCTATGTTCTCGATGAACCGACTGTCGGTCTGCATCCCCGGGATACTTCGCAATTGCTGGATGCTCTGAAACGTCTGAGGAATCTTGGCAACTGTGTCATAGTAGTAGAACACGATCGGGAAACCATTGAAGCATCGGATCATGTTCTCGATTTTGGCCCACGCGCTGGAGTTCATGGCGGAAGGATTGTGTCGCAGGGCACTCCGGGACAGGTCCGACAGGACGGCGAATCGCTCACGGGGCGTTATCTGTCAGGCACAGCACAGATCGAGGTTCCCAAAGAACGGCGGGCCGGCAGGGGTGAATTCATTGATATCCTCGGTGCTGCCCATCATAATCTCAAGCATCTGGACATCTCCATCCCACTCGGCACACTCACCTGTGTCACAGGTGTTTCCGGATCCGGGAAGAGTTCACTGGCCGAGGATATCCTCTACCGGGCCGCTGCTCAACAACTTTACGGGGCAAGCGAGCATCCCGGAATTCATCGGGAAATTCAAGGATTTGAGTACATTGACAAGCTCATCCTGATCGATCAGCGACCCATTGGGGAAACGCCCCGATCCAACCCTGCAACCTATACGGATCTCTTCACCGAGATACGCCGACTCTTTGCAGAGCTTCCTGAATCGAAAATGCGAGGTTACGATTCCCGGCGTTTCAGCTTCAATCTCAAGCAAGGACGATGCGAGGCATGTAGTGGAAGAGGATATACTCATGTGGAGATGCATTTTCTACCGGATGTATGGGTCCCCTGTGAGACATGCGGAGGTACAGGTTACAGTCGAGAAACTTTGCAGATCCAATACAAGGGGAAGAGCATCTCGGATGTCCTCCACATGACGGTCGAAGAAGCACTGGAACACTTTCAGAATGTGCCGAAGGTAAAGCGACGCCTCCAAACACTCGCTGATGTAGGATTAGAGTACATCCAGATCGGTCAGCCGGCCACAACCCTTTCCGGGGGGGAAGCCCAACGAGTCAAGTTAGCTGCCCAACTGGCAAAACGTAGCACAGGTAGAACACTCTACGTGATGGATGAACCGACGACAGGGCTC
>JAJRTO010000156.1 GCA_024278235.1 Candidatus Poribacteria bacterium
GAAAACGACCAACGGACAGTCAAGTCGCTGAGTCCATTGGTACAGGAACGTGAAAAGGGTGGTCTCCGAAGTCGAGGAAATGAGTTCCGGGATACTGGGCCACAGAGTCTCAGGCAACTGCTGGGTGGCGACCATCCGAAGATGTTCTACGATGCGAGGCAAACTCCTGTCGATATCATCCTGGACGAAACTCTCCAGCGAAACGGTGACCGCCGCATACTGCCCTTCAGTGGTCAACTCCCGTGACAGATTGCGCAGCAGCGTCGTCTTGCCTGTCTGGCGGGGAGCATGAATCACGAAATAGTGTTCCCCATCGATGAGAGACCGGACTTGAGAGAGACGTCTCGTGGGTGAAATCATGTAGTGTTTTTCTGCCAGGCAAGGGCCTGCGGTGTTGAACACACGCGGCATGGTTGTCCTCCCTTCATGGAATCTCCCAGAGTATACCACATCCCACGTCCAGGATACAGTAGAACTCGATTCATGATGGGTCCGGAGCAACTACGACGTGACCTTCACGACGAGCACGGCCATGTCGTCCTCGCATTGTCCGTTGCAGAAATCGATGACGTCCTGTATCGGTGTGCGTCCACGAGGGTCGCGGTTCTCGTTTAGTGGGTTGACGGGTTGGCGGGTTCCTCACACTCGCCATTCCGACATTTCTCCAACGCCACCTGCAACACCTCTTCTGCATTTTCAACGCAGATGAACTTGAGGTCTTTTTTGACCTCCTCAGGTACTTCCACGAGATCCTTCTCGTTACGTTTTGGAATCACTACTGTTGTCAGACCGGCGCGTTTTGCGGCCAACAGCTTCTCCTTCAGTCCGCCAATGGCGAGGACCCGACCACGCAGAGTGATTTCACCGGTCATTCCGAGTCGCGGTACGACACTCTGCTTGGTTGCCAGTGAAGTGATGGCTGTCAGGATCGCAATGCCTGCAGATGGCCCATCTTTGGGGATAGCACCCGCGGGAACATGGATATGGATATCATTCTTGGCAAAGAACGAGTCGGGGATTCCATGCTCTTTTGCATGCGTGCGTATGTAACTCAATGCGGCCTGTGCTGACTCTTTCATGACATCACCTAACTGGCCGGTCAGCGTGAGTTTGCCTTCTCCAGACATCGCCGTTGCTTCAATGAAGAGGATCTCTCCTCCGTAAGCTGTCCAGGAAAGCCCTGTACATACGCCGATTTCACCGATACGTTCAGCAACTTCGGAGTAGAATTTGAAAGGTCCCAGGAAATCGGAAATAATCTCTGGGGAGATCTTGGTGAGTCCTTCGTTACCTTCCGCAACCCCCCGTGCCACTTTACGGCAGATCGTTCCGAGTTCTCTTTCCAGATTACGCACGCCGGCTTCGCGGGTGTATTCCCGAATCACACGCATGATACTGGCATCATCAAATTCGATGCGGGATTCGTCGATACCGTTCTGTTCCATCTGGCGCGGGATGAGATATTGTCGGGCGATGTAAAGTTTTTCTTCCGCTGTGTATCCCGGCAGTTCCAGGACCTCCATACGATCCTGCAGGGCAGGTGGGATCGGATCGAGTAGATTCGCTGTGGTTATGAACATCACCCTGGACAAGTCAAACGGTACATCGAGGTAATGATCTGCAAAGCTGTTGTTCTGCTCAGGATCCAACACTTCGAGCAAAGCTGAGGATGGATCCCCTCGAAAATCAGCGCCCAACTTATCCACCTCATCGAGCATGAATACGGGATTATTAGACTCAGCCTGACGGATCTGCTGAATGATGCGCCCAGGCAAAGCCCCCACATAGGTGCGCCGGTGTCCTCGGATTTCTGCCTCATCGCGCACACCACCCAGAGCAATCCTAACAAACTGCCGCCCCAGAGCACGTGCGATGGAGCGTCCCAGAGAGGTCTTTCCCACTCCTGGAGGACCTACGAAGCACAGGATGGGGCCTTTCATGTCCGGTTTCAATCTGCGGACAGCGAGGTATTCCAGGATACGATCTTTGACTTTCTCCAGATCGTAGTGATCCTCATCCAGGATTTTATGGGCTCGGCTGATGTCCAGATTATCCTCAGTACTTTTCTGCCAGGGGAGACTCACTAACCAATCAAGATAGGTCCGTGCAACAGTGTATTCGGCAGCAGCAGGATTCATCTTTTCGAGCCGATCCAACTCCTTCGTTGCCGCCTTCTCTGCCGCCTCGGGCATCTGGGCTTCTTGGATACGCTCACGGAATTCCTCAATTTCCTCCGCCTGATCGTCTCCCTCGCCGAGTTCCTTCTGAATCGCTTTGAGTTGCTCACGCAGGAAGTATTCTCGCTGTCCCTTCGAAATCTCGGCCTGGGCATCTGTCTGGATTTTGTTGCCCAGTTCGAGCACATTTAGCTCATGGTTCAAAAAGCGATTGAGCTTCTCAAGACGCTCCTTTGGATCAATGGTTTCCAACAGGATCTGTTTGTCCTCCAGTTTGAGATCCGTGATGGCTGCGATGTAATCGGCCAGACGTCCTGGGGATGCGATCTCCGTAGCGATGGCAGCAATTTCATCCTGCATATTGCTGGACAACTTGACGACTCGCTGAAAGAGATTGACGGCATTACGCATCAGCGCCTCGGTGTCGACATCGACGACCCCGTCGTCATGGAGCACTTCGACAGCACCTTGAAGATAAGGTGCTTCATCCATCAACTCGACCAGTTTTACCCGTGCGCGCCCTTGAACAAACGCGAGCGCACTATCATCTTCACGCTTGTACTTTGCAATGTAGAGCAGCGTGCCAACAGGGCTCATCGCCTCAATCGTCGGTTCATCCACGTTGCTCGTCTGAAAGAGGCAGACCATCCTTGACTCTGTGAGCATTGCAGCTTCGACCGCAGCAACGGCACGCCTTCCAGCAAACTGGATATAGGCGGGCATAAAGGGTGGAACAGGAGGCATATAGGGATAAATAATGGTTCCGCCGCTCATGGCGATGATCGGTAACTTCTCCGGCAAAGACAATTCATCCGAATCCAGGGGTGCGTCGCTTGATCCGCGATGGAATTCATCTGACATGATGGATCACCTCGCCTCCTTATGCTGTTTCATCGTCCTTGACTTCAACGACGATTTTTTGTGGTTGAGGATCCTTCGATTTTGGAAGTACAATCTCCAGGAATCCATTCTGGTAATTTGCCTGTGGGGCTACATGTTCATCAAGCTCTTCGGGGAGAATGACCTCCCGTCGGAAGGCTCCGTAACTGACCTCGGCCAAATGGTAGTGCTCTTTCTTGGTACCACTTCGGTCGCGGCGTTGTCCCTGGATAGTCAATTGATTTCCCTTCAGGAGAATTTTCACATCTTCTTCCGGATCCAGACCAGCGATTTCCATTTGAATAATGAAACTATCCACTGTCTCGTAGACATCCAGACTGGGGCGCCATACATTTGTACCAACGGCAGTCGTGGCGCGCCCAGATTTCAAGAAATCATCGAAAATCCGTTCCAATTCACGTTGCATCTGAAAAAACTCCGTCAGCAATTTGTTTCGATCCGATCTCATGGAAGCAGTCTCCTTCGTGAGTCAGTGAAACCTCCAACCTCGGTTTAAGGCCAAAACTGGTAGAGGGGCGTATTTGTCAGAATGCTCAAGATACTCCATAAACTCCCAAGTACATAATCGCCAAGAGCAAGCCCCAGGAAAAAGGGTATCGCTCTCCGGTAAGAGCGCAAGCCACCATGCCGTAGGATGATCGACTTCAAAATCCATGCGACGAACAGGCAACTCCAGAGGTTGTACATCCCCCAACTGTTTGCCATTGCATATCCCAGGGGATGCAGAGGCCACCACAGGAATCGGGCTCGCAACAACATGAAGCACGTCGTCAATGTCAGGCCACCCCCGATGAAGGCCAACCCGGGCCAATCGGTCTGTCGAGGATAGTTGAGCCAGTTTTGGAGTTGTCCATAGATCCCCCGCGCGAATCCCAGTGCCCACGGCCCATAATAGCCCGATTCTGCCCCGTGCCGATAATAATTATCCAAAAGCAACCAGAATGTCAAGATAGAACCCACCACCGTCGCGAGTAGGATCGCTCCAAGGAGATATCGCGGGTGCATTCGGGTTCGCTCAGCCAACTTGAATGCCTCCAATTGTTGGGGCATGGGATGAGCACGATAAGCACGGTTGAAAAACATATAGAGTGAAAATACGGTCAGGTTGTGGACCCCCAGTTTACGAGTGCCCAATCCCACGATGATCATACTGTGTGGATCGATCTGGTGCAAGTCGTGCACGAGAAACCCGAGTTCTGCACGTAATCGTGCGATCATCGTCGCGAGCAAATAATAGATCCCAAAGAACAAAGGCACAACCCACAGAGACATCCCCGCCTGATTTGAAAATACAGTCAAGAATATGCCACCCAGCAGCATCCCAATGAACGCCTTGCGATAGCTCATCGGCTCTGAGCTGTCATCCAGTGAAGCCCCCCATCCCAAAACGTGACGAAGCACTTGTTTGAGATGAGAACGCCCTACCCA
>JAJRTO010000012.1 GCA_024278235.1 Candidatus Poribacteria bacterium
CGCACAGCACTGGTAGGCTCAGGGATCCACGAGGTGGACTTGGTGCGCTATTTCATTGGGAAACCGATCCTTTCTGTGAGTGCTTACAGCAACCGGCTTGGAACGCTGAGTTTCCCCAGGGATAAGACCACGGCTGCGATCTTCCAGTTCGAAGGAGAATCCATCGGTCAGGTGACAGTGACCTATGAGGCGCACTGGCCGAGAGGAGAACACATCGATGATCACTTCCGACTCGTGGGGACAGAAGGGATGATCGTGGGCAACCGGGTCGCACGGGATGGGCAAGATGGGTGGCAGACTCTTCCCGGTGATCCATCGGGTATCGTGACAGGCACGAAGGGCTCCGTCGAAGCGTTCCTGGAGTCGATTGTGAATGGCCAACCTATCGCAGTGAGTGGCCGTGAGGCATTTGCATCGCTTGCAGCCTGCGTGGCGGCTGATGAGTCGGCGGCATCCGGGCGGCCGACCGTCCCGGCATCCGCGGATTTTGCATAAGAGGGAGAGCAGTAGAACCTCATTCTATCGGAACAGAAAGGGAAGCATATGAACATCGTACTCGTTGTTTTCGACTCACTTCGTAGAGATTGCATGGGTTGTTATGGCCCTCCACCATGGTGGGAGGTCAAAACCCCGCACTTTGATGCTTTGGCAGAAGAATCTCTGGTCATGACAAGGATGTATCCCGAATCGCTACCGACGCTTCCAACCCGTCGTGCCCTTTACACAGGACAGAGGGTCTATCCGTTTTTCAACGGCGACTTCCACCTGAAGGGCGATTTCGTAGGTGCTCCCGGCTGGGGGCCTATTCAGGAAGATCGGGACACGGTCGCTGAACTGCTCAGGGATAGTGGCTATCGCACAGGTCTGGTTGCCGACGTGTACCACATGTTCAAACCCTCCAAGAACTTCACCCGGGGGTTCAACCAGTGGATGTTTCTACGGGGTCAGGAAACCGATCCCTATCGGAGTGGACCTGCACCGACTCAAGAGCAGATCGATCATTGGCTACCGAAGGAGTTGCAGAACCCCGGAAAAGTCCGTTTCATCCGCCAATGTCTGATGAATATGCACGATAGAATACGCGAGGAAGACTACTTCAACGCGAGGGTGTTGATTGAGGCGTCGCGCTGGCTGGAGCAGAATCGTGATGCGGAGAAATTTCTGCTGGTGGTAGAGAGCTTCGACCCGCATGAGCCGTGGTTTGTTCCTGAGCATTACCGTCGTATGTATGACGATAGCGATGGCCCTGAACAGGTGGTTTCAGGATATGCAAACACA
The DNA here is from genome assembly GCA_024278235.1 of Candidatus Poribacteria bacterium. Classification (GTDB taxonomy): domain Bacteria; phylum Poribacteria; class WGA-4E; order JAJRTO01; family JAJRTO01; genus JAJRTO01. The sequence goes on from JAJRTO010000012.1 coordinate 1,279, forward strand.
GATCGCCTCAGCCCTGAGCTGGTGCGTAGGACCCAGGCAAACTATGCGGGTCTGGTAACCATGTGTGATCGTTGGTTCGGTCACCTCTATGAGACCATGCAGAACCTGGGAATGCTGGAGAATACAGCTCTTATCTTTACCACGGATCACGGTCATTCTATCGGCGATCAAAACTATATGGGCAAACGTGGTTATCCATCCGTTCCTGAGGTCTACGATGTTCCACTGATGATCCGGCATCCCGGAGGCGTTGGCGCCGGAAAGCGAAGTGATATGCTGGTTCAACATACAGATGTCGCGGCTCAGATCCTGGAGTTCGCAGGTGTCGAGCCCAGGCAACCTCTTCACGGAAAAGCCTTCTGGAACGCCGCTGTTGGGGATGGGGAACCGATTCGGGATCACGTCACCGTTGGTTGGGGCTCAGCGATGACCGTGATCGATCAGAACTGGTGGCTCAACTGCAAAGTAAACGGAAAAGGTGTTTTCCTGCGAGATCTGAATGCAGAAAAACCTTTTGAGAGCAACGTGGCAGATGACCATCCAGAAGTTATCAAACATCTCTATGATAAGGGTGTGGAAGATGCTGGCGGAGACTTTCCTGAGTTTGTCCTTAAGCTGGCCGAAGGCCAAGCCGACGCGCCTGGATGCAGTGACCTTGCAGCGCGCGAGTAGATTCACGGAGGAAATCCGATGGACATTAGCAGAGTTTCCTCATGTACCTATCCGATGAGAAACCAGCCCCTGGATGATGCTCTCAGAATCACTGCTGAAGCCGGGTTCAAGAAGGTGGATCTCTGGGGAGGGATGCCGCATTTCTCGATCGATGCGTCAGAATATGATGTTGATGAACTTGCCGCATTGGCGGTCAAGCATGGAATCGCTATCGCCAATCTGGGAACCTACTGTGGCCGACGGTTCTCCAGCGACTCAAAGGACGAGATTGAGCAAGAGCTGAGAGACACCAAGAGAACCATTGACATCGCTCATCAACTGGGAGTCCGTTCTATACGAATCGTTCCCGGCAATGGAAAATTAGAAACCATTGACCAGATCGTCCCATACTTCAAGGAATGCGCTGATTACGCAGGCTCGCAGTCTGTCTACCTGGGGTTTGAGAACCACGGTGGCCCGATTTCCGGAAATCCTGAAGCGTGTGCAGAGCTGTCTGCAAAGGTCGGCTCGGAGTTCTTCGGGGTTCTCTATGAGCCATGCAATCTGATGCATGCTGGAACCGATTACAAGGAGGCGTTCGCCATCTTCCACCAGCATATTACTCATTGCCACATCAAAGATGGTGCGCCAGGGAAGGATGGAAAGTTCCAGGGCACGATGTTGGGTGAGGGTATCATTGACGTGAAGTGGGTTATCAAGAATCTGGACGAAGCCGGGTACACAGGAGACTTCGCGCTGGAATACGAAGTCTCGAATATCGAACCTGTGGAGACCGGGCTGAGGAAGTGGTTTGAGCACTACAGGCAACTGTCTTTTTAGAGCTTCTCCAATCGCTGACGTGATGCACGTCCGATCCAGGTCGTCCCAAAGTGTTCGGCCAATGATTCAAAGCGACGCCTTGCTTCCTCGATATTTCCATCACGAAGGATTCGGTCCGCTTCGTAGAAGGCGTCGGCGCCAGTTGTGGAAACCTCTGCTGCGAGTTCTATCGCTTCATCAGCCGAAGGGACATGGATGTGCCGTAGTTTGTCAAGGATAGGGGGATGGGGTTCCATCAGGATGCCATAAGCCGCAGGAACACGCTCGCGGAATAGACGTGCTCGATAGTCCTGCGTGATTCCACCATGAGCGTCTCCCGCGTCTCGGCCGCTGTGCAGTTCAATCTCAGCGGCTACAATCGTATCGGGTTCCCTGCCTCCATCCGCGATAATTTCCCCTTTGGGGTTGATCACGAGGCTGCCACCTCCTCGGAACGCCACCACGAGGTAGAGGAGGTTGTCCGCTGCACGTGTTCGGAAGGCGGCCAAACTTGCATCGCCGCTGCCAGAGGAGGCCCCACCCAATGTGGAATGGAACACGATGTCAGCCCCTGCCAGTGCTAGGGCGCGTGTTGTCTCCGGGAACATCATATCATAGCAGATACACATCCCTACCGTGCCGATGGTTGGCACATCGAATACGGGGAAGCAATCGCCAGGCAGCCGCGCTTGTTCGGGGATGGGCAATTGCACTTTGCGGTAGCGCCCGATTTCATGGCCGTTCGGGCCGATGAGGATGGCAGTGTTGTAGACGCCTTCTTGCTCAGAGCAGTCGTTGCAGCAGATGATGCTCATCCCATGACTGGCAGCGACCCCTCCGAATCGCTGCAACATTTCCTGCTCGGCTGGGCGCAGTAGATCGGCGACCTCATCCCAGTGTCCCGCTTCCCATTCAAGGGTGCCGAGCGTGTCTTCCGGGAAGGCGATCATATCGCAGCCCAATGTGGCTGCTTGTTCCGCAAGTTCGATCAGGTTGCTGAGATTCTCCTGCACCTGTTCAAATACCTCATGAGATGTGGGGATCTTATACGAGATGGTTCGATTCTTGGTTTGGATAGCTGCTACTTTGATGGTTGGTTTCATAAGTTGAGTTGTTTTTCCCTTCCTCTGCTTCTCGATGCATGGTCATCGTTTTTTGCATTATCCATGCGAGTATATATTACCAGATAGATGAACGACGATGGAAGGGGAATGACCGATGGATAAACTGAAAAAGGAGAGATTTCGTATGTCAGAGAAACTTGCAGTACATGGTGGAAAACGAACAGTCCCAGAGGGATTTATCAAACCCTGGCCGCATGTTACCGAGGCGGACCGCAAAGCCGTCATGGAGGTGTTCGCAACGGCCAGGATCACTGAACAACAGCAGATTCAATCAGAAGGCCTGGCAAAGGAGTGGGCTGAATATATGGGTGTTCAGTACTGTATTCCCGTAAACAGTGGCACCGCTGCATTGCATATGTGTGTCGCCGGACTGGGAATTGGGCCTGGCGATGAAGTCATCGTGCCAGCTTTTACCTTCTGGGCAAGTGCGGCGGCAGTGCTACATCACAATGCCATACCAGTGTTTGTGGATATTGATCCCACGACCTATTGCATCGATCCCAACCTGATCGAAGCAAAGATATCTGATAGAACAAAAGCGATCATGCCGGTCCATATCCACGGCATGCCTGTGGATATGGATCCCCTCCTTGAGATCGCCAGGAAGCACCATCTGGGCGTGATAGAAGATGTCGCTCAGGCTCATGGAGCACGGTACAAGGGCCGTCTGTGTGGTTCGATGGGCGATGTGGCGGGCTATAGCACCCAGGCGTCTAAAACCCTCAGCAGTGGTTGTCAGGGAGGATTGTTCACAACGAACGACGAAGTCGTGTATCGAAAGGCAGCACTCCTGCAATATTTCGGCGAGTGGGTCGTTCCCGGTCGAGAACGAGAAGAACAGGAATACAATGCCTATGGATTAGGCTGGATGTATCGGGGAGATATGTTCGCTCAGGCGTTTATCCGTAGTCAACTCAGAAGACTGGACGAGAACAACGCACTTCGCATTAGAAACTGCAACTTCCTCACAGAACATCTGAGCGGAATCAAGGGCCTCGAAACACCTTTTGTTCCGGAGAAACGTGAACCTGTTTACTACAACTATGTGGTTGGTTTCAATCCGAAGGAGTTGGGGGTAGATATATCGGCCAGAACTTTGCGTGAAAAGGTGCAAGAGGCCTTGAGGGCAGAGGGTGTGCCGACCGGGCAATGGCAGAGACTTCCTGTGCCAATGCAGGAGATATTTCAGAATCGGGTAGGATATGGCAAAGGATGTCCCTGGAAATGCCACGGTTCTGAGGTCGAATATCACAAGGACGATTATCCGAGAGCCGTTGAGTTCATCGACTCTCACTGTTATGTCTTCGATGTCAATCCACCCAACGACCTTGAGTTGATGGGCATGTACGTGGAAGCATTTCAAAAGGTGATGGATCATCTAGACCAGATACTTGAGTAATACCAGTAAAAGATGGGAGTAAGTATATCCCTTCCTCCCGGAGGATGGATATTTCGATGCCGGGGTGGAAGACAAACGGATAGGTTACCCAACCGAGGATGAGGAGGTACGATGAAGATCACAGACATCCAGACACTTGTCCTGGTAGCTCCACTCAAAAAGCCTATGGGAGGTGTGTCCAACAGCGGTCCGATTCGCTCACGGAAGACCGCGCTGATCCGGGTGATCACCGATGAAGGGTTGGTGGGCATTGGCGAGAGTTTCGGAATTCCACAACTGGTTCCCCCAATCGTCCAACAGATTTTTCGGCCGTTGTTGCTCGGACAAAACCCGCTTGAAACGGAACTCTTGTGGGACCGAATGTATCGTGGTCTGGGCTATCATGGTCAGAAGGGTCTACTCATTGAAGTGCTCAGCGGTATCGACATTGCCCTCTGGGATCTCCGAGGCAAGGCATTCGGCCAACCCATCTACAAGATACTGGGTGAAACCCACCGCACGATTCTTCCGGCCTATGCGGCAGGGATGTATTTTTCTCCCGTCGAAGATCTTCGAGCCGAAGCCCGCTCCTATGTGGAACAGGGCTTCAGCAGTGTTAAGCTGAAAATCGGTGTGGGCAACGGGGTTCCAGACGAGGTGGCGGTCCAGACCGTCCGGGAAGCGGTGGGGCCCGGGGTCCGGGTCATGGCAGATGTCAACTGTGGATATGACTATGAGAAGGCACTCGAGGCCGGGCGAAAACTGGAAGCCTATGATCTCTACTGGTTGGAGGAACCTGTCCCACCGGAGTATTTAGAGGATTACCGGCAACTTCGGCAAGAACTCAACATGAAGATCGCCGGGGGCGAAGCGGAATACACACGCTGGGGTTTCAAGGCGATGTTCGAGAAAGAGGCCGTGGATGTGGCGCAGCCGGATCTGATGCGTTGCGGAGGGTTGACGGAAGGTGTGCGTATCGCCCAGATGGCAGCCGAGTATGGCGTCCCGATATCGACGCATGCCTGGCTTTCCATCGTCGGGATGGTCGCATCCCTTCATTACGGTGCGGTTTGTCCGCTCTTCGAGAGCTTTGAGTTCGAGATGACAGAAAACCCGCTCCGAGACGAGATCACCGTCGAAAAACTCCACCCAGAAAATGGGACAATCAAGGTGTTTGAGGGTCCGGGGCTCGGCTTACAACTCATCGAGGAACAGGTGTCCAGATACCTGGTCATGAAGGGATAATCCCCGTTTCAGATGTGGCGGCACAGCCATAGAGCCAGGTCATCCCGCCATCCGGGAACGAGTGATAATCTGTTGGGTGTGGAACGGTAAGCCTCCCGGGTTGGCTCGAAAAACGCCTCGAACTCTTGAGCAGGCATCGGGCAATTGCGGCCATCAACGGGAGCCTCGATTCGCAGAGGATGCGGCGCAAGTGCAGCAGCAATATCGCACAGATCTCCCGCTGTCAGTGCGCCCGGCACGATCACATCGTGAGGAACATAGCAGAACCGATCTCGCAGAATGGACCGATAACCGGCGATCATCCCACGTGCGACTGCGAGACATACGTCCTCCTCGTACAGTGCCCCAAATAATGCCAGGAGGCCACCGGCAGGTTCCGATTGCTGAGGTGATTCCCCTCCATCCATGGGCGGGTCGATGAAATCCGATGGATTGGTCGGAGCAAACGAATCCCCCCATAACGCGATCCGGTGAGCGTTCACATCCCCCCGCTCTCGAAGATAACGCAACACGGAGCGCAGATCCCGCAGGCGAGAACCGAGTAGCGTCCCTCCCAGCATCCATTCGGTAGCGGAAATCGAGGTGATCTCGCTCTGTCGTGTCCGCGCACCACGGGGACGGGTCTCTCCCATGCCTCGCAGATCGGGCAGACACACAGCAATCCCATTCATCAACAATGTGCCGATCTCCTTAGCTCGTTCGCGAAGGAACCTTTCCTTGCCATATTGAGACACCGCAACGACGATGGGGAGATCCGTGGCGTCCGTCCGGGGGCGCAACAACAGCATGGGGATGACGATGCGGGGATCCACCTGTAATTGGACGCGCTCGATGGATAGACTCTCCACCTTCTCGGAAACGTGAGATCGGACCGTCGGTTCGGCCTGTGGTGTGAGATCTCCGAGGAGTCTCGCCCATTCCTGGCATAGGTGGGTGCGTCTCTCCCGGGGACTGAGTGCCGCAAGTGAGGAACGCATCTGAGCTGCTCGCGAATCACCGATCTGCGCGTACAGTTCGTGCAGCGGGGGCGAAGAGATCTCCGGACTTCGGCATGTCAGTTTTTCTTCCGGAAGACGGTTCTGATACTCTTGAGGTATGGGGATATCAAACCAACGCTCCAACGCCGGGTAGATCATCTTGCGATGCACAGGGCCCACATTGTTGCAGTGTGTGGCTTCGGGAGGGCGGCCGGAGAGCACTCCTGCACCATGAGCGAAGTCGAGATGATCCGATGCATCGTACCAGGCAAATACCTGTTCGAGTCGCTTCCACACCGGGTCTCTCGTCCTATCCCAACTGAATTCGTGGGCATAGATCAGATAACGTGGTGCGACCGAGGCGACGATCACCCACGGGAGGAATCCATCCTGTCCACTGAGACGCAGATTGCGTGTGGATTCCCAGGAGCCTCCTCCCATATAGTTGAACGTCTCCTCGGCATCCTCGGGAAGAGGGTAGATCGTTTCCGGCTGTGGTCCGCCAAAGTTAAAGGGAACAACGCATGTGATCCGCGGATCGATCGCTGCCGCGACAGCCGCTGGATCCCCGCCACCAGCGACCGCACCGATGAGGATCAGTTTTCCCCTATCCATATCCGGGCGGCTCCGGAGCAGGTCGATGCCGCGCATCACGTCCCAGACCATCCAGCCCATCAGACTGTCACCGATGAGATGCAACTGGATGCCATGGATGTAGCGGAAGCGGTAATCTTGTCGCGGTCCGGGAGCGTGTTGTCGCCGCTCACCATAGCCAAACAGATCCATCACCAGCACCATGCAGCCGATCCGTGCCCATGTCATTCCCATATCCTGGAGTTCGCCCTGGGTCTTCGGATTATGATGGCTATGAACAAGGACGACAGCGGGCATGCTTTCGCGGAGAGGGGAGGGCAGATAGAGATTTGCCGTAACAAGAACTCCAGGACGACTCTCGTAGACGAGGTTCTCGATCCGATAACCGTCACCTTCGACAACGCTAGTTCGGTGCACGTGTAAATCCCCCGGGTTGGCAGAGAAAGTCCCGAGTGATCTACGCAATGCCTCCAGGCGCGCGGCACAGAACGTCTCCCACTCCTCTTTTGATCTCACCTGTGTCCACGCATTTCGATCCTGCTGATGGACTGCCTCCGTACGCGCCCACACATCGTCGTGCAACATTTGCGCAAAGGCTCCGCGTTCGTGGGACGTCAATACATGAGCATCCAATGCAGAGAGTTGTGATGCCAAATTATCTCCCACTGCCATCGTCTTTTGCCTCCCTTCCCTGAAAATCGCTCTCAGCCATGCGTCCTGCGTGTCACAACTCGACGTTCGTCTGTCCTTGATCGGCTGCACGCTGAATCGTGAGTGTATTCCGAGTCGCTTTGAGCACCTGCACCGTAGACAGTTCCCCATCCCCGGAGAGATCGTTGATATCATCGATGAATGCCTTCAGATACCCCATCGGTTTCGCTTCGGGGAGAGATACATCCTGTGCCACCTTGTCTCCATCACGCATGAGCAACGTGCTCTTCGCCGTCGCACTTGTCTCGATAATCCCCTTGCGCCCAAAGAACGTCATCCTCCAATAGAGCGGATTTGAATAACCGAAGCTATCCGGCAGAAAATAGGACACATCTCCCAACACACCGCAACCATTATTCATCGTCAACATCATCTGGCCGGCATCCTCAAAATGGGGGAAGTCCTTCGCGAAGGCATTCCAGCATCTTGCGGAGTTGACCGTCGTAAATTCGAGATCTGTCAGCCAGGGGATAATATCAACGGCATGGCAACCAACGTCGTTGATCGTTCCCCCATGTCTGCCGGGTTCAAAATACCAGGAGGGCCGTGAATCCAGCATCAACGGATGCTGCCCGCCAGAACTGATGGCATGTATTTCACCAATCTCATCATTTTGCAGCAAATCTCTCACACCGAGATATCGGGCACCGTCTCGCATCGTAAACATGCATCCGACCTTCAGATTTTTCTCTTCACTGAGTTCCTGAATTCTCTCCAATTCATCCAGACGGGTGCAGAGGGGTTTGTCGCCAATGACATGCTTACCGGCTTCCAGTGCTCTGATGGCAATGGAACCACGATTGCCATAGTAATCACCGATGGCAATCGCATCACACTCAACTTCATCCAGCATCTGGTCTATGTTCGTGTGAGTGACATGTGCCTTGCCAGCTTCGACGATTTCTTCCCGTGCTGTAGTATCTTCCTCGCAAACGGCAACCACCTCGATATCGGGGTGGCTTTGTGCATGGGATAACATCGCGAAGATATGTCCATGCCGCAGACCTGCAAACGCCAGTGTAATGCGCATTCCCGCCACTATGAACCTCCCAGTACGGCATCCACCTTGTTGATCGCAGCGGCCATCCGATGCGCATGCTCCTCGTTCATATTCACATTGAATCCGAAACGGAGTGCTCTCCCCAGGATGGCAAGCGTGCGAGGACACATATCCCGAGTATACTCGACATTTCCTTTGTAAGCGGGATCTTTCCAGGGATAACCGGATGGGTGGGGTGAATTCTTATCCAGTATCGAATCCCAATAGCAATAGATGTGCCGGTCGGGGAAGCCATCGTTGTAGGCTGTCCCTGCGCCAAGCCCTTCTGCTTTTAGTGCCTGGGCATAACGTTGCGCAAGTTCCCGGTCATTTACAATAATCGCCGCGCTGATTCCACAGTCACCGTCCGGATCGTCGACATGCTGCAGCCGATAACCTTTCGGCTCAACAAGTTCATTCAGGAAAGTTCGCTTCAGCTTGCGTGTATGTCCCAGGATGTCCGGCATCTTCGAAAGTTGAATTCGTGCCATCGCTCCCATCATTTCGCTGGGGCGATAACATTGCCGTGAAAAAGGTTCAGATTCCCAACCCGCATCACGTATCCACATCGGCATAGCGGGATCGCTGGCAAAAGCGGATCTTTCATAAACTTCATATTCATCCGTAAAGACCAGTCCTCCTTCTCCTGCTGTGATCACCTTATAGTAATTGAGACTCCACGCGCCTGCATTCCCAATGGTTCCGACAAAGCGACCTCTGTAGCGCCCGCCGATGCATTGACAACAGTCCTCAACGATTTTCAGATTGTGCTTGCGGGCTATCTCTACCAATGCGTCTATACGTCCAGGGACGCCCTGCATATAGACAAGGATCATCGCTTTGGTGTAGGGCGTGATCTTCTTTTCGACATCCACGGGATCCAGACCCAGAGATTCATCGATCTCTGCAATGACAGGGACAGCTCCGACGCCGACAACAGCGGCTGCCGTGGAAATGTAGGTATACCCCGGGACGATCACTTCATCCCCCGGGCCCACGCCGACCCCTGTAAGAGCACAGATCAGTGCGCTCGTTCCTGAATTTACCATCAGCGTATGCTTTACGCCCAGGAGTTCCGCCGCCTCTTTCTCAAATGCGGCAACCTGAGAATCCTCGCAGAACCGGAACAGCTTCCGACTTTTCAGCACCTCAGTGACTGCATCGATCTCTTGTTGATCGATCACACTGGGGCCATGCATCCCTCCCGGGATGCCTCCAGATATGACAGGAGTTCCACCATCGATGGCCAATTTTTCTTTCGACATATCGTTACCTTGTCCTCCGGACAGTTCTGACTCGATTTACAATCCTATACATCAAATTTAAGCATATCGAAATTCCAGGCTCATGTCAATGATGTTTGTGATGCTGTCGTTTTCCGGTTGCCATGAGGTTCCCCCGAAAAAGTGGACACACAGATAAGGCAGATTATGCTACTTATTGAATCACCCCGTGTCTCTGGTCACCAAAGCAATCAGACGTCCACGGGAGAGACGTTACGGTAAGAAAATTCAGGCTGCACTGGTTGTGGCATGGACTATAGAGAGGATAGGCCAACTACTACCGTTCATCCTACTCGGTTTTATGAAAGAAATGCGGCCATATTGAAGTAACACATGGGAGGCCCCTTTTCAACCGTAAAACACCGGCCTTCTGCTCACCAGCTTGGGCAATGGCAATGGCCGGAACGGCATTCCTGCGGTCTTCTCATTTACGAACCGAATGAACTCGTCCACACTCATCGTTTGCTGACTTCTGTCCTCACGAGATCGCACACTCAGTTGTCCAGAGTATTTCTCCTTTTCTCCAACGACGAGTAGATACGGGATCCATTCCTTCTCTCCATTGCGGATTTTCTTGCCCACCGTATCGCTGCGATCATCGATGTCCACACGGATATTATGGGGGGCAATCACGTCCCGGAGTTCATTCGCAAATGACAGATAGTCATCCGATACGGTGATGATCCGTGCCTGCGTGGGGGCAAGCCAGAGAGGATACATCGGTGGGATCCCGCGACCTGCGTCGATAGCGATATTCTCCAGGATGGCACACAACGTTCGCTCAATGCTGCCAAAGCTCGATGCGTGGATAATCACGGGACATGGATGCTTCTGGCCCTGGTCATCGATATAGCCGATGTTGAAACGTTCCCCATCTTTCACGTCCCACTGCACGGTGCTTACCTGGATATTGGATTTGTCTTCGGTGAGGGCCTGGTATTCGTTCTTGATGGCATAGTAGTGACTCATCTCCGGCATCAGCTTGAAGAATGCCGGTACTTGCATCTGTTTCCCAATGCTGATCAGCCATTCCCGGTTTTCTTCAAAGAAATCTACGGTTCCTTCCCAACCGAGAATCCAGCGTCCCCTGGCGATGATGTTGTTCATCAATTCTGCGAATCTGAAGCAGAGGATCTCAAATTCCTCTTTGGCCTCCTCCACACTCGCACAGGCTGCGTGCATATCGGTCATCATGAAGTTACGCACCCGCTTGAGGCCACTCACTTCGCCTTCCTGCTCGTTGCGGAAGCAGGTTGCTTCCTCATACACCTTGAGCGGCGATTGCTTGTAGGTGAACCGCACGTTCTGCATGAACGGGAATCCAAGAGGGTCAGAAGCGTAGCGGAGATAGCAGACACCTCGACCACCATCGACCTGATAGTCCCGCTCGTGGAATTCTCCCATCAGTTCGCCCACCACGTTGTGATCCCCGCGGATGATAATGGGATTCTTCATCTCGAAGGCTCCCCATTCATGGGCCAGGCCTGCCGCATAGTCGAGGATGAGTTTCTGGATCAGCAACCCCTTGGGATACCATTTATAATGGCCTTTTTCGGAGGCGTCGCAGTAATCCACCAGTTCATGTCGCTGCATGTACTCGATGTGCTTAGGAGCCTTTCCCGTGTCTATTCCGTGGGCCAGCTCATTCGAGACGAATTGTTTGAGCATCACGTAGACTGGCTGCTTCCGTGAGAATACGGAACATCCAGCGAAATCCTCCGGAGTTACCTCATATGTATTGCCTTCCAGATCCGCGATCACGAAGCGCACAAACTCACTTGACTTCCGGCTCTCTTCTTTCTTTTCTTTTTCCTCTTCATCCTCTTTTCCAGGTACATATCTACCACTCCACTCCGACAGGGGATGTCCCAGGCAGGAGATGTCGAACGCTTTGTACCAGCCGAATGGAGCGCGAACCACCTCCAGCGACTCTGCCAGACGCGATTCGACCTCATCCAGAACCTGGAGCGCGATGCGCGGACGACTTGGATCTTCCGTCAGATGCACATACGGGTAGACCACCACCGTGCCCACGCCGAGATCTTCCGCCCGGCGTCGTGTATCCCGTGCCAACTGGGCCGCGACCGATACCGGGGATTCCTCATCCTCCTTCTCCACGCTGATGAAGATGACCAGACATTCCTTGTCAATATCCGCTTGGTGCTGTTCCGGCGTCAAGGCTTCTGCACCGTCCATCGCCTTTTCTTTGCCCTCGAATCGGAAATACTTGGTGTGGATTCCTAGAGTTTTCAAGACGTTGTCTCCTCCTAACAGGATTGCGAAGTTTCAGTGCCACACATGGGTATTATAGCATAGCAAAAAACGGTTTACCAATCATAAGCAAGAGCAGGAAATAACTTGCAATGCCTGGAAATCACAGTATTTCGTCAGTGTTTGACTTCTATCGATCGCTGTAGTACCATAAGGGAGTATACCAAAGTTTACCGGGGCACCCGTCCTCATTCAGGCCGGAACAAACTATGTCAGGATATGCATTGGTCACGATATAAGGACACTGTTGTAATGATTCGGATGAACACAGCTAAACCCCACTCCTTGATCGGTGTTTGTTTCTTACTTCTTCTCTGTTTCTGTGCAACAGTGTGGGCTGACAACACTTATCCCTGGCTGGCCCAGTATGATGCCAAAAACACTATCGCTGCCCGGATCCCCGTGCCAAAAGGATTCACACGCATTGAAGTCGAAGAGGGAACCTTTGCAGACTGGTTGCCATTCCCGCTTCTCAGGTCCAGATCGGGAATGCATTTGTGCAGGGCGGAGCCCCAGGCTATGGACACGCGGTGCTGATCCTCGACATGGTGACGGATGCCTCCGGAAGGCGCATGATGCTGCTCGGCCAGAGCTACCTGCCTGCCCAGGACTTTCATGTGCTGCGAAACCCGAAATATGGAAACACGCCCTGGTATGACGTGGACTTCAGTGACACACTTATCACGCCCGAGTGGAGTTTCGCACCTGAACACGCACGGCAATTTAGGGATCCATCGCGCAGCAGATAATGCGTCCCTGTCTGTGTATCAGACAGTTCCACCAGCATTTCTCCTAATCCATATGTTGCAGGAGAACACATGGGGATCTCCCGATTTCTCATAACCTCACACACGCCTCTGCTGCGAGCCAGAACAGCTTCTCCCGCACGGTGGTTCGTCCATCCCAGCGTCGGGAGTCCCAGGTTTCCCCACTCACGTCATCACCCCCATAGAGTATCTGAGCGAAAGCAACCCCCCGGAACTGTGCCACAGCGAAGAAGGCAGCAGCTTCCATCTCCACAGTCAGACAGCCTTCTGATTTACGGAGTGCAACTTTGCCGGGCGTTTCGCGATAGAACGCATCTGTAGTCCAGGTCTTGCCAAGAAGGTAATCGCAATGGTGTACTTTCAGAATCTTTTCAATGGCA
>JAJRTO010000157.1 GCA_024278235.1 Candidatus Poribacteria bacterium
AAGTACTGTTATAATAGATGAGGACAACAACGGTAGGACGGTTGATGAGTTCCCTCAGAACCACCTTGTTGCCGTTCTCATCCGCGAACGGCAAATCGAGTGGCACATATTCGCCGAGTTTCTCATCGATGCCAACAGCATCTGATTCGGCTCCCTGCTGCGCAAGGACTGTCAACTGGAAGAACGGGCCTGATAGCATCAACAGCATAACACACAGTGTAGAAACAGTCGCTCTCGCAAGGAGAAAAAGCCTCCGCTGCTTATCGTTCTGAAAGATGACACCGTTTTCAGATTTGCCAGGTTCTTTCAACTCCCAACCCTTTTCCGAAATCTATCAAAAGAGTAGATTTCATTCATCAGATTTTGAAGTTTCTTAAGGATAGCAGAAAAGTGTCTCAAGATTCAAAGGAAAAAATCGCCGTCTGACGACGATGTCTTACGCTGCCTTGAAAACCGCTTTGGGCGCACACGCAGGTGCGCCCAAAGTGTGGGCTAAGGTGCTTCAGTACTTCACGATTGTCGTTTGTAGTCAGGCACGCAATGAAATGGAGTGCCGTTGTTACGCCACTTCGCGGAGCTTCGTGGCTCACTACGAGCAGAAAATGTGAACTACTGTGCTTGGGAACTCGCCTCATGATACGCCTTCAACATTTTGTTCATGAGTTCAATATGTTGCGTGTCCGTCAGGCTTCCGGGGGTGTTGACTTTATTCCACAATGCCTTGTTTGGCATCTCTCTATGACATCCCATACACAAACCCGTGCGTTCCATCGCCTGTCGTTCCCGATTATTCAAAGCGCGGGACAATGGCCAATGGGTGCCGACCGTGGCAAGTTGTTTGCCATCGCGATCCACAATCGTAGACCAGTCGAAATCCAATTCAGGGATCGCGGGAATTTGCACCTGATATCTTTGAGGAATCGGTTTCCCCGTACGTTGATCGATCAGATCCTCCACGACGTCTTCCGTATGCCGACTTTGGAATATCCCGTTGGCAATACCGTATCCCATCGCCTTCGGGTTGTTGTGGCAACTCTCACAAGTTCGGGCTGGCCTCTGTACGGAGTGCGGCTGTACGGGAGCCATGTCGAGAGCAAGTGGGATGCTATCCTGCCCAATGGCCCTGGCTTCATCGGCCGAACGAGAAATCACATTTTGAACCACCGTTTTGCCGTCTCGTCCAACGACCGTCCAGACGACCTGACATCCGGGCATCAACGGGGTGACACGACCTTCACCATTGATACCAAGCACCGGCTCCTCCCAGCGCAGGTAAGAGCGTCCCTCAAACGTTTTACCGGGGCTTTTGATACCGCCTGTACCCAACCTCGATTCTGCTGTTTGACCATCCGAAGTGTGTTGAGACCCAGATGCCACCCAGTCAATGTCCGCAAGCGGATTGCCATCCGCATCGCTACTATAATCCATCTTTACGTGACAGCCATAGCATTGAGGTACCCAGGAGGCATGACATGTGTAGCATTCCAGTCTGTCCGCATGCTTCTTCACCTTTGCCATAGCGACCATCGCATCAGGACTCTTCCAACCGTTCGTTTCCTGCAGGGTTCTCAACACCGGCACTTCAAAGTCATTTCCTGTGGCCGAGTGGAGTACCACTTTGTCTCCATCTTTGACGACATTTCCAAAGGGATTACCACGATTGGTCAGGAGATAGCCATCCTTCTTGTCATACGGAGTACCGAAATAGGTCGTTTCGTACAGTGCCTTGTCCGCCAGACCGCGAGGATTATCCGCGAGTTCTCGATCAAACTCTTCACTGTAGCCAAGAGGAAGCTCCCAGGGATACTTCTCGGGAGTGCCGTGACAATCCTGGCATTCGATTTCGACCTGCGCTAACGTCGTGCCGAATATATTGCCGTCGCCATGAATGTCAACCGTTGTGTGACAGTCCTGGCATAACATGCCACCTCTTGGATTTCCCGGACGGCTCTCGATTTGATGATGGAGATCATCAGAGATAAACAGGTACTGTTTGGTATGCAGCTTAGGCTGTTTACTGCCATCGGGAGCAAAGGGTGTACCGTACGGAAACTCCATCAACCCCTGGTAAGTCACGCCGATCCGTTTGCCACGATTATGACAGGAATTACACGTTTCGACAGGAACACCATTATCCGCTTCGCGTGTTCCATAGATTTTGTGCGTGAGTAGATGTCCCTGTTCCTCTTTGTCGATGGTTGGGTCGTTCCCCTCGTAGAAGCCCTCGTTGCTATAGAGAACATGACATGCAGAACATCCCATCCCTCGGTAATCCCCGCGCTTTTCGCGTCCACGCACAGACACATGACAACGCTGGCATTGCTGGCGCTGATAGGTGAACCCGGCGAGCTTCGGATCGGCTTCGATCTCATCTACTGAAGGTTGCGGTACTTGCTTTAGCTCCGCCGGAAACTGTTTGGGATGAACCTTTACCATGTCCTGCATGTACGCTTTATATGCTTCTGTGCCGATCAGAGGAGCAGGACCGTCCGTATCGGTGACATCATAATTTCCCCAGGGAACACGGTAGTCCTGCACGTCCTCGATGCCCCAGGTATGTAAGTTGCCCTGGATCTTCCCGGCCTCTGTCGTCATCAGTGCAAGTTCGAGCCGATAAGGATAATTGGGATGGCATCCCCTCTGACCACAGGTATATTGGACCATCCACATACTTCCTGGATCCGAGTAGAATTCTTTTGGCCCGCCGGCCTGCACCAAACCTGCTGGACTCCCCTGATGGGCTTCCTTGAATGTCGTTGCCCCGGGAGTACCACCATGGCAAACGACACAACCATTGGGATCTCCCTGCGATTGTCCCAGGCCGATGATCATTTGCATCATGGTGCTGTCTATATCCCGGATGTCCTCGATCCCCTCGTGGCAACTCGAGCAGCCCAGTTGATTTGCACGGTCCTGACTCACCGTTGCATATTCCCCTGCGTATTCTGTGTTTGGACGAGAGACCGTGCCCTCCGCGACAGGCTTCTCCTCCTGCGAACAACCGACAAACAGAGCGGACAGAAAAACAAGAAGTAATCCTGCGCCGTAGCTCCTCATGTACATAATTGCCTCCTGAACAATTTTCGATTGCGATTCTTGATCCGGAAAATTCTGTGAGATCTAAACGGACAAGCGCTCACCAAAGAATATAGAATTCAGGATCTAGAAGTCCGAATTCAACCCCTGTAAAATCGATGCCTAAAATCCAATGTTCCAGTCAAGTCGGAAGCGCGTACCATCTTCCTTTGTCGCTGCATCAGCACTCTCCGGTTCGATCCCTTCGACCAGATAAAGCCGTGCAACCACATTGTTCCTGGGACCAAAGGCAAACGCAGCACGAAATTCATGCCCTTGATAATTGCTGGAACGTGTTTCAGTAGCAGATCCCCACCGCAGCCAATCATCCTGGGCGAAACGCGCTACTACCGCATATTTTTCGACATGGGCATAGTAATACCCGATCAGCCAGTCGCCCATATCATTGAGCGCACCAACCTTGATACTTATCACGTAGCCTGTTTGCTGATCCTTGTTAAAGAGCGTTGCAGGATAATCCTCGATGTTTTTCATGAAATCGAGACCTACCGTTACGGGTTGCGGTAGATCTTTCAGAGTAACCTTTGCCCCAAACACGCCAATATCGTAATCAAGATCAGCGAGTCTTGAATCCTCCTGATCGGGGTTTTCCCGGAACAGAAAATACCCCGCAGCGGCCTGGACCGTCACGGCCTTTGCCGACGTTGAAAAAGCTAACTGTCCGGCGATAAGTTTCGCCTGATCACTGAAACCGTTGCTGGCTGAATTGTCCAAAACAAAGTAGCCACCTTTCGCGGTCACGTTGTTTTGCTCTCCAACCTTGAAAGACTGACTGATAGCAATGCCTTCCGGGAGGACGTCATCATCCCAGAAAAGTTCGTTCTGCTTCCAGAAGTGGAAGGAGTTCTTGCCGACCCAGTAATAACCTGATTTCCACGTTCCTTTTATAAACGCTTTGTCAATCAGGATGGTTTTGGGGCCAAGCTCGTTCCCCAGCGTAATATGGGGTGATTGGGCAGCTTCGGCAGATCCGGAACGCAGGCGTCCACCGAAAGAAAAGTAGTCATCGTATTGGTAATCGAAACCAAATCGGAGCCGAAATCGAAGTCGATCTCGGTCGCTCCTTTCGGTTCCATCAGATTTCTGGGAATCTTTATCCAATTCCATGCGAAACCTGACATCACTGTAGAGCTTCAGTTTCTCCTTTTCACCAACTGTGATTCCTGCCATCAGATTTTGTGTCGCACCGATAAGCAGGAATAAGCATATGAAATACAAGAAGAGGGGGTTCGGTTTCATCGTTTCTGATCTCCTGATATCGAGTTCCTCCGCAGGGGACACTTCGCGTTGATCCTGGTCTGACAAGCCTTTAATCTGACAAATTCAAACTATCTTCCGGGGCAATTTTGGGTTATACTAACACTGCTTATTCTGATTGTCAACCTCTATATTTAGAATTGTTTCATGATGCGTAAACGACAGGGAGAGACTATGAAAGGCGTACGATTTCTTGGCAACTGCGAAGTGGAAATAGCAGTCTTAACCGACCCATGTCCGGGTGAAGGTGAGGTGCTCATCGATGTAAAAGCGAGTGGCATTTGTGGGAGTGAAATGGGGAGCTATCGGAGTAGCAATGCCAGTGAAGGAAATGGTGGACATGAGGTAATGGGTGTTGTGCTCGATCCAAATGGTTCCCGACGCTTTCAGAAAGGGGATCGCGTGGGAGTTGCCACCATACAGGGTTGTGGAGCCTGCCACTGGTGTCTTCAAGGAAAATCCGATTTCTGTCCCCAGGTGGGTTCGGTTGGCAATGCGCACAGCGAACTGGTTGTGTCCAAAGAATGCTGGCTCCATTCACTTCCCCCCAATATAACCGATGGTGTGGCCGTGTTACTCTCAGGAGATGGGTTGGGGGTTCCTTACGGGGCAAGTATCCGCTCTGGGATTCAACCAGGAGAGACAACCTGTGTATTTGGTGCCGGTCCTGTGGGATTGGGAATGACACTCGTCCAGACCTTCCTCGGAGCAAGAGTCATCTCAGTAGATCTCAACCCGCTTCGTCTTGAGATGGCGAAGAATCTGGGTGCGTGGCATACGATCAACCCCCGGCAAACTGAAGTCAGGGAAGCATTGCTGGAGTTAACCCACGGTCTTGGCCCCAACAAGTGCTTTGAATGCACAGGAAGCCAGGAAACCCTTGATATCGCGCTCGATACGACGATACCGGAAGGGACGGTCGTCGTGATCGGGCACGGCCCTCAGCAGATCAATCCGCAACGACTGATCGCGCGGAGAAATCTCAGGCTGATGGGAAACTGGATATGTCACTTCTCTGACTATGATGGTATGCTCACTATGATCCGCAATGGGTTGCAGGCGGATAGGCTCATCAGCGCGCACTTCCCGCTGGAGGAAGCTGCCGTAGCCTATCAGCGATTCTCAGAGGGGTTAGAGGCGAAGGTGATCCTGACTCAATAGTTGCAGTGACTTCTCCCGTTCGGCGCCATTGATATTTGCTTCATCCGATATTTCTGCATCAGTGGCGTCTGCTGACCATGTCGAGCGGCAGCAAAGCGATGATACAAAATCCCAGAATGAAGAGCCACTCTTGCCAACCCAGGGCAACCAGGTTCAAAGTCGTGTTGACCACAGGCAGGTAGATAAGCATCAATTGGATGAGAACCACAACCGCAATGGTGATCAGCAGTTTTCGGTTTGAGAGAAGTCGATGACCCATGGGCTCGACAAACCGTCGATGGCACTGAAAGATGAACAGTAACTGAGTCAGTAAAAGCACATTCATGGTCGTTGTCCGAGCACGCTCTATCATATCCGGTGAACCCTTGTATAACTCCATCGTGAATACAAATCCAACGAGTGCCATCAGGGCGATCACCAGCCCTCGTAGACATATATCGAGTTTGTAGCCACCTGCAAATAGATATCCTGAGCGATGGGGTCGTGTGTAACTGATAGGAACGTTGATTGTATCCGTTTCAAGCGCGAAGACTGGAACAACCGTAACGATCAAACTTATCCAGAGCAATTGTGGCAAGGACAAAGGCATAACGAACTGTTGACCATAGAAGATATGAATCACGAAGGCAAGCCCGATGGTAGTCGCCATACCCACATGACAAGAAAGTAACCAGCGTATCGAGTTTCGAATACTCACGCATGTCTGACGGGCCTGAACCAGAGCAAGGAGCAGTCGGTTGAACCCTCCTTCGTGCAATACGAGGGCAGAGGCTTCCAGTGCGATATCCGATGCCTGGTTTGCGGTACAGACACCGACATCCGCGGTCCTGAGTACATGCGCATGTTCGGGGCGGTTCCCCATCACAGCAACCGAGTAACCCCGTGATTGAAGATGACGAACGATCGCCGCCCGGTGTTCCGCGGTCGGTTCGCAGTAAACCAACATTCGATCGAGCCGCTCTGCAAGCTGATCTTCACTCAGCGATTCAAATTCATGTCCCTCCATGATGCCGATATGATTCTGTAAGATTCCCAGATCCTGGGCAATCTGGGCAGCCCTTTCGGGTTCCTCATCGATCATCATGATCGTTTTGAGTCCACTGTTTCGTGCATCCTGGATGGCCTGCTGAACACCATCGTGCAAAGGATCGTTCAGCGCCAGCAATCCAAGGAAGGTCAATTCATCTGTTGCGATATCTTCTATCTGCAGTTCCTCACCCTTCGGGTTGATCCGACGGTAGGCAACGGCCAGTATTCGTGAATTCTCAGACAAAAAGTGATGGTTGGTTATCAACAGCGTTTTCCGTTGCTCATCCTTGATCGACAGAGGCCGCCCATCCAATTGTATGTATAGCGAATTACGTAGCACAAGCTCTGTATCACCAATCGCAAAGAGAAACATCTGATTCCGAGAATTCCGAAAGATCAGACGGCGCCAACGTTTACCATCAGAGGGCAGTTCTTTCAGTCGAGTCAGGATACTTTGATATTCTGTCTTGTCGATCCCTATCTCGGCCGCAGCTTCCGTAATTGCCATCTCAGTCGCATGATCGAAGGGCGCTGGGAGTGGCTCACCCGAAAGGGTATCGGTGCTCAGCGAGGCGACGATCATGAG
Organism: Candidatus Poribacteria bacterium; assembly: GCA_024278235.1. GTDB lineage: Bacteria > Poribacteria > WGA-4E > JAJRTO01 > JAJRTO01 > JAJRTO01. Next base: position 7,130 of record JAJRTO010000157.1, read on the forward strand.
CAGTGGCAAATCCACGGGAGCCCTTGCTGGATCTGCTTCACCAGCCAAGTATTCTGTCTCATCTTCGTTCGCTTCGTCCCTCGTAAGGAGTTCGAAACAATTCCCGAATTGTTCCTGTGGAATCACGCGTGCATCGACAAAGATCTGCTGTACCCGCATCTCTGCTTGGGTAAAGCCACCGGTGTGTTCCACACATACTGCCGTCACAGTACTGAGTGGCTCGATATCATTGAGACTTCGTGCCACAGCTTCCATCCGGAGGATTCGATAGGTGTTGAATGCCAGGATGGAAGTCGCAAGAGCAACGAGTCCATTGGGTATCGCAGCGACGGCAAAACTCATGCCGACAGCAAAGGCTTCCTGAAAAGTTGGTTGGCTGCGGGTAAACCAACCCACAACCGCAAGAACGGCACCAAATGCCACTCCCATCGTTAGACCAAACCGTTCTAAGTAGCCAAGATGAATTTCAGACTCTGTCTCAATATTGGCCTCCAGCCCCAACAGTGCATACGTATGACTGAGCTCTGTCTCATGGCCTGTCGCCACAACGATAGCGCGTCCTTCTCCTTTGAGCGCAAAAGTGCCTGCAAAGATCATATTCTGCTGTTCATTGATAGGGACTTCACGAGACGGTAATGCCCCCGATTGCTTTGTGACTGGCTCGGCTCTTCCTGTGATGAAGGATTCGTCAAGGTTGAGATGAACGGTCTCAAACAATCGTGCATCTGCTGGAATTCGATCCCCGGCCTTGATGAGAATCACGTCTCCAGGGACCAGTTCTCTGGAATGGATCTCCACCAGCCTGCCGTTGCGTAGGACACGCGCTTTGTAGATGGGATACGCTGACAATATCTGCTTGACACGGTTAACACGAGTATACTGTAAGTGTCGGAGCACAATGTGAGCTAAGAGCATGCCCGATACGATGAGAGCCATTCCGGGGGCATCGAAAAGGAGGAGGGACACGGAAGCTGTAATGGCCAGCAAAATTCCAGAGAAGCTCGTGAGTTGATATGACAGGACTTGCATCCATGATGGTCTGCTGGCATGATAGACATCATTATAACCGTACTGTTGCAGACGAGAAGACACCTCGGTCGTAGAAAGCCCTTGCTCCAGATCCGTATTCAGCTCATGTGTGATGTAGTTGATATTCTGAGCATACCACTGGATAGACATAGAAACCTCATGGTTGTTTTGTCACTCGAGCACCTCGGCGATCTACATCCAAGATCTGAACTTCGCCACCCATCTGTTGTTGCATGAGAACACGATACATCTGTTGAGCTATTGTCTCCGGCTGGTCGACACACAAAGCAATGACACTTGAGCCTGCACCACTCAGCATAACGGCTAACGCACCTGCATCGTAAGCTGCATCGAACATCTCCTTGAGCCCAGGTATCAACGACGCACGATAATCTTGATGCAGACGATCCTGTGTCGCCACCTGGAGATGCCCAAGTTCGCCGGAACAGAAAGCAGCGACACACAAAGCCACGTGACTGATGTTAAAGACAGCATCTGCAAAAGACACCGTTTCAGGGAGCACGGCTCGTGCTTTTTCAGTCGGCAATTGAAAATCTGGAATCAGACACACTGTTTTGATTTCTGATGGGCATGATACAGGAATACACAAGACCTCTGCATCCGTCGCACAGGCAACAACTAAACCACCATAGAAGGAGGGGGCAATATTATCCGGATGCCCATCCATGTCGGTTGCCAGATTGATGATCTGCTTGTCAGAAAGAGGGAAACCGCACAGCGCATTGGTCGCTAGAACTCCACCGAGAATCGCGGCACCACTTCCACCCAACCCGCGCTCGGGTGGAATCGCATTATCCACAGTGATACGGACATTGGGTAAGGGATGGTAGCCACACATCTTGAAGATACGAGCCGCTGCACGATACACAACGTTCCGTTCATCGGATGGGATCTGTGAAGCACCGACGCCCTTCACCTGAATGCTGGTTGGCTCCTCTGTGCAAGTAACCTCAACCTGGATGTAGAGACTAATGGCCATCCCCAATGTATCAAAGCCAGGTCCCAGGTTTGAAGTGCTGGCAGGAACTGTTGCCGAAGCTCTATCCCCTGTTTTCACGGATATCCAGTCTACTGAGTACTTGTCGCATACGAGTGATTGCCTCTACCAGGTTTTCCATCGAATTCGCATACGAAATACGGAGGTACCCTTCTCCGTGCTTTCCGAATGCTGTGCCAGGCAAAAGGGCCACATCCGCCTGATCCAGAAGCAGGTCTGCGAGCTGCCCGGAGGGCATCCCAAAGGCAGTTATATTTGGGAACACATAAAATGCCCCGGAAGGCTTAAGACACGAAACTCCAGGAATAGCATTCAGTTCAGCAACTACCGTATCTCGCCGAAGATGGAATTCGGTGACCATCTTCTCAACAGGTTCCTGAGATCCACGCAAAGCTTCGATGCCGGCAATCTGGGTAAAGGTGCTGGTACATGAGTTTGAATTGATCATCAGAAGCGTGATCGCTTCTGCAATCGGAACGGGCATCACCCCGTATCCCAGACGCCAACCAGTCATAGAATAGGTCTTGGAATGACCTTCTATCAAAATGGTGCGCTCCGACATCCCGGGTACACTCATAATGCTCCGATGCTCCCGGTCGTAGAGGATCTGGGAGTACACCTCGTCAGAGAGCACGAAGAAATCATGCTTCATAGCAAGTTTGGCAATAGCTGTCAGATCTTCCTCTGTCAGAACACCCCCTGTGGGGTTCTGAGGAGAGTTCAGAATGAGCAACTTCGTCCGATCTGAAACCACCTGTGCAAGATCTGCCATCCGAAAACGAAATTCAAACGATTCACGAAGAGGTACGGGTACGGGCCGAGCACCCACAAATCGAATCACCGATTCATAAGTAGGGAAACCGGGATCCGGATAGATAACTTCATCTCCATCCTGACAACACGCGAGTAGCGCGAAGAAAATGATGGGTTTGGCACCGGGTGTCACGACAACGTGTTCTGCAGAGACGGGGACGCCCCGTGTTCGACACACATATTCAGCCGCCACCTCGCGGAATTCCATGAGTCCAGCGGAAGGGCCATACCCAGTGTGGCCATCACACATCGCTTTGTAGGCAGCCTCACAGATATGCCCTGGAGTCTTGAAATCTGGTTGACCGATTTCAAGATGGATGATATTCCTACCTTGTGCTTCTAGCTGTTTTGCTTTGGCAAGAACCTCAAAAGCTGACTCGGTGCCAAGCTGGTTCATGCGATCTGCAAATTGCATTGGGCAACTACTCCACATATCGAAGAACCACGCCACCATCACCAACAACCCACGCGTTGCGTGGATCGGAAGCATCCAGTCCCTCTAAGTGCCGCTTGACTTCAACGGTGACAGACGACCACGTTTCTCCCCCATCACTTGTTTCAATGAGCGTGGCAGATTTGGATCCATATTTGCCGGCGGCCCATCCACGCTTCGCATTTGCGAAACAGACGGTCATCAGATCTTCCTCCGTCGGCGATTTCTGGTCCGTCCAGGTATTGCCGCCATCCGATGTATGCAGGATCATGCCGTATTGCCCAACAGCCCAGCCGTTGTTCTCATCGATGAAGAAGATATCGTGCAGTATATCCTCTTTACCGGTCGCCTGCTGCGTCCAGGTTGCACCACCATCATCGGTCCGCACAATATAGGCTTCCTGACCTTTGCTCTGCATGAGGTTCAGCCCGGCAGCCCAGCCTGTCTTCTCATTGACGAAATGTACGGCATTGAAGACAATCATATCTTCTTCGCCAACGCCAGTCGCCGTTTTTCCACCGCGCAATATCTTCCAGGTACGGCCATTCGTTGTCGCAACGATTGTATCGCTAAAGCCGACAGCCCAACCTTTTTTCTCATCGACAAAGGACACATCATGCAGCCAATTGTCCGTATTGGTCGCAAAGGGGAGCCAGCTCTTCCCTCCATCCTGGGTTCCAATAATGAGTCCTCGATCTCCAACAGCATATCCCACTTTGGAATTGATGAAAATCACGGAAGAAAGGATATATTGGGCAGGGCTCTCCTGAATCTCCCACGTACTTCCACCATCCTTGGTGCGGGCAATCACACCTTTGCCGGGATCTCCCTCAAAATCAAAGATAGATTCGCCAACAGCCCAGCCGTTCTTCTTATCAGCAAAAGATACATCATAGAAGTAATACTCTGGCTGACTTTCGCGTGTGAGCATCCATGTTCCTGCAGCCACAGCCATCCAGGTCATACCGAATATGGCAAATATAGAAGTTGCTATCACAATATGTCGTTTCATCGCGGTTCTCCTCTAAGAAATCTTTGTCACGACAGCGTTTCTCGACACCTAAGATAAAATGCGGTGATAGTATATCACTGAGCCAAAACCCTGTCAAGCGCAAAGGAACAGGAGATCAGGCGCATCTTTTTGGCCGATATGCTGCCATGAATCCAGGGTTAATGCCAAAAAAAACGTATTACGGATCGTTATAATTGGGGGCATGCAAGAGCGATTCCAGTGCCAGAACATCCGTGGGCTGCAAGTGATGGCATCACAGTTCAGTATCAGTGGTGATACGAACTCTGTAGCATCACTGATACTGAGGGTGAATGCCTATCCCTGGCCTGGCATCGCAAAGGCGCGCGCAGGGTTCACCACGGTCAACTGCTCGATCTGCTTGTCCTCAAAGCCGAACTCGCGCATTTCACGAACAAACTGTCCCGGAATGTACTCAAAATCACGAACGCTTCCCCCCCGCTTCTCGCCGACACTGTACCAGCCGGCATCATGCTAGATCAGAAGTTGCTCCGCATATCCAGCATCGGCTATCGAACGAATCATGCGGAGGTAGCGGTCGCTGGCTTCTGATCTGACCGCATCGTATTCAAGCCATGCTCCCCGTTGGGCGATCTGGTGATGGTATTGTTCATCTTTCTCTGAATCTGCATGCACGACGATCAGATGACGCGGATGCACCCCTTCTTCTTCAAGGATGTCGATCTCTTCCAGCGCGGCAATGCCGTGTCCTGTGTGTGAGGCAATGATCGCCCCCGTCGCTTTGTGTGCACGCGCTGCGGCTCGCACGATCTTCTGCTGGATGGGTATCAAGCGGCCCGGATTGACAGCAATCTTGATAAAGCCTGCTTTGATTGCCGTATCGCCGATCCCCTCTCGAAGTTCGTGGATCCAACGGGCGGCGAGTTGATCCGCCGTCTCCTCAAACGCATAGCCAGGGAGGTAAGGCTCTTTGTAGAAACCTGTATTCGTCACCATGTGGATATTGGTGGCCTTTGAAAGACGAGCCAGGATCTCGGGATCACGTCCAATGTAAGCTGGTGTGCAATCGACAAACCCTGTAACGCCTAGCTTCCGAATCGATTCCAGGTAGGGTTGCATCACTTCCACGACCTCGTCAGCATTCCAGCGATGTGCTCCTGTCTTATCCGCTCCAATGAAGTCACACATGATATGTTCATGAGGAAGCACAAAACCGAATTCTTCCGGCCGAATTGGCCCCCGTACAGTCTGAATCACCTCATCTTCTCCCCCCGCTCTCGCATAGTTGCCGACGGTTGCCAGGATGCACCCCTGGATGGTGTATTGAAGGAAAGTCCTCCGAGTCATCCATTTTCGGCTTTTCACCCTGAGTTCACCTCCATCAATCTTTGCATTACGGACGACTCAGAGTTTGCGCTCAGGTCGATCCACCGGAGTCTTTTATCCCCTCGAAACCATGTGAGCTGACGTTTGGCATAGCGCCGGGTGCGGAGCTTTATCTGTTCCACAGCAACCCCAAGCCCAAGCGTTCCTTCCAAATATTCAACGAGTTCCCGGTAACCCAAACCTTGCATGGAAACGAGTTCCTTGCCGTATCCCTTTGCCAGCAGAGATCTCACTTCGTCGATCCAGCCATCGCGGAGCATCTTCTCCACTCGCTGGTCAATACGTTCATAGAGTTCCGGACGCGGCCGACTTATCACGAAAGCGCGAAAAGGATAGCGGGCCTGACTCTGCTTCCACTGCTGCTGATGCCGAGAGATCGGTATGCCTGTGAGTTCATAGACTTCCAGGGCACGAATCACACGCGATACGTCATTCACATGGATCCGAGAAGCCGCCTCCGGATCGATCTGCTCCAATTGCGCATGGAGCCGCTCTTTGCCATGTTTTTCAAGCTCATCATGCAGACATTGGCGCACATCCTGATCCGTCCGGGGGACTTCAAACAGTCCATCTATGAGTGCACGGAAATAGAGCCCTGAGCCGCCAACAATCAAAACCTTCTTGTGCCGCCGGGTAATATCGTGTATAACAGCATCGGCACATTTCTGGAAATCGGCAGCGCAAAATGGCTGATCCGGATCCACGCAATCGATCAGATGATGCGGCACCAAGGCACGTTCGGCAGATGTCGGCTTCGCTGTGCCGATGTCCATGTAACGGTAGATCTGCTTAGAGTCCACCGAGATGATCTCTGCATCCATCTGTTGTGCCACAGGGATTGCAAGATTCGTTTTGCCAACTGCTGTTGGCCCTAGTAGGCAGAGCAGTTTTAGAGTTGAGCCTGGATCTCGCATTCCAGCAATCCTACGAAATTTTCAACACGGCCGAGTGCTTCCGACGCATCATCCCGCTGAGCACTCCCTTTTTCATCCTCTATCCACGCTTGACGTGTTGGTATCCAACGCTCCTTAAGCTGCTCGAGTTGAGTGAACATATGTGGGTCTTCATACCCGGATACGAAGAACTCGATCATTCCCAACAAGCCGTACTTGCGGTTCATGGTGAAATATCCATTGCTTTCAAGTTCCAACTGTCTGGCGAGTTCTCGCTTTCGCTCCTGACGCTCATTCGCAATCTCCCGCGCGCTCTCAGTGAAAAGCCCATCGGCAAAGGGCTGTTTCATATCGATCCAACGCGTCACAGAAGGCACATAGTCACGCACATCAAAGGCTCCCTGTCGTTGGATCCTGGAGAAACTATGGATGTGGATGTTACGGTAAAACGCCACGTAACCAACATTCGCATCCATCGTATCCGCATCCGAGATAATCTGGTTCTCCATCGGTTCATAGAGTTGGGCCAACTGTTGTGGGGACAGTTTCACAGGTTTGACATGCGCTTCTATAATGGCTGCCACATCCTCGATAAAGTCCTCAAGGAGTCCATAATCTGCGAGCAGACGGCGGGCAACACAAGCTCCTGTAAAACTGTGGATCTTCCCATAGAGATCCGCCGCGTCGTAATACCGGGTTACAGTGTTTTCTCGGGCCGGATGCAGCGTCTCATTCTGCCAGAAGCCAAATTCGTCTGTCCGACGATTGCCGTTCCCATCAGTGAGAATACTGCCATCGTAGCGCTTCGTGATGTCGTGCAAAAGCGCTGCAATCGTAAGTTTGCTGAGATCCGCATCCTCACGCTCACCCAACTTGAGGCACATTGCACGGACACGTAACGTATGATTCCAGGTGTAATGACGCCACTGAAATCCAACACGGTTGTGATCCCATAGAGTGAAAGTTTCCTGCACGAGTTCTTCGAGTTCTTTTCGGATGTTTTCTATGTCCATTTCCTTATCCATGTTCTGGAAGGTTCCGTGGCTCACCATTCCTGCTCCACCATGTTCCGCCTGGATTGCCAAATCGAAGTTCATCTCTTGCGAAAATCCCCGAGGGATTTGGCAATCCGTCAGGAGCCACCGGGAAAATGCAAACGACGGAAGCTTGCCAGCGAGTTAACCTGAGGTTCTCCCAAACTGGACACTAAAATGCACGATGCCCTGGCTTCTTGACAGACCTATTTCGTAGAGCGGCCTTTTCCACCGATACGAATAGTGTGCCCCGTAGCATGCCATGGAGGCCGGGAGATAATCTGCCGGAACATAGATGAACAGTGTCGCTTCGACATTGTTCGCAAGCTGACAGACTCCCAACAACATTTGTGAGCGGGAATCCCAACCCGTAGAAAGCATCTCCAGACTTCCTTGTCCCAGATGAGTGTCCATACTTAGAAACTGGGGCACATCGATCTCTTCACGTATACCCAGCAATCGTACGGACCGTGCAGGCACATTCAACAGTTCTAACGATTTCTGGAAGCTGCCGATGAACCCGCCGCTCCAGAAATCCTGTACCAGATATGATTCCTTGGGCGACAGGTTGAGGCTGTCGAGATCAAGAACCATATCCTGCTCGTAATCGCTCCAGTTGAACAGTGCAAGCAGGTGGCTGTCCTGCAGAGGAAGATGCCAGATCTCAGGATGTACACTGTCATAAACATCCAGGACACGACAGGGCTTTCCAAGTAACGGCAAAATGCGCGAAATAAGTTCAAGACGCTCTTGATCCAGAGAACTCCACTGATCGCCAAGGGTCAGTAGTCCGCCACTCATGGCCGCTGCTGTTAAGCCAATGAGCACCTCATTAAGGGGGCGTGGTTTAGCGATCCTGAGCGTCCCCAGGTCATTCATCGAGGCGATGCCGTTCATGTACTGCTGAGAGGCCCAGCTTCTCACTCGCTGGCGCATCCCCGTCCTTGCATCCCAGACAGGTATGATTTCTTCCGACGCAATTGTCGGATTGATGGCATTTACCGGGAGCATGTCGAGTCCTGCTGTGCATCCTCCGCAATGAGGGAACAGAAGCGTTTGGTTGTCTTGCTCCCGGATGATCTCTACGACCGTCTTGAGGGCTAATCGATAGACTTCAATAGGACTCATCGGGCCTTGATAGTAGCGGGGAATTAGATTTTCGGCATGAAGCCCCTGAATATATCCCAGCAGATCGATCATGATCAGATCATATTTCCAATCATGAGATACCGTTTGGAACATCTGGCGCAAATGGGCTTGGGCTTCTGGATGGGATGGGTCCAGGAGTCCTAGCGGCTCATCCTGCTCCGGCACCTCGATCTGAACAAGACGGGAATCCTTGCCATAAATCAGGAAGGGGCGGCATTTATCCGCCAATGGTGAGGAAAGAGCGATGTAGAACGGTACAAGATGAATGCTTGCTTTGAAGCCATGCCGATGAATCTGTTCGGCAAGCCAATCCATACCGTGTGGAAAACGTTTCTCGTCCGGCTCCTCACTTCCCGGTTGCTGTTGCCAGCCATGTGGGACATGGATGTATTCAAGACCACTTGGTTGCTTTGAGATCCGAGATGAATTTCGCTCAAGCCAACTGAGTTGCTCGGTAATGGCATCTTCATGTAGTGCCTCAGGTTGGAGATAAGCGGGAGCCCAACTGACAAAAGGCTGTTTCGGTGGCTTGACATCCATATGCATGGCTATCAGTTCGGCATATTCCCGCTGCGCTTCGTCTGCCGGCACTGCATAATTGATGTAGGCAGACTCCGAGACAATCTCCTCACCAGGGGCACACGTGGTATCACAGTGGTGATGCATGGCCCAGATATTTACCCCTTGTCGGCCCTTGCTTGACTGCGATTGGGTGTCATATCCGAGCAGAATCGTAGACCACCACTTCTTGAAGCTCAGAAAACCAAACACGATAGCGCGTTGAGTCAACTTATCATAAAGAATACCATCGGATCGAGTTTCATGAGCTGCGATGTGCTCCGTGTTGAAACCATCATAAATGCTCTGAAATCCGGTCGGCGTAGGAGTACAAGAGTTCAGAAAAACATTGTACTGTGTGGGTTCACTATCCAGGTAGATGCCACCTCGTGGTTTATTCTGTAGAGGCGAAGTGTCAATCAGATTCAGGTCCTTTACAGTCACAGGAGTATCACTTGCGTTTTCGACTGCCGTCCTGAGAATCATGTAGGATTGATCGTAATAACAACGTAGATACACCTTGAGGATTGGTTTCCCTGGCTCAGACTGGTGTAGAAACACAACCTGTCTTCCAGGACCGCCGGGATCATCATCAAAGTCCTCTGTGACAAACCATCGACGACCATCGCTGCAGGTGCTCAAGAGAATATCCCCATCCAAGTTTACTTTTGCATAGGCATTTTTAACGACAGTATGACCTGATCGGTCCAGATAATTCCAGGTACCGGATGCCAGATTGTAGGTAACGCGAAAGGATTCATTCCGCACCATCAAAGTACCACCACGGAGATTCACCGACAGGCGTTTTCGAACTTCAGCCATAGGTATTTCCTTCTCTGAGAGTTATTGAGTTCTATTCCTTGCCAGTAAGTTCCCGACCCATCCTGAAAATGCCGGCAGTCAGTCCTCCATCAATCACAAAATTCGCTCCTGTTGTGAAGGATGCTTCGTCGGATGCAAGGAATAGTGCAACTGCGGCGATCTCCTCAGGTTGTCCTATCCGTTTCAGAGGATACCATGCTGCAACACGGTCCAGTATCGTAGGATCTTGCTCCAGCAGATGATCCCAGACTTCAGTACGGATGGTTCCCGGGGAGATCGCGTTGACTCGAATTCCATATTCACCATATTCAACAGCCATCGATTGCGTCAGCGAAATCAGCCCTGCTTTCGCCGCGCTATAGGCTGCCTCACCAAGTGCTAACAGTCCGTTCACAGAGGCAATGTTGAGGATGACACCCGATTTCTGCTCTATCATTGTGGGGAGTACCGCACTTGAACAGAGGTAGGCCCCCTTGAGACACACATCCATATTGAGATCCCAGGTGGGTTCATCGATCTCCAGGACAGTATCACCCTCGCAATACATTGCATTGTTCATGAGTATATCGATGCGTCCGAATCGTTCCAGGGTGATTCGGACGAGGCGAGCAACGTCCGAATGCGAAGAGACATCCACGTGTACAAACAGAGACGCATTTCCCATCTCTCCGATCGCTTCCCGACCCCGTTCATCGTCGATATCTGCTACCACGATTTTCGCGCCTTCTTGGGCAAACAGCCGCCCCGTAGTGCGACCGATCCCGGATGCAGAACCGGTGATGATAGCAATCCGATCCTTCAGCCGCAACATACAGATCCTCCAGAACGTGTCCGGTCATGCTACCAAAGTGTAAATCCACCATCGATCACCAGATCGTGGCCTGTCACATAGGAAGCTCCCGGCGATGCTAGAAACAGGACGGCTGCCTGTATCTCATGAGGTTCTGCCATCCGCCCCATTGGAGTGTTTTTAATCCAGCCGTCATGCAGTTCGCTCACCTGCATGGTCATTTCAGTACTTGTGTATCCGGGGCTGATGCAGTTGACGCGCACGTTATACGGCGCCCATTCTGCTGCGAGAGATTTCGTCAGAGCAACAACGCCTGCTTTGGAAACATTGTAGGAGCACTGGTTTTGCGGTTGATTTACGATTTGGGCGGACATCGAGGCGGTATTGATGATCGAACCACAACGTCTGGGGATCATGAAACGCCCCGCTGCCTGGGCTGTCAGAAAAACGCCTGTGAGATTCACATCGATGACCCGGTTCCATTTTTCATACGACATCTCCTCGGCGTTATCCCACTCACAAATCCCGGCATTGTTGACGGCAATATCCAATCGCCCGAAACGCTCCTGGATCTGTCTGGACATATTCGCCACATCCTCCGGCTCTGTGACATCACACCGGATGAAAAACGCATCCTGGCCCAGAGTTCTGATCTCTTCAACGGTTTGCAGGGCCGGCTCCTCCAGCAGATCCACGACAGCAACATCCACCCCCGCCTCTGCCAAAGCCATGCATAACTGATAACCGATACCACGAGCGCCACCCGTGACAAACGCTTTCTGTCCTTCCAACGAGAACCATTTTTCGATTCCCATATCGGACCTCCTTGATGGAACATCATTTCACTATCTTGAGAATTGCTTTGAATGCATCTCCTTCTGCCACACGTAGCAGTTCAAAGAGTGCCATTTCGGTACTGGTCCAACGCGCCCCGAGCTGACGGATCTTCTCCAATCCAATGCGCTTGTTTTCGACAGTTCTTGAGGAAACCGCATCCGCAACAACCTCTACGTCGTATCCTCGCTCAAGCAGATCCATTGCCGTTTGATACACGCACACATGGGTTTCGATCCCTGCGATCAGAACCTGCTTACGATGAAGTGAATCCAGTTGCTGTATGAATATGTCATTACCACAGCAACTGAAGCTCATCTTGCTGATCGGTTCTGTATCGGATAAGAGTTCTGCAATTTCAGGAACGGTCGGTCCCAGCCCCTTCGGATTCTGCTCCATCCAGAGAATCGGGATCCTGAGAATTTGAATCCCCTGGATGAGTCCTCTCAGATTTCTGAACAGGGCCTCTTTCCCACACATCAGATGAGCCAGTTTGCCCTGAACATCTACAATGACGAGCACCATGTTTTCGGGGGTAATCATCTTGTTGCGCCCCTTTGTGTTCAATCCTTTTGGCCCTTACTTGTCCAGATCAGGCTATTTGACGGCTCCCCTTGATTGCTGTCATGAGCGCGTGTAGCCTGGCGGGATCCCGCTTGCCTTTCGTCGATTCCACTCCTGAGCAGAGATCGATGCCATAGGGTCGCACACGTTCAATCGCCTCTTGCACGTTGTCAGCGTGGATGCCCCCCGAGAGAAATGTTGGCAG
>JAJRTO010000158.1 GCA_024278235.1 Candidatus Poribacteria bacterium
CATTCTACGCATCACGAATCTGTCCGCGAATTATCTTACCAGACATCGACGCTCCACTCAACAGATTTGTAGACCCGCCATTTGCAGAAATCCCCCGGCTTCTTGAGGTTCCTGGCCAATGTGTGGGTAGCTTACCCCCTCCGGGAAAACGGGTAGCGCGGACAGTTTGTCTGCGCATGCTGCCTCGCCTGGGCACAGACAAAGCTGTCTGTGCTACTTGAAAACGGCAGCTTGCTACCGCAATCCAAAAGAGGTTGCCCCCTGGAGAATGTCTGGCCATTCGCTTTTGGGTTTCCAAAATCCGGGATACGTGGTATAATAATGCAAATGTTTTCACATGGTAATGGATGCTTCCCGACGTAACAGCAGATGATTTTCCCTTCACGACAAGAGAAAGAGGGGGCAATGGTGTACTTGGATACGGGATACGCAAAGCTGATCATTGCGATCATCAAGCAAGCTGTTGTGGATGCTCGCAGAGAAGGGCGCCAGCAGAGTAGCAGCGTTTACAGTGCTTCCATGTTTCTTATGAGTGATGATTTCATTGAAATCTGTCACCTGATCAATTGCGATGGTGAATTGATTCGCAACCGTGTACTCCAAGAACTATAGTCTGAGTTGATCATCTCCTGGTCCGCACTATTTTCTTCAGTACAACCACAGCACGATTTTGACAGCTAAAGCGGTGGGCGGAATACGAAATGGTATGTTTTGAAGATCCTGGACGTCGAAGATAAGCCGACCTAAGTCCAGGCTTTTTTGGTTTAGACCGTCATGGCACAGGCAAAAGAAGACATCATATTACAGCAATACGAGCGTCTTCAAGAAGCTATGGATCAGGATACGGCAAAGCTCCGCGCTGAAATTAGCGGCTCTCCTTGTGCGATGACATGTTATGATTGTTGCCGAAATACAGCAACACTCCTCATTGGTGAAGTAGAGGCATTGGACATCAAACGGGGACTTGCTGGACTGCCCACAAAAGTGCGTGAGTACATCCGTCAGAAAGCTGAACGTACAGCGAGCAAACTTGAACAACTCGGTTATCAACGGCAGGATCCTTCGCAGATCTCCACATAGATGGCCAATACCATTCGAGGAACGACAGAGGCAGAATGTCCCATGCTCATCAGTGGTATCTGTACCATCTATGAGCACCGTCCTGTCATCTGTCGGCTTTGGGGGTATCCTATCTTCAACAATAACGAAGTCTCATGCTGTCGCAAGACATTTGTCGAAGTCCGGGATCTGGTGAAACCCATCGACTATAATAACTACTGGAGAGCAAGCCGAGAACTGAGTATCGCTCTGGGTAAAGAGAAAAAAACGTCGAATTGTTACGTTATCATAGATCTACTGGACAGTTTGGATGGTAAAGGTAGATAGATTTATTGTATCCATTTGCTTGATTTAGACGTTTCGTTTTTAACATCCTAAAGTCGCAGCTTATGATCTTCAGCAGTATCATGTTGGTCGGATGCTCTGTATATTTGCCGAGTGCGTTGTGAAACAAGTTCAACAGGAGGGTTAAATACATGGCAAGTGAGCATGTTCATCAATTATCAGATGCCACTTTCAAGGAAGATGTTCTCGATTCTCAAATCCCTGTGCTTGTAGATTTCTGGGCAGAATGGTGTGGTCCTTGCCGTATGGTCGGACCCATCGTTGAGGAACTCGCCGAAGATTACGCCGGCAAACTCAAGGTTGGCAAGCTCAATGTCGATGAAAATCGTGCAACAGCCGGGCAATTTGGCATTCGCAGCATCCCAACATTGCTTATTTTCAAGGATGGTAAAGTCGTCGAACAGATCGTTGGCTACCAGCCAAAAGCGGCATTTAAGACAAAGATTGATGGTGTCCTTTGATCCATCAGGATTTGAGCGGCACGATCTGAAGCTCAACCGATTGTGCCGCATCCCTTCCAACTCATCCTTTCAACAGTGATGCCTTTGCCATAGGCGATCCGGCGATGCTTGATTCGCAGAGAAGCGGCAGCCCAAAAGGCGAAGAACCCAGCGTTATTGCACAGATATTGCGTGAACATTCTGCTATGACGGAAGCGTTTGTGCAATTCCTGTGGCAGGAGCAGTGCTTCGATCAACAAGAACTGCGTACATTAGATGGTCGGCCTGTACGTATTCTGAAGCCAGGATATCTAAACGTGAACGCCGGTCCCGATTTCACGCAGGCAGAGATCATCCTCGATGGTGAGCTGCTCAGGGGATCCGTGGAACTTCATCTGAATGTCTCCGACTGGTGGGCTCATGGGCATCAAACAGATCCATCATACACCTCCGTCATACTGCATATCTCACTCTGGGATGACAGTCGCCATTTGCAAACAATTGCCGGCGAAAAGCGGATACCAACCCTCGCCCTGGCATCATATCTTGCGGCTCCATTGGATGAATTACTCGGATGGTGGCGTGAGGATCGGCAAGAGTTCTGTCCTCTGAGTACAATGTCTCTTGCATCCGAGGCGGTTGTCGATGTCTTGCACCGATTGGGACAGGAACGCTTTCTGGAAAAGGTAGAGTACTTCAGCTTCCACGTGGAACGTTCTGACATGGAGCAGATGTGCTATGAGGGGATCCTCGATGCTCTCGGATATTCTGCAAACAGGGAGCCTTTTCTCGAATTGGGAAAGAGATTACGGCTTGAGTACCTGTTGGGCAAACCACGTCCCGTGATTGAAGCCCTCCTGTTTGGCACGGCGGGCCTGCTTCCTGCGCAGACGGGTGAACAACCTGCGGATGAAGGGCGTGAATATGCGGAACAACTTGCAGAGATCTGGTACTCCCTGGGGGATGCTCCGACTCCGCTCCATGCCAGTGAATGGCAGTTCGCCCGATTACGTCCCGCAAACTTTCCGACCCGTCGATTGGCGGGGATGGCAGGTATTCTCGATGGATGTGCGGGGGGCAGCCTTATTCTGGGATTTTTATCGGTCGTGGAGACGGTCAGAGATACGGAACCGCTCAGATCGGTTTTTGTCCGCTTATGTCAATTGCTGATGCCGGAGGCCAGGGGCTTCTGGGTGAACCACAGTCAATTTTCGGGAAAATCACATCGTCCGTTGGTCCATCTCATCGGTCAGGGGCGTGCATCCGATATTATCGTCAATATCGTGCTTCCTCTCCTGGGCCTATGGGCGAGTGTTGCGCAAAGCCAGTCACTCAGTCGGGCTGTCCAACAACTCTACGACGGGCATCCAGCACTCCAGCCGAATCATATCACACGACAACTGCGACAGTGGTTGCACGTGCCCAGAAAGTATCACTCGGCAAAGACTCAGCAGGGGATGATTTACCTCCATCATCTCTTCTGTAGCACAGGGCTTTGTGGCGTCTGCCCTATGGCCATCTCCTTCTCCCACTCAAATTGATCTGCATTCCACACGAATACTTCCAGAGGGCCATATTTCAGATTGATGAACCATTTGCCGTTGACAACCGTTGTGCTATCTGATATAGTGCTGCCTATGAAAGGGGGAATCCTAATGCGAATCTGTCTTGTCTTCTTACTACTGATCAGCTTGTCTGTCTCAGCCTGCATGAAGTCAGCCCAGGAGATTCAAGGATCACCAGAAGCCGTTGATACGCCACAGGATAAGAGCCGTTTGCTTGGCGAAGTGAAAATATCCACGCCTCAAGAGATCTATCAGGCCAATACAGCGATTCCGATCCGGTTGGAGTTGATTGCAGGGAAGTTTGATCTGCTCCTCGCTCGTAGATACGTGGTCGGGGATGGTGCCTTCGCCAACCTTGTGGTCACCGATGCCACGGGGGCAAAGCTCCAGCCCAAACAGATCATCAGCATCAGCAAGGTGGGAACTCGAATCTATCACGAAGGCCAGGCGATCCAGGCGATGCCCGCTCTCGAACTTGCTTCCGGTGCGAAACATACTTCGACACTGGATGATCTAAGAGAACTGTACGAGCTGAAGCCTGGAACCTATCAGGTTCAGGCGATGATGCATCTCCCGGTCTATCGTGGGCCCAAGATTCTCAAGCAATCTCCTGCGATTGCCCAGCTTGAAGAAGAGATCACACTCATCAATCAAGATCGTAAGCTGAATGCCGGGGCGAAAGCGGATGCCATAGCAGACCTACGCCAGCAAATCCAGGAACTTCGAGCCCAGGTTTCCGATGAGGAACGCGAATACTATATCAACACCGCCTCCCTGCGTGGATATGCAGATCTGGAGTCAAATGTCCTGGCGATCACTGTTGAGTGAAAACGGACATCCGTTGGGTTGTGATGACGAACAAGGTTATGTTACACTTGCTGGTTTCAGCACTGATGGTCACGGTCCAGGTTGATTCACAAGGGGGGGATGTTTACATGGCGAAGCAACTTGAATTGCTGGTGGATGATTATCTCATCGAGGAGATGCAGGCCGCTGAATTGCGTCTCCATAGTCCCATCGCACGTGAGATCGTAATAGTTCACGATGAACCGTGGGAGGGTAACACATGTGGATATCATACTGTGTTCCGCGATGGAGACATCTACCGTATGTATTACCGAGGATCTCACTATGACCCAAAAAGTGGCAAACAGACGCACCGAGAGTTCACCTGCTATGCTGAGAGCAGGGATGGAATCCATTGGGAGAAACCTAACCTGGGGCTGATAGAGTTCAATGGTTCCAGGCAGAACAACATCATCCTGGATGATATTGGAACACACAACTTCACCCCATTCAGAGATGCCAACCCCGATTGCACGGCAGACGCACGGTATAAGGCGTTGGGAGTGGGTAGAGGAGAGAACGCGGGAAAACTCTTTGCGTTCAAGTCATCAGATGGCATCCACTGGACATTGATGAAAGAGACACCGGTGCTGACCCAGGGAGCCTTTGACTCTCAAAATCTGGGATTCTGGGACTCCGTGCGTCAGGAATACCGGGCCTACTACCGGGATTTCCGCGAGGGATTCCGTGACATCAAAACATCCACTTCCAGCGATTTCTTGGATTGGACGGACCCCGTTTGGTTAGAATATCCGGGAGCACCTCAAGAGCACCTTTACACGAATCAAATCTGCCCCTACTATCGGGCCCCACACATCTTCATCGGATTTCCTACCAGATATCTCCCCGGCCGTGATTCACTGACCGAGGGTCTGTTGATGACCAGTCGCGATGGACGCACGTTTCATCGCTGGGGAGAAGCGATCATCCGTCCGGGGAGGAATCGGGATCGCTGGCACAACAGGAGCAATTACATCTGGTGGGGGCTGGTCGAGACACAATCGGATATCCCTGGAGCTGGGAATGAGCTTTCCCTGTATTCCAATGAACGGTACTACTACGGTCCAGGGGTGAAAATCCGTCGTTACACATACCGGATCGATGGGTTTGTATCGGTGCATGCTGGCCTCGACGGTGGGGAATTCACGACAAAACCATTGGCATTCGAGGGCGATACGCTGGTAATGAACTTCTCAACTTCCGCTGCCGGGAGTATCCGCGTGGAGGTGCAGGATACGGATGGTCAGCCCGTCCCGGGGTTCACGCTCAGTGACTGTCCCGAGATATATGGCGATGAGATAGAGAAAACAGTGCAGTGGAAGATGGGAGAGAATCTGAACTCACTGTCCGGAAAAGAGATCCGTCTACGCTTCGTGATGAGGGATGCCGATGTGTATGCGTTTGGCTTTCGATGATGCCTTTCGTTCTTCATGAGGGGAAGACGGGAAGGCAGGAAGGCGGGAAGACGGGCCAATTCCCGTTTTCTCACTTTCTCACTTTCTCACTTTCTCGTCTTCCTGTCGTCGTTGAAGGGATTTGAAAAAACGTTCGCTACTGAATTATCCACCCCAAAACACGTAAGTAGGTTTTTCTAACACGATCCCGAGAATGCTCCACAGGCTTCCCATGATGAAATCTCCCAGAATCAGTCCCTGGAAGAAAGGGACAAGCCGTCGGTAAGCCCGTGCGCCCCCAAACTTGAGCGTGGCCCATTTGATCATAGAGCTTATCAGCAAGGGGAACCATAGCCGGCCGATAATCCACCATCCCGTGACAGCGTATCCCACGGGATGCAATCCCCACCATATAAACCGCGTCCGCATAATCAGGATGCTGATCGTAAACATGAATCCGATGCCCATAAACAGAAGGTCCGTGTACTCAACTCCAGTGGGATAGGAGAGTCTGGAGGCCAGGATACGGTAACCTTCTCGCGCGAACCATGTGGTGCGGTACAGTCTTGCCTCCGTTCCAAGCTGGTATCCTGCATGGAGGAAGGCCCAAAAGCAGGAAAGAGCACCAACCAACGTTGCCAATAGGATCGCCAGGATGATACGATTCCCTCCCATGCCAACCCGGTCCGCGAGTTTGAACCCTTCCAACTGGTGTGGCATGGGATGCGCGCGATAGGATTCCCGGTTGATCCAGTAGAAAAGTGCCATCACGCTCAGGTTCCTGGGGCCGATCCGACGTGTGCCGAGAAGTGTCGTGAGGATATAATCGGGGCCGGAACCGTACATATCATGAGCGGGTGGACCGAGTTCAGCCCGAATGCGCGTGATAGCCGTGGAGAGCGCGAAATAGATGCTGAAGAAAGAAACGGTAAACCAAAGCGATAATCCCGCTAGAGAGCAAAATGCGAGGATAACGCCTGTCCCCAGAGCGATCCCTATCAGTGCACTCCGGTAACTCATCGGCTCCCTGGAATCATCTATGCCATGTCCCATCAACGCTTTACGGAACGCGCGAGCGAAATGTCTGCGGCCACCCCATAGCGCAAAGAGCAACAGTCCCATCCACACGCCGCGTACCTGCGCCATCGGATAGGGGAACCCTGGTAGACTCGCCAGGCCGATATGACTCCCAAGAACCCGTTGCCCCTGCCAGAAAAGATAGAACATCCAGTAGGAAAATGCCAAAGAGAGTGGCATCAGAAACCCTAATCCGATGACAAACGGGTAGAGCGTGATGTTCATGGAATAGATGGCATTCCACGGCTTGGTGGTGAAGAAACGGTTCAAGGATGTCACCCATATCGGGATGCGTGGAACCGATGGATAGAGATAAGCAAGGCCGTTGAGCATACTGATCCCACCTGCGACAGCGATTCCAAGCCATAACACACGGTTTGAGAAGAAATGGATGCCTCCCTCCCTTGTCATGTCATAGGGCAATTCAACGATGGGATAGGCAAGCCGCTCATGCTCGATCCACTGTTTTCGTAATAACACATTGATGCACACCATCACCAGGATGAGGGCGAAGACAAAGACGGTCCATGAAGCGACAGGGACCAGCCAGGCCAGGATATGCTCCGTCATATAGAGGGTGGTGCCGCCTTCGTAGAACGGCGACAGGATGGCCCGGTCCTTGATGACGAGCCAATTGGGCAGGCTATTCCCAAAGAGTTCGATCCATTCATTCTCAGGCGTGGCATACCACGTCCCGGTGCCGATGAGAGAGACCAGGCACTGCATCATGTCGTACCCGTTCAAAGATGTTGCCGCGCTCAGCATGATGTAGATGGTCAGCAGTTCGCTTTGATGGAGGGCGATACCGGGCGTGTATCTTCTCAAGAAGTAGTTGATGGCAATGAGGACAGCGAGAAGGAAGATGACGTTAAAGAAAAGCGCGAGAATAGCGGGGAAGTTCATCAGCCATACCAGCGTCATCTGGATGTGCCAGTAGCTGTTGATGGGGATGAGCAGTATGCCAATCAGTATGGCACGTATCGTGACGGGAGTTTGTTTCTCTACGGGGTGCAAAGGGGTGTCTTCCTACATCCTTTGATGGCTGTTGTATGCATTCATTGCCCATGATAACATACG
>JAJRTO010000159.1 GCA_024278235.1 Candidatus Poribacteria bacterium
CGAAAGGAGCGAAGTTTCTCACGTAATGCGGCGGGAACCCGGGAGTCTCGCGAACGCTCGAGCAATGCCCTGTAGACGCGGTGTTTCATTTCACCGGCCGCCTTCTCCGTATATGTGATCGCCAGGACCTGGTTGATATATTGCACGTCGGGTTCTGCGAGCAGTGCCAGATACCGGCGGATGAGTACCTCTGTTTTACCGGTGCCGGCACCTGCAGTGACGACGATGTGGCGGGCGTGAGAGAGTGCGGCTTGCTGAGCTGGTGTGAGTTGGATGGTGTCCATGATCATTTCCGGAACGGGTCAAGCATCCGCCCCAAATGGTTTCGGTGCGTAACACGCATCGGGATGCAACCGCATGTTCAGTTGGCGGTTTGCCTCATAGCGGCATATCTGCGAATAGGAGCAGTAGCGACAGCCCGCGTCGTTCTCATCCCGGAGCGAGGGATGGAAGCGACCGAATTCGATATGGCGGTCAATCGCATAGATGTTCGCGATGGTCCATTCTTTCAGTGCCTCAAACTGGTCGTCCGGATAGAATTTGTGAGGTCTGCGTCCCTTGCCGATCAGGAAGATCTCATTTCCAACATACCCCATCTTACGCACTTGATCGGCGCGAGAGAGCAGATAATAGGCTGCGGCAGCCGGTTCGCCGAGTCCGTTGGCCTCCAGCGCGAGCAGGTAGATCACGAGTTGAAAACTCAGTCCCCGTTCAATATCTCGAACTCTCGGCGTCGCTCCCGTTTTGTAATCGTACACGGCAAAATATCCATCCTCCCGGTCGATCCGATCGATTTTACCACGGATGCGGATGTCGGGCCCTGTGAGACGGGGTAGCCGCAGAGCTTCCCCATCTCCCACCTTCCGATAGAAGGGGCCAAATCGGTATTCAAAATGGGATGGCGTGGGTTCGCCTGTTAGCTGCTCCTCTTCGGGAGACCATTCCAGTTCCAGCCATGCACGCAAGATCCCAGGCTCATCCTGTTCATCCAATCCTTTTAACAAGGCTCGCCGATCCTCCGCCCAATAGAGGTTGGGATACTCCTGATCATAGGCGTTCATCGCTTGCTCCGCAGTGTGCTTGAGCGTTTCCAGAGCAGATTGTTTGGATTCGGGATTTCGTTCCCGGAGTTCGGGATTCTCTTGATAGAAGCGTTCCAGGATACGATGAACCAGCATGCCGCGCACATTCGGGGCGATTTCATCATCCACTTCCCCCGGTTCATCCAGGCGAAGCACCTGATGAAAAAAGAAACGGATCGGACATCGAGCGTATTCATCCAGGAGGGTTGTGGCGTAGTACGATTCTCTGAAAGACTTCCATACCATCTGAGTGGCCGCCTTATCGAGCCATCCATCGTAGATGCTGAAACGGTCCCTGTCCTGTCGTGAGCGTTCGGCATGCAACTGAATGTCCACATTCCCGTGAGGCAGGTCCAGTTGCTCCCAGCCTTCGACGCGATCACTGCTTCCCATCCTCTGCAGGACTTCGCCCACTGAGAGGAGCGGTTCCGCTTCCTCCGATGTGAGTGGTGCGATATCCTGACCCTGCGGCGAACCATCGCTGTCGAACAGCATGCGTATCTCTTCCACAAATGGCGAAGGGCTCAACTCCTGTCCATCGACAAGTCGGGGATACGAGATCACGACCCGTTCTGCATTGCCTATCATCTGTTGCAGCAGGAAACGTTCTTCCGGGAGCCGATTCAACCCTGGTAGTATCACTCTTTCATGGGCATCGGGGTTTATCAGAAAGTTCATGATGGGTCTCGCCGGAAAGACACCTTCGATGCAACCGAGCAGGTAAAGCGAATCGTGCTGAAGACTCGCGGCCTCCGGGAGAGTCGTGAGGCGGATCCCATCCTCTTGATAGGGAATCGTCGGACAGGTTTCGTATTCGAGTTGGTGATAGAGATACTCGCGGCAGGCATGAACCACGTTGCCCGCAGGGGGAATCGCTCCAAAAAGGCTCTGCATACGTTCCAGAATTTCACAGAATCGCGTGTACGCGATTCGATTGCGTATCTGCTCCGACCGATCCCCATCGTCACGGAGGACACTCTGTTCGATGCCGGTTTCACATAGCAACTGTCTGAGAGCATCGACAAAAACATCGACGGAGGCCGCCCTTCGTATCGGCGTCGCCTTCTGCAGATAATTATCCACGAATTGGATGTCGGAGGCGACTTCAGCACACTCTTGCTCATAGTGATCCTGATCTGCGATAAAATCTTCACGCTCCGGATCTCCTTGCAAGAGCCTCTGTTGCAACATGCGTTCGATAGCTTCTTGCCACTGTTGTGGATCGAACGGTTGGTGGATCTTGGCTTCCCGCCGGCGTCTATCGAGCCGCTGGACACGCTCGCTGTCACAATTCCCCCATCCGGAGACCAGCACGTCGTAGAGTCGATTCGGCGTCCATTCATCCAGGCATCCATCCAGCCACTTGCGGACGATTGTGAGAACCGGGACTTGATTGAGTTTTTCTCGGTAGGGGACGGGGAGAGGAAGGCCATATTCCTCGAATAGCTCTCGCAGCATCGGCAGATAAGCATCGTCATCCGGTGTGACCACACTGTGTTGATGGGGAGATGATCCGGCATCCAGACGCTGACGGATGATGCGCGCGATGATGCGAGTTTCTTCCCGCCGATTGGGAGCCGCTATCAGCCGGAATGAGCCGTCGCCCGATGGGGGCAGGGGAAGTGGTCTGGCCGATTCTGTGAACAGTTCCTCCTGAATCCGCTCTGTAAGGGAAGCAGGTTGACCCGGAGTTGAAAGATAGCGCCACTGAGAACCGATACTCTGCAACCATTGTAAAGCCCCCAGCACATTCTGGTAACCACGGTGCGTTTGCAGCGCTGTCAATCCCCCCTGAGGCGCGGCGAGGGTGACGGCCACACTCTGAAAGTTCGGGATAAGTGTGGCAAAGAGGGTACGCTGTGCAGGTGTGAAGAAGAACGAGAAGCCATCGATCACCAGCGCGGAATACTTGCCCTTGTATCCCTCCTGCCGCCACCGTTGCACCAACTCGCCGCGCAGCATATCCCTATCCGCCATCGCATGCTCCGATAGATAGCGATAGTAGATTGCATCTATCTCCGTCAGTGCCGTGGCCGTTTCAGGGGAACCCTCTGCGACCTGTCGGAAGAGCCCCGCACGTTCTGTCTCCGCATCCGCCGCGCTGCGCACAAGCGATAGGACCTTTGCGACCGCCGATGCGACACCCCAGGAACGAGGGAGCCTGGTGAAAAACGAGGGCGGTCGTTCCAGCAGGATCTGGCGCAGCAGGACCACTTGATCCTGCTCGGACAGGAACCGACGCTCTCCCAGGATCGATGCGTCATGTTGCCGCATGAACTCCTGGAAGGTCACAATACGCGACGCGATCTGTGCGGAGATCAGACGGCGTAACTGCCGGGCCCGCTGTTCCGTGGGGACGAACACGAGCACCGGAAACCTTCGTGTGTCCATCCACCGTTGTTCCGACAGCCATTCCAGCAACAGCGGTAGGCGTACCCGATCATGTGGACCGTGGATGAGAATGCGTTCAGGCATACATCTCCCTCATCAATTGCTCTGGTATACTGAGCGCACATGGAATCTGTGAGTAGCATCTCGGCGTCAGGGAGCCGTGGAGCGTTGGAGTGCCGACCCAAC
>JAJRTO010000160.1 GCA_024278235.1 Candidatus Poribacteria bacterium
CGCTGGCCACCAAGTGCAGGTCAACAAGGACACGCCAGTTGGTCACCAGCCTGCTGCAAACTGCTATAACGAGTCGAATTCGGACGGACTCATACCATTTTCAGTTTAAGATTGCACCAACGCAGGGAGATCTCAAATCCCCCTACCCCCCTTTGGCAAAGGGAATACTAACCAAACCAGATGGAAGTATACTTCACTTGGCTCATCCTGTCAAGAACACAGGACTGAGCTTCCTCCGTTTTGGTGGACAGGGGGTTAAGGTGTAGTGACGGTGCCCCGGGAGTCAAGACGCTTTGGCGTGGGTTGCGTCATCTGCATGACCTTGCTTGCATGTGGCGTTTGTGCCGCGATGCGGTGGTGGCTCAACTTGCCCAGCCGCTCTACGAGTACTATCGCGCGAGCGGCGACGTGGACGCTGCGGTCGCGGTGGTGGGACTGGCGGAGTCCGTCCTCACGGAGAACCGGACCCGGGAGGCCCCCGGTGACGTGACCGGTTATTCGCACAACCCTCACTTCAAGAAGACAAGCGGCTACCATGTGCTCATCGCCCCGGCGGTGCTCTACGCCTATGAACTGACGGAGGATCCCTGCTTCCTCGAACAGAGGCGGGCGATGTACCGTCAGACGATCCGGGAGAAGAGCATCAACGCGATCAACAACTGCTATTGGAATGTGCCCGCCCTGCTCTACTATCTGAAACGCTATGACCACGATTGAACGCAAGTATTGCCGTGAAGGTATCTGCTCCCGGCTGGTCAATGGCGATGATAAGTCGTTGACGAAGGTTGAAACAAATGGTATAAATTGGATACAAGGCAAATCATGGGAGCAGGGATAGGGAGCTATCTCGTCTGTTGCCGTTTGGCAGAAATGGTCTAACTATCAACAAACAGGAGGCGTAAGCAATGGAAGCAAAACGATGGATTCACAAGGCGATCCTGGTGAACCTGCTGCTGATCCTGATCGCTGTCTCGGGTTCGGTTGCAGAAGTGCTCTGGTATGACGGCTTCGAAGATGGAAAGATCGATGAGCAGTACGTAATGAAAAACCATCCGGGCGAATGGGTGGAGGAGGAGGGGGTGATCAAACAGACGGACCCAGCGTCTGGGGATCATACCTACCTGATCATCGAAGGTGGCTTCGCAGAACCTCACGCGGCGATGGCCAAAGTGCGCATCGATGACTGGGCCGACCATGATCTATCGCGGACCGGGCTGGGAGTTCGCCTGGATCCCGGCGATGGTGCGGGCTATGCGTTTCTGATTCATAACACGCTCAACAACATGGAATTTCTCAATGACCATCTTGCATGGAAACAAAACGACACACCACCACCTTTCGGCCAGGTTGTCATTGGCGAATGGTACTGGATGAAGGTGGAGATTAGCGATGACGGTTTCAAGGGTAAGATCTGGTCAGAGGGGGAACAGGAGCCTGATGACTGGCTACTCGAAAGTGCACTCGATTTTGGGGCCGCGAGGCCACCCAGTGGTAATGTCGGTTTGAATGGGGGATCCAATCAGGGTGTTGGGTTGACTCTGGTTTCCTTCGACGATTTCCTTGTCTGTGATTCCGCAGACGAATGCACCCCTGCGACGATTGCCCAGATATTACCGGTAGACTCTCGTGGAAAGTTAGCGACCCTGTGGGGTCTCCTGAGGGTAGCCCGCAATTGAATTATATCAGTTCAGTTCCTGTATTGGACGTGCCATTGCAGAAGCCTTCGCGGCTCGAAAGGCACGAGTTGCCCTCGTTGACGTTTTGGGGGATGAGCTGAAGCAGACGGCGGATGCGCTGCAATCAGCGGAGGCAGAGGTTTTGGAGATCGTCACGGACATCACTCAAGTATCCGAAGTTTCTGAGATGGCGGAGGCTGTCCATCGCCGGTGGGGAGCCGTTGATGTGTTGGTCAACTGTGCGGGGACGTTCTCTGTGATTGCCCCTTTCTGGGAAGCTGACCCCGAACAATGGTTCCGGGACGTTCGCGTCAATCTTTACGGCAATTTTCTGGTCTATCGGGCGTTTGTGAAAGGTATGGTCGAGCAGAAGCACGGGTACGTGATAAACATCGTCAGCTCTGGCGGGGTCGGTGATCCGCATGCATATTCGACCAGTTACGCCAGTTCAAAGACGGGACTGATGCGTTTGACAGAAGGTTTGGCGCAGGAACTCAAAGCCTATGGCGTTAAGGTCTTTGCAGTTGCTCCGCCAGCCATCTTGACCGAGATGACCCGATTCATTATGAACAACCCCGGCGGGAAGCGGTGGCGTCCGGACTTTTCAAAGGCATTCAAAGAAGGACGAGATACGCCACCGGAATCGGTTGCCCTCCTCTGTTATGTCAGCGTGATGATCACATACCCTTGAGCTTCGCCTGACACCACGCATAGAGCGCATCGTAAAGGTACGATTGGATGCGGAGATTCTCATGGTCATCCTCGACAACGTGGAGAAATCCCTCGCCAATCGCCCTCAAGCCGGGGGATTGGAGCGTTGTCTGCAAATCGGAAGTATCCGCACCATGCACTATCTTGGCAAGCTCTAGCAGCGCTGGATCTGTTAGCTTGTACTCCTCGATGAGCACCTCAAACGTACATTTGCCATCGCGATGGCCATATTTGGCGTTAGGAGCGTCGAAAGAGATCGCTTCTTCACGTTTTGCAACTTCCAACACTTGCTCACGGGGCACATAGAGAATCTCTGCCTCCGGATCGATCCATCTCTTGATCAGCCACGGACAGGCGATTCGATCCGTTTTAGGCTTTTCACGTGTGACCCATTTCATTCTTCCTCACCTCCTTCCATCTGTGCCTTCAATTCAGCATACAGTGCATCCATGACGATCATCGCCTTGAAGACGGTTTCGTGATCGCTTTTAGACGTGCGTGCTAACCCATGCATGATGCAGAACACGCCTGCCGGTTCCTTCAGCTTGAGCCGGTCCAAGTCCTCGTCAGCGTCAATCTCGAAGTCGTGGATGATGGCAGCGATTCGCTGCACTACCGGATCCGCCACGCCATACTTCCTGAGCAGCACATCAAACGTGGTTTCCGTTTCACTCGGTTTCATCTCCGCTTTGGGAAGCGTAAATCCAATCGCATCGTTGGGGATGTCCGCATCTCGGGAGACGAATTCAAACACAGCGTCCTTATCGATGAACGTCTTGATCAACCAGATGGACGCACATCGGTCAAAATGGGGTTCGTGTCTTGTAACCCAGCGCATCTATGCACCTCCTTTCAATTGGCTTACGGCCATCCGCTATACGCCATCCGCATCGCGTTCTGGCCTGCGTACCATCATCGGGAATATCAGTGCCATGAGCAGCAGTAAGCCAGCGACGATGAGGTAGGCATAGCGATAGCCGCGTATCTTGTTTGTTCTGCCGTATACCTCGATGAGGCGGCCTGTGACAGGTGGCCCGGAAGCATGCCCCACGTCCATGATGGTACTCATAACGCCCAGGGCAGAGCCGTAGGTACCGGTCGCCAAATCCGCGACCAATGCCGCCGTCGAAGCTGTCACTGTCGCCATGCTCAAACCCAACAGTGAACTGAGCAGAAGCAACATCCAGAATGAGTGGAAGAACGGAATCAGTCCCAGTCCCAGAGCACCGACCGCCAATCCTACCATAACCTGCCCGCGTCGGCCATACCGGTCGGAAAGTCGTCCCATCAGCGGCTTGAAGAAGGTGATGGTCAACACCTTTGCTCCCAGCAAAATGCCGATCAGCGAAGGACTCATGCCGATGAACGTAGCATACAGAGGCAAGAAGACTTCATAAGCGCCATAGCCGAAGAACTGGACCGCTTCGGCCATGCTGGTAAACAGAATGCCTCGATGCCGAATCACTATCGAAAGTCCCGAGAGCATCTGACGGAAACGTTCCTGTGTCGAAGGGGGCTTTTGATGGGCATCCGTGGTGTCTTTCCTTTGGATGTGCAGCCGAAGAGCGATGAGGAACGCCAACAAACCGGATCCACCGCATACGAGATACACGATGCGGTAGTTCCACACTGCGGAAGTGGCAGACAGGCTCAAGAGGAACCCACCGATAAAGGGTGCGGCGGAACGCCCAACCAATGTTGCCGAGGAATACCATCCCATCTTCTCGCCACGCTGGGCCAGGAACAGATCAGCAACCAACGCCAGAGCCACCGGTCCCAGAATCGCCGTCGCAAAGCCATGGTAGAGGCGTGCTAATACCAGTTGCCATACTCTGGTAATAGGCAGGTACAGAAACGGAGCGGACGCAAAGACGAAGGTGGCCAACAAAATCACCTTTCGACGTCCATACACATCCGAAAGTGCTCCCGCAGGAATGCTCACCAGGATACCAACCACAGTGGATGCCGCAGCGATGAGTCCGACGACTGCTTCCGTAGCACCGAGATGGTCAGCAAAGAGCGGCAGCACCGGGCTTTTGGATATCGTGGACGAGAAGATAGCAAACAGCCCAATACCACACAGTAACCGAAACGGGGACAACTGAAATCCAGGACTGGGGGCTGTCATCTTTTGGGGACCTTTCAGGGCAGCCATGAAACACCGGGACTTAGGTGTCAGGTATTGGATCTTGGCCAACACTTACCACCTGACATCCAACACCCAGTTGACTATACAGGGCATCGAACAGTGCGAGTCCTTTCTCCAAAAGCACCGCATCCTCTTTCCATTGTTGACGAAAGCTTTGGACTACCAAATCTACCCCGGCGGCTTCACTCCGTCCGAACTTGCTGTCCTTCAGATCAATATCATGAACTATCTGGGCTAATGTGTTCAACGCCGGGTCATCGGCCAAACCGAAACGCTTGAGCAATGTCTCAAAGGTACAATCTTCCCCGTGATGACCGAAGGAGACACCATACATGTCGAAGGGGATCTTGTCCTCTAAGGAAGAGAAAGTTTGTCCAGAGGGGACAAATTCAAAGCGGGCGTTCGCATCCAGGAACCGCCGAATCAGCCACGCGGAGGCTAACCTGTCAATGTGCATCCCTGCTCGCGTCACCCAGATTTTATCTTGGTATTCGGAGAGCTTTAGTGCCTCTGGTTCTTGTTGGGAAGGCGCCACTGAAATTCCCTTTGTTTTTTGTAAGGTATCCGAAAATATCTCCAGGGTTGCAAGCGCATTTTCTTTTTTCGGTGCGCCGAAGAAATCAATCGCCTGAATCTTAGCTAATCTCGATTGCAGGCGTTGCCAATCTGCTTCATACTTCTGCCATGTCTGGACGTGGCTTTGTTGTATCACCGATTCGAGCTGTTCTATCTTTTGCTGACATTCCTCGATGAACGCTTCATAGTCCTTCGCTCTTGTTTCTTGAAACAGATGCACGATATCTTCTTGTTCCTCGACAGATAATCCATAGGCGACGAAAAGCGTAGCTTCTCCCCCACCATCCACGATTTCCTGGGAGAGCCAACGAAAGTCTTCCTCGGTTGACTCGTTGTAGGGCAGCAGATATGCGGCGCTCTTCATGTTCACAGCACCCAGCTTCTGCAACCTGCGCCAGACCTTAACCCGCAAGTTGGATGGTTGCGTGGGAAGTTGATAGAGCAGCAAAAGCCATTTGCGTCGGTCTGTTCTTTCCATGAGATCTGCCCTTCTGTAACAACTGTTTATTATTGTAACATATATTACAACACTTGCCAAGCGCAAAAATAGGGAGCAACTATCAACAATGTCTCGGGGACTCAGATGGGAAGGTAAGAAGCGCGGAAAGACCTGATAGCTAAGGTCAACCACTTCCTCCACTTGTCGAGGGGAGCACCGATTCGCGGTAAACCTTGCAGACGTTGATGGAAGATGAGCGAAACATCCAGGTTGTTCTTCAGCGCGCCAGACCTTTGATGCAAACGATTGCTGAAGCTGCATCTCCAGCGAGGTCACTTCGCACTCCTGCGGATAAAGCTCCTGCCACCAGGGACTGTTCCGCTCCGGATTGATACCGCAGGTGAAACTGTACTTTGGGATCCACTCCGAGGAGATGGTCAAACCTGGTATCCACGGAGGAGAAGCGAGTACCCAATGGCATCAGCTCTGACCGAGGTTCTGAAAGATGTGTAGGCCATCCTTACCTGGAGCCACTATATCGAGCAGACCGTTGCCATTGAGATCCGCAATCGAGAAGAAAATGCCACAACCGGCACCTTCGCCTGCCGGACCATAGTCGATCACCTGCTTGGAGAAACACTCTCCGTTCCACTTGAAGTAGTAGACGCCAAGATCATCCGCGCCGCCCGGATCACTCCCACAGTGCGCTCTATAGCGTTTACCGGTGATCAGTTCGCGTTCGCCATCACCATCTATATCCACCCACTGCATGTCATGATACTGTGAGTTATAAGGATCGATGGGGTGTTTGATCCAGGTTCGTTCACCGCTGTCGCTGATACGTTGTTCGTACCAATCAAGGCCATAGTTGTGACTCTGTCCGACGATGAGATCGTTCAGACCATCGCCGTTCACATCCACAACCAGGATAGGGATGCTGGCGCTGCCGAGTTCGAAATCGGGATGGAATATCCACTCCCCTTCGTAGGGATTTTCCGGTGATTCAAGCCAACCGTTATGCAGGACGAAATCTCCCCGGCCGTTTCCAGTGATATCGCCAAAGCCAAGACCGTGGCCCTGACTTTCGTCATAGATCTTGTGAGCCGCAAATCTGCCAGTGCCCCTGCCATTCTCGTCAGTCATAAGTTTGTAGACTACAAGCGGGGCCGGTGGGGTATTGGGTATGATTTCAAGCTGACCATCCTCATCCACATCCCATGCACGGGTAGTCTCCACATTGCCGCATTCAGCGATGATATGTTCAGTCCACTCTCTATCGGGATCGCCCGGATTTTCATGCCAGCGCAGGTTGCAACCAAACCATCCACCGGTGATGAAATCCATTCGACCATCGCCGTTGACATCCATTGGAATGGTGGAGAAATCGTCGTAATACTCTCCTTCCGCTCGCACATCACCGATTCGATGACGTATCTTGAAATCCGGCCCTTCGTACCAGTAAGCACCGGAAACGATGTCGAGCACACCATCGCCATTGACGTCAAGAACACCTGCCGTTTCATAGGTTTCTTCGGATACAAGGATTTTCTTGAATTTCAGTGGCATGCTTGCCTCCTATTGTGTGAATTCGTGCGGAGCCATGATACCTATTCCCCTGAGTGATGTCAAGCTTGATCCAGGCCCTCAGCAATCTCAAACCTACTGCTACACACGAGAAGTCGCAGCTCCTATATCCACTAACGAGTATTCATTCCAGACTCAGTGTTTCACCATTTACGTTCGTAGTCAGGCACGGAACAGAGTGGAGTACTGTCGCAACGCCACTCCGTGTACGGGCGAGGTCACCTTGCCCCTGCGTGGCTTACTACGAGCCAAAAAATGGGAACTACTGAGACTTGACATCTCCACATCACTGACCTACAATCGAAGAAGAACACTTGCGAAAGGCATAGCAAATGCCCACCATTTGCCGAACGGCCACGGCATCTGATGAACCCGCTGTCCTCGAAGTAATGTCTCTTGCGTTTGGCCGCAAGAGAGGATCTGCCAGGTACGCACAGGATGCCGTGCGTTTTCGCGCACATCCCGCAGATCATCAGGTCTTGACCGTGGATGGTGATGTTGTCGCCGCTCTTCATATTCACCGTCATGAGATTCAGATCGTATCCTGTATCGCCACGAAAGCTGATGTGGGCGAAGTCTCCGTGCATCCCGATTACCAGGGACGAGGACTGGGAACCCGCCTGATTCCCGAATTGCAGCATCGCGTGGATGAATCCGTACTGGAAGCGATTTTTCCTCCCCAGCTTACAGCCACCGGGATATAGGGATAGCATGAGAGCAGCAGTTGACAGTTATCCAGCACAGTGATATACTCGTGACCGAATAGAAACGACGTTTTTCTCCGTCCCGTGTAGGAGCGATTCTGAACACGGTTTTATCGCCCTGTTACGGAATAGCAAGCGGTACAAACGGCCGAATGTCTAATAGTGATGGGAGTTGATGACACTGGAAACACTGGATCTTCGTAGACGTATCGCAGAGATTTCAAGGCAAGATCGCGATGTCCAGTCAGGGGATGTGGCATCCCGGGAGACGTCGTTCTCACGCCTGTTTCCAGGGCGAATCGTTGGAACAAGTCAGGGAGATTTTTATCTCTGTGAACGGAGATCCCAAGATGTGGATCTCGAATATATTGACCCGGCATTCGCCGATCTGTTCGCCCAGAATGTGGAAGGATTGAGCGATGAGTTGCGTCCGTTGCTGGCAGGTTCGGTTGACAAGGCACTGCTCCTCGACATCGAGACAACGGGATTCTCAAATTGTCCGCTCTTTCTGATAGGCATCTTGTTCCACAGCGAGAACCAACTGCGGATCGAACAATTATTCGCACGGGATTACTCCGAAGAAGTCGCTGTACTCACCTATCTCTATGAGAAGATCCAAGAATTCGACACGCTTATCAGTTTCAATGGGCGTTCTTTCGACGTACCTTTCATTCATAACCGGATGATCTACCACAGGCTTCCAGGGACGCTGGATCTCTCCCACCTTGATCTGCTCCATCACGCACGCAGGAAGTGGAAGAACTCCTTGCCCAACTGCAAACTCCAGACATTAGAGGCACACATCTGTCAGCGTCCTCGCATAGGGGATATTCCAGGCAGCCTGATCCCAGATGCCTACCACGAGTTTGTCCGTACGGGTAACACATTTTTGCTGAAGGAGATCTTCCACCATAACATGCTGGACTTGCTGACGATGGTTGAACTTGTTGTTGCGCTTATAGTGTTGTCTCCATAGAAACGGCTATTCCCCAGATTCCAGGATCGTCTCCCTGAGTTGCTGCAAGTAACTGAGCATTTCGTTGGTGGAAGGTTTGGATCCACGGAAGCGACGATTGTACTCATCGAGGATCCGATACAGGGCAAGTAGATCCACCGCTTCTGGATGATCGTTTGCTTTACGGACTGCCGAAATCGTGTCCCGGATCTCCTGCTCAGAAATACCATCAGGGCGGTATTCCAACATCCGCTTTTGCGTGCCGGACAACGCCATGTTTGCAAGCCTTCGTTTTACCCCCGGGCTTCCACCGATACGCTGATAGACAGCAAAACCGATGACAGCAACTATCAAGCTCACCGAAAGTAGCGTTACCAGAAAACGCTTGAGACATCCATCAGGCTGTTTTGGCATAGATTCTCCCTATCTCTCCAGTCCCTCATCTTCCCAATACAGCTTTCCCTTTGCCCAGGTGGATCAAGGGTTTCCTGTCCGCCCTCGAGAATTACTCCCTCGTGGTCTTTCGGGATCCACATAGAGGGTTTTCTCGTGGGTGTAATGCACATAGCCAGGAACCGATCCTTTTGGCTTGGTTACATATTTCACCCATGTGTAATCAACGGGCACGTTCCCTGATTTCCCGGCCCGGCTAAAAAAGGCGGCAGCGCGAGCGGCTTCCAGGAGGGTCGGCATTGGGATCTGCTGTTTTTTCTCGGGATTGCGAATGATAACGTGAGAACCGGGGATCTGCTTGGCATGGAGCCACATATCATGTTTATTGGCGATCCTGAGTGTGAGCAGATCATTTTCCCTGGTGCTCCGTCCCACGTAGATAGAATACCCATCGAGAGATGTGTATCGACGAAACGATTTCTCCTCTGCTGACTTCTTTCGTCGTTTCTGTGGATCAGCGAGGAGTCCTTGCTTGATGAACTCCTCCCGCAATCGCATGAGGGCTTCAACTCCCTGTGCATTCTCCACTTTTTCTCGATAATAGTCCAGACGCTGCAATTGTGCTTCCTGATCACCGATGAGATTGGCCAGGATGCTTTTGCTCCGCTTCGCCTTCGTATAGCGTTTGAAGTATCGCTGTGCATTTTGAGCGGGCAGAAGAGCTGGATCGAGATCGATCAGAATTCTTGGAGACCCCGCTTCATAGTAGTTTTGGACCTCGACCTGCTTTTGGCCCCTCTGGATCCGGTGCAGGTTTGCATTGATCAATTCGCCAAGTATCCTGAACTGATCGGCGTTCTCCGCTTGAGCCATCTCCACTTCCAGCGAACTGATCTTCTCTTCGATGGCATTTCGACGACGCTCAAGCGATTGCATCAGCGCATGTCGCTGTGAGTTCTCTTTTTCCCGCTCGATCTTGCGAGTATGGTAGAAATGCAGTGCCTCGCACATACTATCAAAACGTCGAGGTTCGGCATTTTCGATATGCAGTCGTAATGGGGCGACATCGACGACATCCTCCTCATGAATGAAGACATGGGGGGAGCCAAGATCCTCGATAACCGTCTGATAGGCTTCCCAAAGCTCATCTACGGAAGGATCGGGGAGAGTACGCAGTACGACCTCTCGTGCTAATACAGGGCTGAACCCATCCACGTTGCGGAGGATAACGCGCGAGGGGTCTCTCTGAGATGCATCCTCGAAGAATGAAGCAAAGAGTTCCCGGGTCAGAGTGAACGGATCATGCTTGTCCTGCATGGGTGGTGACACATAGGCCAGGCCAGGCAGGATCTGACGCTTGCGGCTCATGTTCTCGTCCACATGCTTGATGCTCTCAAGGATCTTACCTGTGTCCGCATCGACCAGGATCAGATTACTGTGCTTGCCCATGAATTCGCCGATAAGACGTTTCGGGTTCGCTTCCACGACCCCCGTGGGTTGAATATCAAAGATAAGAATCCGATCCAGGCCAACCTGTTCGATCTGCGTGATGCTCCCTCGCATCAGATGCTTCATCAGGAAATCTGCAAAGTGAGATCGTGATGGGTTGCGTATTGACCTGGGGATCAGATGCGCTCGTGCATACACAGAATGGGCTGAAAGCAACAGGAAGAAAGTGTCTGAGGATCCACTGATCTTGAGTGTGATATCCGTGGCATTGATCTGCTCGATATGGCGTATCTGGCCACCGAGAATGGTCCCTTTCAGTTCATCGATGATCAAGCGGAGAGAGAAACTGTCAAATGCCATGTGTGATCTCCACACCAACTTCCTGAGCCGCATCTCGGATCTGATTCCAGGTCGTATCATCGACTTCGATGCCATGCGTTTGTCGATGCCTCCGGGTGCGTGCTTCCGGTTCTCCCGGAATGAGGATCTCACTGAAACCTGGGGCCAGTGGTGTATTCTTAACATGGTGGATGAAGTCCTGCACTTGCGTGCAAAATTCATCGAAGGGTAAGAAGTGCGGGATATGGATGACGAACATAAAGATGCCATTCCCGAGTTGTGCATCCGCATGTCCGCTACATCCTGCGCGGGAGAGCGCGCCTGAGAGGATATCCACGACCATGCTCAAACCAAAGCCTTTGTGGGCCACCATACCACCAAAGGGGAGAATTGCTCCGCCATCATACAGATCCGCGGGGTTGGTGCTGGGATGGCCATCCCTGTCCAGAATCCAGCCTTCCGGCAGCGATTTTCCCTGGTTGCGCATCACACGCACCTTGCCTTCTGCAACAACACTGGTCGTGATGTCCAAAACAAAGGGTTCATCGCCAGTAGGGATGGCAACGCAGATCGGGTTGGTCGAAAGGCGTCGCTCACGTCCGCCGAAGGGCGCCGCATTCAATCCTGAACCATGATTGTTCACCGTCATCATCCCAATGCACTCCTGCTCGGCCGCGATCATGGCATAATCACTGAGTCTCCCGATGTGATTGCTATGTTTCACCGTCACCACGCTGACCGCATGCTGCTGTGCCTTCCCAAGAGCTGTCGTCATGGCGTGGGTCGCGATCACCTGACCAAACCCCCAGTGACCATCGAGCATGGCAGTCGAAGGGGCCTCATGGAGCACTTCGACCGTTGCATCTGGAACGAGGTTCCCTGAGCGAATCATGTGGAGATACTGCGGAATACGGATAATACCGTGGGAATCATGACCCGCCAAATTGGATTGAACCAATAGTCGGGCAACCGTCTGCGCCCTCTCGCGAGGGGTTCCAGCCCCCTCAAATATCTGTGCACTTACGTCGTATAGATAATCGGCAGTCAATATTGGCATCATTTACTCCTGTACTACGGGTTATACGTTATTGTATCATTCGGTGCTTTCTTCGTCAATAACACACTGGGTTCGCCTTCTTTTTCCTTGCAATGCCTCGGATGATCTGGCATAATAAGGCATATTAGATCGCTTGCTATCATTATCATGTCCTGTCGAATAAGGTACCGAGGAGTTCTCGATGCTGAAGATAGATTACCACATCCACACCCAGATATCACCATGCGCTTCTGAAGACATGGAGATTCATCGTATCATCCAGGCAGAAGAAGAACGAGGCATGAATGCGATAGGTTTTACGGATCATTGCTATGGCTTTGAGTACAAAATCCTCCGAGCAGAGGCAGCACGCAAGGAGATCTCTCAATATGACGGATCGATGGAGGTCTTCCTGGGGCTCGAAGCCCACATGCATCAATATCGCCACGCTTCTGTCATGTTGGAGTTTGCTGCACAGTTTGACTACGTGCTCATGGCTCCGAACCATTATCACCTACGAGGCGTCGTTCGTCCGGATGCGATGACCCCTCGTTCCTTTGCCATCCATGAGATGTACATGTTCGAAGCGGCCCTGAACTGTCCCTTCACAGATGCAATCGCTCATCCTTTTGTGTTTCTGCCAAGCACCTTTGGTCTGAATGTGGATGAAATGGCGGAGTTCTCAGCCGAAGTGATGACGTGTATCGATGACAAGCGACTCGCCTATGCCCTGGATATGGCCGCCCAGCGGGAGATCGGCATTGAACTGAGTCCACGGTTCTTGTCGTTGCGACAATCGCATCTGATGGAGTTTTATCGAATGTGCCTGGAGCGGCAGGTCAAGCTCTTTATTGGTAGTGATGCCCATGCACTCGATGCTCTGGCGAGTGTTGATCTGCTCCAGCCAGCGATTGAGGAATTGGAAGTTGGAGAGGAAAATCTATGGTATCCTAAAGAATGGGCCTGGTGAAGATTTAGAACATCTCTAGCTGTCCAGGGCCTTTCGGCACGAAGATAGCGCAAGGAACAAGCATCTCCTGTAATGAAATCCCACCGCTCGTATACCGTCCTGTAGGTTCTCCGGCCAAGTGCTGACCATAGCCTGCAAAAGCGTAATGAGCATCCGAAAGGGCGATCCGATTCCCTTCGAATATCGTCCAGCCTCCCAGAACCCCATCATCAGAATCCGCTGAACATTTCATGAATCGACGCTGAGATTTGAGACGATCTCCCGTCCACAGAGTTCCCTGACCCTCTGTTTCTACCATCCCATGATCCGCAACGATGAAAACAAGTGTTTCATCAGGAACTCGCTGCAATAGTGGCTCAACCCGCTCCTCGAAATTGCGCACCATATGTTCGTAGAGGGCTGCGAGCTTGTGCTGTGTTCGCAGGATCGATGTGTCGAACAGAGAGATGGAAGCGATAAGGACACAATGAACGGAGGTTTCAAGATGTGACAGCAGTGTGTCGGTATCAGCTTCTGGCGCAAAGATCCCAGCTAAGTGCCGTTGCTCAAAAGCATCCCTTATCTGGCTCTCCAACAGATGGCCCTCGGTGATGGAAATGCCGCCTGTAAGCAATGCATGTTGGCAGTGTTCCTGAACCGTCGGTAGAACAGCCGACAGACATCTTACTCCATCGAGTGCAAGTTTCCCCTGGAAAGCTTGTAGAATACGTGGCCGCAATAGTTCCCACGCATCCCACCGTAACCCATGTAGAATGAGCACCAGTGCATTAGGTCGCTGCTTGTCCGCCGCATGCTCCCGATAATAGGGCACCAGGATCTGATCCAGGAAGTGGACGGTGCAGGGAGATGTTGCGTTGTTGATCCAGTTTGGGTAATCGGCCGCCACCAGTTCCTGAAACAGAGCGTTATACCTTGTGAGTAGCTGTGTGACCCGATCTCGAAGCATCTGCAGTATCTGTGGAGGCACCAGTTCATGTTTCATATTACCGGCTTCGATCCGATCCCGTAAATACTCCAATCTGGCGATCACGTTGGGATAAAACTCATCGGCCCAGGCGCGTATCGCTGTTCTGAGTTCCCCATCATTTTCCCATGTTCCTGCATAGTGAAGGAGATAGCTCAGTTCGGTCAGATCCCCGAACAGATGCACGAACGCCTGCATTTGAAGATACTCACCATGATTGGCGATCATGAGATGGCCACGCTGGAGATGCGCTACGATTTTCCGCAGGATGTCAAAGGGGATGTATGAGGGATCTTCTATCACTTTCTGAGCAAGGATGCGCAAACCTTCTCGGATTGGAACACAGAAATAACGTTCATTGAGAAGGAAATCCGCAGTCCGCATCGGATCTTTCGGATCCACGCCAATGCAGCTATTGAACAACTTGAACCGTTGGGAATCAAGAGTTAGCCACTCTTCGGTGAGCCGGATCTGATCGAAGAGCCGCGCTGGCTGCTGTTTCTCGATCCGATGACAGGTCTCTGCGATAACTTCCGGTGATATCGATGCGAAGCGGTGCCAATCCTCTTTGAAGATGCGCGGCAAGAAGATCTCGTGAGGCTGTTCATGTCGAATAAGGGCATCGAACGTCCACAGAAATCGGGCAAAAGCCTCATCATCCTGCGCCTGCTCATCGATAGGAATCAACTGCTGTATCTGCGTCTCAAGATAGCGATAGAGCTTAGGATAATGATGTTTCACATGCTGGATACAAGGGTCGGTGCTCATCTCCCGGCGGATAGAACACACGATGTCATACGTAAAGCCAGGGCGAACATCCTGTTCCAACAACACCGAGAGCAACAGACGCTGACAAGCATGGGCTGTGAACTCCTCTCCGAAATACCCTCGATCCTGTAGCGATGATTCGAGATGCTTCCAGAGATCCTCCCCTTCCAGTTGATCCACCTCGGATGACCAATGGTACGATGGTCGAAGTGACTCCAGCAGTTTCCGGGGAGTACATAACAGGTATTGGGAACGCACCACATAGTCCCACACCAGATGGTC
Source organism: Candidatus Poribacteria bacterium (assembly GCA_024278235.1). Taxonomy (GTDB): domain Bacteria; phylum Poribacteria; class WGA-4E; order JAJRTO01; family JAJRTO01; genus JAJRTO01. The sequence continues at coordinate 14,996 of JAJRTO010000160.1, forward strand.
CTGCGCCGGTTCCTGCTGAGACAGGATGATCTGCGGTGTCTTGGATGGGCTGTCCTTCTGTACTTCCAGGGCAGTACGCAGTTGAAGGCTGTTCTCATAGAGCAGAATAGGATAGGCAGCATGATGGATCTGGACGGTCCCATCCTGTGGAAAGAGCCGCCGCGGGTCGCTGACGAACACCCAGCGTACATCAGATGACAGAAATGGTTCCAAATATGTGGAGAGTATATGGTATCGATGGTCCATCGTTCAATGTCGCTAACATTCACGGTTTTCGACGTGGGAAACCCTGCTCAAGACACCAATTTTCATTTTTGTTTTCCTCCCAAACCCAATTCCTGCAAATAATCCCTCGCTGCTTTCAAAGCCTCTTCTCGGTTCCTGATCTCGCCGTTGAATTGCATATCCTCGATACGTCTGAGTGTCTGACCCACCCAGTATCCCGGTTTCTCTGGAAGCATCCGCAACAGATCATCCCCGGTGATCAAGCGAGGTTGATGCACGAGCGGCTCCAGTTCCTGGTAATAGGTGTCTGCAATCGTTCGCATGACGTTTAGGGTGATATCGGTGTCTTCCGTTCGGCGGGCAGCACCCTGTGATGCATGCAGATCTGCATTTGAAAGCAGAAGGACTCCGAGCCAATCTTCTCCTGTATGACGGATGAATCGACGAATCGCCCTGGGAGATGGTTCTCCCAACTTGGCGAAGTGCATCATCCGCAAATGATTATAGATGAGGAGCCCCACCAGGTTTTTGGCTTTCCCGCCTAATCGCAGACGATCACAGATCCGCTTGGCTATTTCTGAACCGAGTTTTTCGTGTCCAATGAAACGAATCCTGCCATTCGGAGTGAGGGATCGGGTGAGCGGCTTGGCGACATCGTGCAGCAGGAGTGCCAATTTGATCAGCATCCGCTTCCGCTTGTCATACACGAGTTTGGTGCGTAGATAGGTGCGGATCTCTTGGCGGTAATCCGCGAGCGATTCGGGAATGGGTTGTCGCTCAAAGATATCGACCGCCAACAGAGTATGCTCCCAGACATCCAGATGGTGAAAGGCATTCTGTTCCGCACCTTTCATACACTCCATTTCCGGTAGGATCTCGGAAAGGAGTCCAACCCGATCCATCTCGCGTATGACAGATGTGGTCATCGATGCGTCCAGCAATTTACACCACTCATCGCGGATTCGCTCGATAGCAGCTTCCCGGAGTCGAGAATGATGACTGCTGACAAGGGTCGAAACAGAATCGTCGGGAGGCCACCCCAGCGTGGCAGCGAAACGATAAGCACGGAGCATGCGCAGTGGATCGGCCAGCGCAGAAGCTGCCGCGGTGAATCGAAGCCTCCTGGCGCGGAGATCCTCAAGACCGCCGCAGGGATCCATGAGAGGAGCATAGCCTGGATTCAGAAGCGGGTCCAGCTCGACAGCCATCGCGTTGATGCTCAGGTCGCGCTGTTTTAGGTCTTCGACGATATCCTCGGCACGCAACTGGGCCAGATCAAGTGTCTGAGAGGAAGAACGCCAGATCAATCGTACTGTCGGTAGCCGTTCTTCATCGAGTACGACCAAACGGGCATCCAGTATGCCTGCACAGTTACGCCCAAGAGACAAGGCATCGCCATCCGTTGCAAGATCCCAATCTTGAGTTGGCTGCCTCAGTAAGGCATCCCGGACAGTGCCTCCCACGACGTATACGCGGGCATTCTGTATATTGGCTTGAGCCTGAATGCATGTCAGGATCTTCTGTATCTGAGTGTCTGATGTCAGCTTACTGAGGGAGAGGTTTTGCACCATCGAGGACCTTCAGCACACGCTCGGGCCAGTTGGAGTAGATCGCATCAACACCTATCGTGATGAGTGCCTGAATATCTCTGCTACTGTCCACCGTCCATGCCCAGACCGGCAACCCACGTAGGTGTGCCCTGTACACGAGTTCAGGAGTGATGTATCGGAAATTCATATTGAGTGCTGCGAGATGTGCTTGAGATGCCAGGTCGATATAAGCCTGGGTGAACTGATCCGGGGCGTTCCTTGCCAGCTTGTTCATCTTGTCATCCATATTCAACACGACGGTGAAACGTGGTTCAGCATCTCGTACCATCGAGGCTCTCTGCACATCGCAGCCGCAGACAACGACCTGATCCAGCATGTCAGCATCGCGCACCGCTTGAGCCATGCGTGGTATGACGCGCGTGTCTTTCAGATCGAGCGAAAGATGAATACGACCTTTAGCAAGTTCGAGCGTTTCTTCAAGAGTTGGGATCCGTTCTCCTCGATACAGAGAAGATTTCCAGCTTCCGGCATCGAGTTTCCGGATCTCAGCCAGGGTCAGGCTGTCCACTCGCCCCGAACCATCTGTCGTTTCATCCACGATATCATCGTGGAGCATGACCACTTCACCGTCCAGTGTCATTTGCAGATCCACCTCGATCATGTCAAGTCCCATCTCAATGGCTTCACGATAGCCTGCAAGTGTGTTTGCGGGTGCAGGACCAGCATTACCTCGATGACCAATGACCAGAGGTCGTGTGCGCATGAGAACTCCTGTTACTTCGCTACAATCACCGTCCCTGAACCAACCACCTCATCACCGAGAAGCATCTGGTAAACATAGATACCGCTCGAAACGAGTTCACCATCATCATCATGTCCATCCCACCTCAGTTCGTTCTTACCGGTATCTGCCGTCAGAGACCATACGAGTGTAGCATGCAGGTCGAAGACCCTGACCCTGAAACTGGCGTCCGATTCTCTTGTCGTGCGGAATGTGATCTGGTTGAATCGAGGATCATCTGAAAGTGGAGTGAACGGGTTTGGGAAAGGCTTATCAAAGAGGCGGATTTCTTCCGTGACATAAGATGTCTGGTTCGCCTCATCGATAGCAAACACCCGATAAACGGAAACACCCGTCCGCAACGTCACCGAGTGAATGACCCCGAATTTCCCATCCTCAGCACTTTCTGTGGGCAAAACCTCTGCAATGATTTCCTGTGCGTCGTCCGGAGCCTGAAACTCAACACGGTATAGCACCACATCGAGGCTGACACTCGAACGCCAACTCAGAAGCACACGATTGGCCTCCAGCTCCACGCTGAAGTCGCGTGGTGGTTCAGGAGCCGTCGTATCCTGATCGACATTCACACGACCGGAGTCGAGTGGAATAGAACGCAACAGCGATGTTTTGTAAGCCTCGATGCTATATGTATGGGGGCCAGGTGGTACATTCACGTCCAGAAAACTTGAGGCGGTCGGCGTGTTTAGGTTCTCGATCCTCTCAGAATCCCGGTAGATGAAGTAGCCGCCGCTGTCACCGAGATCTGGCACCATCTCCCAGTTCAACCGGACGTTGTTTTCATTGGGAATCGCCTGTGCTTCGAGAACAGCAGGTGGTGGGGGAGGTACATTTGGGATCACTTCCAATGTAAAATCATCATTATTGACCTTCTGATCCGCATTCCCTGCCCGGATGAATTCCCCGATAATCACATCCATAGGGTTTCGCATGCGGACGCCAAACCGCGCGGATGGCATCACGATGTCAGGAGTACCTGCAAGGAATTCAATTTCCACAACACGATTCGCCTTGGTGTCTGTGATGGGATTCTCCAGGGAGATCCAGACGGAGTTTCCCGTCACTTCGACAGTAAAACGCGGTTTCTCGATTCGATCCAGCAAGATTTTCTTCACATCGAGTGCCTGAATCGAGAACTGATTGGGAAACACGATCTCGAACGTTTTGATGTCTTCGGTCACGGGAACAGCACGAGACCTATCGACTGTCAGCGTGATGAGGAGCGGCACCTTGGCACTTGCTGGAACTTGTCCTGATGGATCATCGATAACGTTGATTTCACCAATAGACTCCACAGCCCCCATGGCTATACTCGTGCTCAACAGTACAGACATGATTACAGCAAACAGGAAGTAGCGCATAAATATCTTCTCCATGAAACGAAAGGCAGCAAGCCGGCGAACGATGACCTCATCAGAATAGGATACTGGTCGAGATATGGTGTCCTGTGTTATCTGAGAGATCCTCCGTAAACCACTGAAACGCATAGTCAAACTGAAAGCGCGTCATGAATTTGAGGCTGGCTCCCATAGCGAGTTGAGCAGCACTGTGCACCCCGGTGCGTGCGATATACCCTACACGCACGGCCATTGAGTCGCTTAGCCAGCTTTCAACACCTGTATGGATTCCTCGACCACCATCAGAAAAACTGAGTTGCAATGCTATTCGAGTGGCGGACAGTATCTCCTGAAGAGCGGGTTGTTGCGCGCTTGTCGCAATCCCTGCAAAGTCGTAGGCAACACCTATCCTTGCCTGAAGGGGGAGATCTTCCTCCTGCTGGATGCTCACATCGGCGGGGATAAGGTTATCCAAAGCCAGACCTAATTGCAGGCCATTCGCCAGGGACAACAGTGCCCCTAGATCAAGAGAAAACGCAGAAGCGGATGTGGATTCACTGAAATAAGGATTACTGCTGATGGATGGATTGTCTTTATCAAAGGAGGTGCTCAGATATCTAGCATTGATCCCAGTAGAGAAGTGACTCGACCAACCTCTCGCATAGGAAAGCAAGATCATCTGCTCTTTGTACACATCGTTCTCTTCGCTGAGTTGACTGATACTGAGACCAAAGGATCCAACTGTCTTCACAGGAAAAACACCGGCGAGATGGTTCTCTACGATGAGCCCGGCGAACGGACGACCCTGCGTGAAACTGATCGAAGGTTGTTGGATCATCCCCAGGCCAGCTACATTGTATCTCACAGCATTACTGTCATCAGCGGTTGCGACAAAGGCGCTACCCATGCCAAGTGGTCTTGCGCCACTCCCCAGATCCTCAAATGCAGCAAACGAATCCAATATCAGGAATAACATAAACAGGGTCACAATGCCCCAAAGTTTTGCCATATGAACTCCTCTGTCAGATTGCAGATTGAATAATCAATGACAGCAAGAAAGCCTGAATCAGGAGATCAAGATCCACCCTCGTTCGTTGGACATCAAATCGTTCGACTCATCATGTCCCTATGCAGCCTGATGGAAGCAACGTTTGAATTATACGGCATACAGCGTGCTGAGGCAAGGGAAACCTATTATCATCATGCTGTTGACAGGTCTGAGTGCAACTGCTATCATAGCCAGCAATAATAATAGGCTCATTGAGGCTCAATGTGGAGATGAGGAGAAAACAACAATGGGGAAGAAGATTGTACTGATCGGTGCTGGTAGCGCCGTGTTTACGCAAGGACTCGTGGCAGATCTTATCCTGACACCGGAGCTAGGTCCCTGGCAACTGGGCTTGGTGGATATCGATCCAGATGCCCTCGAAGTTGCCACTCTAATATTGTGTACTCCTTTCTAGCACATACTTTGAGGTTATCGTCATCTCAGATCTTCTTCACAAAGGATAGCGATTCCTCTGCTCGCGCATCTAGATCCAATCCGATCCCCGGTTTCTCCGGCAACCGCAGTTTATCGCCTTGAGGGACGAGTGTTTCCCCGGACAGCCTATCTGTAAGAAATTGGGGCCCGTTCAAGGCGCAAGGTCTCTCCACCCCAGCCCATGCAAACAGGTGGAGGGCCGCTGCAAGAGACAAATCGGGATCTGTGAGCCCTGAGCCCAGGAACATCAATCCATGTTGGGTGAGACATCGTATGATCTGCTGCGACGGCCACAACCCCGCATTCCGGGCTGGCTTCATGGCAATCCCATCCAACATACCAAGTGCGATGAACTCATCTACTTCCGATGGAGACAAGATCCCCTCATCCATCAGGATAGGGAGCGCGCCCTGACGTTTGAGTGTCTGGTAACCTCGGATCTGTGTGGGTGGAAGTGGTGATTCCAAAACATTGACGCCGACATCGGCAAGCCGGGGAGTGATCTCAAGCGCGGCTTCTAACGTGTATCCCGTATTTGCATCGGCCCATAGAAAACCCTCCGGTGAGAAAGCCCGGACCTTCCGTGCAAGTTCCAAATCGTATTCGGGTGTCTGCGGCGCACCTACCTTGATATTGAAGTTACCATATCCATGTGCCCAACCTTCCTCAAGCTGCTTCTCCACGACTGCCATCTCCGGCGACGCAACCGTCCAACTCAAGGTCAGTGTGTCTCGTTGGGCTCCGCCGAGCATTTCTGCGGCTGAGCGTCCCACCTGTTTACCCGCCAGATCATAGCAAGCAAGATCCACAGCCGCTTTGCACAGGGGCTGCCCTACCGAGAATGCAGGACGAATCGCTGTATTCATTCGGAGATGGATGTCACGGATGTCGGCGGGATCTGCACCCAGGATCGCTTCAGCCAGATAACCTGTCAATGTGCTTTCCACCGTTTCGACAGTTTCATAAGTCCAGGTATGAGTAGGAACGGCCTGCCCCCATCCCTCCACACCATCTTCATCCGTAAGCCGCAATAGCACCGAAGGACGCCGGATCTCACCATCGGGACCAGGTTTGAAAAACTTAAAATAGCCGACCACATTGTAATCGAATCGGCCCACTTCTACTTTGATGATGCGACTCATACTTTCCTGATTCACACTACTTTGTGATATACTGGGAAATGGTGAATGAAAAAGGGTGAATGAAGAATAAACCAATGGGTTCCACGATTCTTCATTCACCCTTCGTCCCTATGGATCCATCCCTTAGAATCTGCTTTTTACTGCCCCCCAGGAGACGGTCAAAAGGCCCTGAGCTTGGACCGGCGAGGCAACTCCAGCCATGATTTCTCTTACTTCACCATCATCGACGGCTCGGTTCCATAGCATGACCTCATCCAGGATCTGGGATGCTTTCCTGGTATTACAGCAACCGCGACTGTCACGACCAATAACCAGGTCTGCGTCGGTTACGGCTATCTTATCTCCGTAAGCCACCTGACCTTGAAGCTCACCATCGATGTAAGTCTTTATTTCCTTCCCATCGAAGGTTCCGAGGACGTGATGCCATTCGTTGAACGGTATCGCCACACTTGCTGTGGTTTGCCACGCATTGAAGGGCCACAAAAGTGGTTCCATCTCGGGCATCCCCTTGCCACTCCACAGACTTGTGTGAATCATATAGGTGTCCGCCTTGGTAATGAGCGAACAGTGCTGATCGGGCATTGTCTCGATATAAGCCCAGACCGCCATGGTCATCTGATCGGTCACATCCAGCGTATCGTGATCGGCGACAACGACCATGTTATCGCCAGCATCATCACTGACGTGGACAGCTTTACCGTATTTGCCGTCTACCCATTCAACATTGCCCTCAAGTTTGCCATCATTACCTGTTCCCGAAGCATCAGCGGCAACTTCTCCGTTCCCTTCATCAAAGGGCAGATACAGCACCAGCCCATCCATATCCAGGGCATAGAGGGGAACCACGGCGAGCAGAAACAACGTGGTGAGAAAAATTGTGGCTTTGAGCATGTTGCATTTCTCCATGTTGGTTTGGTTCATCCGATGAACCGTTCATTATTTGATTGTGACCTTTTGATTGTGATGGCTCACATTATATCAGAAAACGCCCGATCATGAAAGAGAAATATGGGCCGGTATGACAGTTAACCATCAGAACTGTACACCGAGCTTGATGCTCCTTTCCGGATGAAAATCAATATCCTGATATGCCTCTACCGATTCCTCGAAGGGCACGACAGGGGAGACGATCTCCTTACACTGGAACTTGCCTTCCGCGAGCCACTGCCAGCAACTGTCCATGATACGTTGGAAACTCCAGCGGGGATGGTCTCGATTCGGCTCGCTACAAGCGCGTGCAAAGATGATATTGGGCACATTGAAGTGGGCAGGGCCGCCAAAATCAAGACCACCCTTGCATTCCTTTGCCCAGCCTACGTAGGCAATCGTGCCACCGTAGGCAAGTCCCTGCAATGCCATGTTGAGAGCCGCATAGTTAGCGCTGGTTTCAATGACCACATCAACACCGCGCCCATTTGTCGCATCCTTCAGTGCGGCTTCGATATTGTCTGTCTCTGGATCCAGGGACATATCTGCAACTGCCGGAGGGATCACCTCACGCCGCCGAGCAATCGGATCGATCACTGCAACAAATGCAGCTCCGGCCATACGGGCCATCTGAACTGTCATCTGTCCGATCGCACCCAGTCCAAACACAGCAACATGATCCCCCAAGCGAAGCTGTCCGTCACGGATGCCTGCAAGAGCAAACTGTGCAGGATCGAAGCAGACTGCCTCCTTCCATGTCATGCGCTCTGGCATTTGCAGAACACGATCTGCGCGCCAGGTATGCGTATTGCGCAGTGAACCATAACCAGCCACACGATCTCCGATGGCAAACCCATCGACCCCTTCACCGATCTCACTGATATGCCCCACACACATATTTCCCAGGCCCATAGGGAACCTTGCACCCCTGCTGCCACGGTACATCGTCATCTCAGTGCCATGTTTTGGCGCACCGAATTCAACTGTGACACGCAGATGCCCCTCCGGCACGGGGCCATCCTCATATTCTCGTAACATGGGCTTCTGTGGAGCCGTCGCGATCAGTTCCTTTGGCATATTTTCCTCCTGGGTAGTTGTTCTGATACCGGTTTCATGTCACTCGCCTTATAAGGCACACCCAATCTGTGGCTCACGTTAAAAATTCGTGTCTGTTCAACAACGACTGGAACGGGCAAGGCTGCCAGTTCTACGTTGTGCACTTTCTTTTTACATGAGCCGTTACTGTTTGTCCTGCGTCGAGTATAAACCATCTGCTCGCTCGATGCAACGGATAGATCGGATGGTTTATCTCACCGCAACCGTATAACAGACATCATCCTGCCTGTCCTACCAGAAGATGCACGATGGGAGAAATACTTATCTGAAGAACATGCCGTGCATTCAATATGGCACTCAACCTGACTTGCTGGAATACCGGCGAGAAGACACTGAGTTCGGAGGATCTGGTGGAGGTCAAGAAAACGCTGGTTCCGTATGACATGATTGCCGAGGCGAACACGAAACTTCTGTGCCAGGTCGGAACCTACCTCGTAGCAGCATGGCCCGATACCCGGACCGAGGGCAATATGGACCTGAGAGGGCAGAACATCCGCATGTTCGTTCAGTATGGCCAGTGCCTTCCCCAGGATGTCCCCCCAAATGCCTCTCCATCCCGCATGGAGCAGTCCCACGATTCCATGATGGGGGATGGCGAGAAAGACCGGAATACAGTCTGCAGTGAGGATCCCCACAGAAATACCACGAACACTGGTGAGCAAACCATCTGTAGCAGGGATCACGTCACCCGACTGCCTGGTATCACTGACGAATTGCACACAAGTGCCATGGACCTGTTCACCGAGGACGAGATGTTTGAGGGGAATATCTATCTGCTCACAGAAGATTCGGCGATTGGTTGCAACAGATGCCGGATCATCACCGACATGGTAGGCAAGGTTGAGGGTGTCGTAGGGAGGGGAACTGACACCACCAGTGCGCGTACTGGTACATGCCTGTACGTGATCAAAGCGTTCCAGGACAGGGAACCGTTCAACGTTCTGTGCCATGGATCTCCGCTTCTATTTGTACTCTTCCCGGGGCGGCGAGAAGATATCCAGCGCAATTGCCGTGTCATCCAGAGTGCGAGCACTATGGGGAACTCCGGAGGGAACGAGATAGGCATCCCCTTCACGAACCATGCGTGATTCCCCATCGATCACCAACTCAAAGGTTCCTTCGATGACAGTGCCCATCTGCTCGTGCGGATGAGAATGCTCAGAAACCGCCGAGTGAGGCTCAAAATAAACAAACGACATCATCACTTTGTCGCCGTACATCGTGCGGATGGTGACTCCGTCGAACAACTGTTTTTCATCACGGTCAGCAATCGTAAAGAAAGGCATGGCATTACCTCAAACAGGTTCACTTTCGGGATCTTCAGTCTGTTCCGGCTGGAGATACAAGATACGACTACAACTGGCACAGGTGATCAGATCAGCCCGATGGTGTAGTAGGTTGATGAGCTGGGGACGCAACGTGATATGGCAAGCTCCACACGAGTTCCCATCGACGACAGCGACCAGAGCTGTCTTCTTGCGCGTTGTCCAGGCATCATAATGCTTTAGCAAGCCAGGATCCAGGTGGCCACTGCGATAAAGGGCCTTTCGTTTCTCCTGGTACTCCTCGATCTGCCGATGAAGCTTCCTCGCTTCTCGTTTTAAGGAAGCACATTTTTTCTGGAAAGCAACCTCATATTTCTCAAAAGTCTCGGTTTCCTCCTGGAGGGCCTGCTGAACTTCATCCATCCGCAACAGAAGTTCCAGGATACTATCTTCCAGGAACGCATTCTCATCTTCCAGGTGGGAAATTTCATTCTCCAGCGCCTGATACTCGCGATTCGTCTTCACCTGAAGTCGCTGTAATTGGTATTTCTTGATTTTTTCTTGGTTGTCCTCAAGAGCACGAGTCTGGGAACGGTGTTCTTTTTGCAGTATCCCAAGTTCCTCGCCCCTGGCCTCCTGAGCTTCACGCTGTTTGGCAAGCTGTTGTTCCAGCTTCTTCAGCCGGGTTGGGAAACTGTCGTATTGATCCTGAAGCTGGCGTATCTGTGCATCCGTTTCCTGGAGTTCGATCAGAGTTGGTAGTTGTTCATACAGATTCGACATTCGTGTGTTCCCTTCGTCCCACAAACACAGCTATCCAAATACCCATCTCGTAGAGAGCAATGAGCGGAATGGCCATCAGTAACATGGATAGGGCATCCGCAGGGGTTAAGAGGGCGGATGCTATAAAGATAAGGACAATAGCATATCGACGGCGGTCCTGGAATCCATTGGCGTCAATCACACCGATTCGCGCTAAGAACCCCATCACAATCGGAAGCTCGAAACCGATCCCAAAGCCAAGAAGGAGACGTATCATAAAGGAGACATGGCGCCCTATCATCCACTGATTCTGCAGACCGGGAAACAGACCTGCAGAAAACTGGAGCACCACGGGCGCCACGACAAAATAGGCAAACATGCTTCCTGCGGTAAAAAACAGACATACGAGGAAAAAGAGTGGCAGAGCAATGCGCTTCTCGGTGTCTTTGAGTGCTGGAAGTACAAATGCCCAGATCTGATAAAGGACCACCGGGGAGGCGAGTAGGCATCCGAACGCGACACTGATCCCGAGGAATGCGAGGATCCCCTCGAGGGGACCCTCCTTGAAGAGTTCGGCGTTCACGACATGTGAGCGGGCACGTAAGACAAGGGAGAAAAAACTTAGGAGAGAACCATCCTTTTTATGAACTAAATCGATGAAACCTGCAAGAATATCGTTAATCTGGATCGTGAGAGGGATTTTGAGGACAAACACCACATATTTATTGAAATAGAAACTGATCACCGTGCCAAGTACAATGGCGATGAGTGCTCGAAAGATCCGCGTCCGGAGTTCATCCAGGTGTTCCAAAAACGTCATGGGACGTTCATCGACCACCGTGGTCAACCTCCTTTGACGCTTGACTCGCCCGTTGTCGTCGTTTTACTCGTCGAGGCTGTCTTAGGAGCTTCCTCTTCCTCCAGAGCCTCCGTGAGATCGCGCTGTAATTCCTTACCGGCGGTGCGAAACTCCCGAATCGCATGGCCTAGTGATCGACCCATTTCAGGCAACCGTTTTGGTCCAAAGACCAACAATATCACTACGAAAATGATGATCAACTCCGTGGGTCCCAAGCCAAACATAGAGTTACCTCCTTATAGCCTAGTGTAGTCTCACCAGAGATAGTTGGACAACCCTGTTCAGGAAACGGGCGTCGCTGTGCTGCCCGGCTCCGTTGAACGTTCAACGCTCTTCCCGACTCACGAAGCCACACGCACGTGTCCAGCTATCTGTCCTGGTTTTGCACTAGTAACTGCACCCGTTTATTATACTGGAAAGTAGGCGTATTTGCAATGGGAATTTGGTTGCGATTCCGAGCTGTCTGTGTTACATTAAACATGATGCGTGAAGGGCCAGATAACCGAGAGACCGACTGACTGACAGACCAACGGACCCATTTCCACAGGAGAACAATGATACCGACTCGCTGGAAACTTCAACACCTGAACTATAAGTATGTACGCGAACAACGCTATGAAGTTGCATTACTACCCATCGGTTCCACGGAGCCACACGGACTCCACATGCCCTATGGCTCCGACGCATTGCAAAGCGAGATGATCGCTGGGATGGTGTGTGAGAGCGCAAATCAGCTCGGCGCTCAATCTGTGCTATTGCCAACGATTCCATACGGGGTGAACGCAAGCACCCTCGAATTTCCACTGGTGATCAATCTTCATCAGTCAACGCTGAACACGATTGTCATCGATATTTTGCATTCACTGGAACATCATGGCATCCGGAAATTGATCCTGTTCAACGGGCATGGCGGCAATGATTTCAAACCACTGGTGCGTGATCTCTGTGGCAAAACATCGGTTTTCATTGCGATTGTCAATTGGTGGCAGGTTGGTCTGGATCAGGCTCACGAGATCTTTGAGACGGTCGGAGATCACGCCGGTGAAATGGAAACGAGCGTGGGCCTGGCACTCTTTGGAGATCTGGTGCATCCGGAGGATGCCGATGATGGGGCTGTTCGGCCCTTTCAGTTTGAGGCGCTGACCAATGGATGGGCGTCTATTGCCCGGCCCTGGCATAAACTCACCAGGAACACGACAAGCGGAGATCCACGCCCCGCAACGCGCGAAAAAGGCGAACGTTACGTTGAACTGATTGTCGAGCGTATCGGTCGATTTGTCAAGGAACTGTCCGAGGCATCAGTGGATGACGAAATGTTTCCGTTCGTAGATACGCTTACGTAAGACATAGGGCATAAAACGTAATTCCCTGCAACTCTTGATCCGACAAAACCTCATCCCACCAAAGAACAACAAGAGCAGATCAAGAAACATCGAGAGGATGCCATGCAGTCACTCCGAGATGGCAGAATCGATGATGCGA
>JAJRTO010000161.1 GCA_024278235.1 Candidatus Poribacteria bacterium
TCTGGAATTACCGTCATCGATATTACCGCTTCGGTGTTGTCGGCATCCCGGTACGTGCCGATTCGTAGATCGCATCCATCAGTTCGCACTGGATAATGCCATTTTCCGCGTTCGTGCGAGGTTCCGCCCGTCCGAGGATGGCATCGATGAAGTTGTAGTCAGAGCGGCCAGCGGACATCTCCTGCGTGATGGCCGGTTCCTCGATATGCTTGTTGCCCTCGAAGACGCGGATCCAACCGCCTCCCCAGCCATCGATCTCAATCCGACCGTTGTCGAAGATGAAGACCATGAAAGTACCGCCCGGTGCAGGACAGTTGCCGCTGATCACGATACTGGCCATCACGTTGTTTTCAAAACGGATGTTGATGGATGAGTTGATATCCACCTGAGCGCCACAGTTGTCGATCAAGGCAAACACCTGATCGATGTTCGATTCCACAGACCAGCATAGACTATTGAGCAGATGAGCGCCGCTATCATATGCCTGTCCGCCCCCGGAGAGCCTGGGATTCTGACGCCATGCGCCCATTGTGCCACGGAGCCAGTCCTGATTGATGTATCCCATCACGAGTTCCAGCTTCCCCAACGTCCGGTTGCGGATCTGTTCTCGCAGGTAATAGAAGTTCGCGGAACAAGGCGTGTTGTATCCCACTACGAAAACTTTGCCCGTCTGTTTTACTTTCTCGGCAATCGTATAGGCATCTTCTGCGGCTGTCACCATCGGCTTTTCCATGAACACGTGGCATCCGGCATCCAGGGCCATCATCCCCTGCTCAAAGTGCAATGTATGAGGGGTGGAGATAAGCACGGCATCCGGCTTGACGTCGGCAAGCATCTTCCCGATGTCGTCATACGCTCCCGGGCGCGGCTCCACTTCCGGGAGATTTCGGTCGATATAGCCATCCGCGATTTGCGTATTTACATCACATGTCGCGACGATCTGCACATCAGGGTGTCGTTTGAGTCCCTGAGCGTGACCGCCGGAGTTCCCACCACAACCAATCATTGCCAGGCGAATTTGAGACATCATGACTCCTTTTCTTTACAGGTAGAATTTGTTGACTCCTGCTCCTAAGATGAGTATAATCGAACTCAATCAAACCAGGAGAATTTCCGCGATGAAAACCAGACACAGTACCTCACATTTTCGCCGTAGGAGCGTCTTCCCAGACGCGATCATCGTGGCCGGGAGGCCACTCCTACCATAGAATGGTGATCTACTGAGACTGATAGTACTGATACTCATGTTCGTATGCCTTCCTACATCGTGCGCCCGGAGGGAAAGAAGATGAACAAATGCGATGAAATCAGGGCTGACGATGCAATTCCGGGGGAACCCATGATACCGACGGACAAAGTGGAGGAGATCCTGGACTGGTGCACCTCCGTTGTGGGATCGTGTGAGGTCGTATCGGGTGACATGCGGTTCCACGGTCGGTCAGCGGTCTGCCGGCTACAGACTTCGTCGGGACATTGCTACGTCAAGATTTACCAGCAGAAGCCATCCTGGGAGATAGAAGTGCATGGCTACGAGCAGTGGGCACCGGCTTTCGGCAACCATGCTCCCAGGCTGCTCGCGGCCCACGAGGAGACGTTGGTTCTGCTCGTCAGTGAACTGCCGGGAACCATCATGGAGAAAGTGCAGCTCCCCACCCGGCGGGAGCGCGTAGTGTGGCATGCCGCAGGACGTGCACTTGCTGGCCTTCATGATTTCACCGTGGGGGCGTATTTTGGTCCCTGCGGACGCGATGGTGCACCTGTTGGCACCCCCATGAGCGACGCCAGGGAGTACGTCTCGGCAGAACTCGAACGCTGGACGGAGAGTGGCATCCGCGCCGGCTACCTCAATGACGAGGAACTAACCATCATCCGCACTGCTCAAGACTTGGTGCCAGCCTTTGCGGGGGAACGTCCGGTTCCGTGTCACCGGGACTATTGTACCGCCAACTGGCTCATCACCGGTGACGGCATCTGGTCGGGCGTCATCGACTTCGAATGCTCCTATTGGGATGTGCGCGTTGCGGACTTCAGCCGGTATCCTGACTGGGAGTGGCGAACACGCCCTGATCTGTTAGAAGCCTTCTTCGAGGGGTATGGGCGTCCCTTGACCGCTGAGGAAGAGCAACAACGCCTGGTTGCTCACACACAATATGCCCTCGGTGCGATCGTCTGGGGATGCGGGTACTCGTTCCACGGTTTCGCAGAAGAGGGACGGCAAGCGCTCCGACATCTTGCCGACCTGTTAGGGTAGATCACATCCGTTGGAACTCGTTCCCGGACGGGCAAACAACGGTAGCCGTAGCTACCTGCGGTAGACTCAACGATTCTTCGTTCGATTCATCCTTTGAGTTCCGCCCACATCGTTGCCAGTTTGCCGCTGGCCTCTACTGCAAAGGTATCCTCCCCATTGAGCCTAATATCAACGACCGTTGCGGTTCCTGTTGTCTGTCCTGCATTGTGCCCATTGATGGCGATCCCTAGAACAACGGGATCCTTAAACGCCAACTCCGTGAAACCCGCTTTCCCATCAGCCGCATCTTCTACAGATTCGTACGTCTTGCCTCCATCAAAAGAAAGCGATGCGGTGAATATATCTCCTTCCCGCACCATTTTGTAGGTCACCGGCCATTGCAGGGGAGCCCAGCCATTGCTGCCAGGTCCTGCACCACCCCCCCAGGCTTCACGAGTGATGATCTTACTTCCCTTGTCGTTGAGGGCCGTTGGGTCATTACTGCAGGTTGACTGAAGAAACACATAGGGTGTCTCCGGGTCAATTTCCTGTGCTATCATCACGCCACACTTGCTCCATGTTGTGGGAGGATCGGTCGTATGCTCCTCAATAGTATATTCAATGATGAAATCTCCGCTGATTCCCCCCTCGATATACGCCAGGGTGCATCCAATTTTGTTCCCCCAGATGTCCCCTCCGGTAGCGCTGATGGTGAATCCGCCATCCGGCAGGAACTTCACTTCCCCGCCCTGATAAGGACCTTGCTCGCTGTCATCACCACCGACCTCGGCTACGAGCCAGTTGAATGCCCATGTGGGTGAAACCAGCATCATGAAGATAACTACCATCAAAACGACACGCATGTCTGCGACACTTCCTTTCCTGATTCTACGTTATGGTGTGGATGGTACACACCCACACCATATACTGAAACTAACCTTTGATAGCAGCCCACGTTATCGATAGCTTGCCAACAGGTTCAACCGCCGTTGCACCGGATATGCCACCCCCGGTGATCTTGATATTGGTAACCTTCGCTGTTCCTGTTGTCTGTCCGGCGTTGTGCCCATTGATGGCGATTCCGAGCACCACAGGGTCTGTCAACGCAAGAGTTGTGTTATCTTCTTTGCCCTCTGCCGGGTTCTCGATGGATTGCCAGTTGGCACCACCATCAAAGGAAAGGGATGCCGTGAACAGATCTCCCTCACGTACCAGTTTGTAGGTTACCGGCCACTGCAAAGGCGCAAAGCCATTGCTTCCCGGACCTGCTCCACCAGCTCGTTCGGCACGAGTTACAAGTTTGCATCCCTTGTCGTTGAGAGCCGTGTCATCATTGCTCGGCATGGACGCGAGGAAAACATAAGGTGTTTCCGGATCGATATCTTGTGCGACCATCGCACCGCACTTGGTCCAGGTTGTGGGAGGATCTCCGGTATGCTCTTCAATCGTATATTGAATCGTGAAATCCCCTACGGCCCCACCATTGATATGCACCAGGGTGCATCCAATTTTGCCACCCCAGATGTCTCCACCTTTCGCCGTGATGATAAAGCCATCCGTTCCCAGGAACTCGACGGTTCCCCCTTCATAGGGACCTTGCTCGCTGTCCACCCCGCCAATCTCGGTGAATTGCCAATCATAGGCTGTTGTTACAGACGCTATCAACACAAATACCATACAACTGAGCCAAAACGTCCTCATCATGAACCTCCTGTAAAGTATACGATGGGGCAACGGCCAAAATAGCTCGCCGTTGCGTTTCCGATTAGTTAACGAAGACCATTTTATCAGTTATATACCTCCTATGCAACAGAAAACGTGTGCTTCATCCGAACATATTCCCCACTGAAGACAAAGATAATGTTCGGATGTTCTGTCATGATGGATCAGATTCCTCCGATCAATCGAATAGTTCTTCCGCTTTCATCGCTTCCAGAGATTCGCCCATAACTGCTACTGCTTCCGCAACATCTGCTTCAGAGTGTGAGTAATTCGTATAACAGACCGCATAGATAATCACGCCCCGCTTCAA
>JAJRTO010000013.1 GCA_024278235.1 Candidatus Poribacteria bacterium
AGTGTAAGCGCGTGTGAATCGGACGCCTTCGGCGGCCAATCGGTCGATATTGGGAGTTTGTACGTGCGATCCGTAACAACTCACATGATCGAATCTCAGGCTATCCGTGATAATAACGATAATGTTCATTTCCACCCCCACACAGTTATTTATGATTGTAGATTCAGTCCTTCACCATTTACGCTCGTAGTCAGCCACGCAACAAAGTGGAGTGCCGTTCCGACGCCACTTCGCTCCGCTTCGTGGCTCACTACAAACCGGAGAATGCGATCTACTGAGATTGCACATTAGGGAACTCAGTATTTCCCAATTTCGGCTGATGGTTATTGTAGCATGCTTTGGAGATGGCGTCAACGTGTGTGTCAACAGCCCAGAAGTTTCTCAGGTGAGCGGATGGTCTTTATCTGAATGTTTCCTTCATGAATCTGGTGCTGCAGGAACTCAGTTGCAGGAACTCAAGAGCGAATTGGTATGCCAATAGGCTCCAACGAACATTATCTGGGAAATTTCTGCAAATTGATAAAAGACTGGATTTTCAGGTTGGCATGGTTTATAATTAAAATATTGAACTTTCCTTCCTTTGTCTAAAGCGATCCTGCAAAGTCACCGACAGAAACAGTTAGTAGTTTGACCTACTCCCTCACATTTTACATGGGTATCTTTCCTCACCTTTTCTTTAACGATGGAAGATCCGGCCGTGGATTATCCATACTGGAACTGCAATGTGCGTTAGCATCGAGGGAATCACCATTTCATTTTTCCTGCTTCGGCAACACAGCAGAAAGGGGTCAGCAGTGATTCACACACATCTGAGCTTGGGGCAGCGGATGGCTGTATATATGCTTGGCGTATTCGCGCTGGTGCTATTGGCATCTTCACCGGGGAATCTCAGCGCAGCAGAGAGAATACTCGGGCAGGAGTTGCTGGCGCGCCGCATCCCCAATGAATACATCGTTGGATTTCGCCCAGAGGTCGGCGATGTCGAGGGAACAGCGCGTGAGTTTGAACGGGACGGGCTCAACGTGCGTTACGTCTACCGGCATGCCTTTCGAGGGTTCTCCGCTCGTATCCCTGAGTTCCTGTTGGACCGGGTACGCCGGGATCCGCGAATCGCGTTCATCGAGCCAGATCTCGTGACAGAGATCACTCTCCAGACGATCCCGACAGGAATACGGCGCATCGGTGCGGCCACGAATGCCATCGCCGACATCGACGGCTCGGATGAACGTGTGGACGTGGACGTGGCGATCCTTGATACGGGCATTGACCTTGACCATCCCGACCTGAATGTCGTGGGCCAATTCAATGCCGTGGACACCGGAGCCGAAGCCAACGATGGACATGGGCATGGCACCCATGTAGCTGGCATCGTTGGAGCGCTCGACAACGGTTTCGGTGCCGTGGGGGTGACACCGGGGGCTCGGTTGTGGGCTGTGAAGGTCATCCGGGATGATGGTCAAGGATCTGTCAGTAGCGCGATCACAGGTCTCGACTTCGTGGCTCAGCACGCATCAGAAATCGAGGTCGCTAACTTGAGCCTCGGTGCCCGAGGTAAGAGCACCGCCCTGCGTTCAGCCGTACAGAAGGTGGTGAACGCAGGGGTGGTCGTCGTGGTCGCCGCCGGCAACAGCGGGCAAAACGTGTATGGCGACGATGGCGTGTTCGATACGGGGAATGAGATCATCCCGGCGGCGTACCCGGAGGTCATCGCGGTTTCCGCACTGGCCGATTCGGATGGGCAGAGCGGGGGGAATGGTGCCCCGATCAGCTACGGTCCTGATTATCCTGCCGATGCCGATGATACCCTGGCGTTCTTCAGCAATTACGGGGACTCGATACGGCTGGCTGCACCCGGAACGAACATCCGTTCGACCTACAAGAACGGCCAGTATGCGACGCTCACCGGCACCAGTCAGGCAGCCCCCCACATTGCTGGGCTTGCGGCGCTTCAGATCAGCGTCGAGGGACGGGCTCACAATGCAGCGGAGGTCGAGCAGCTCGCCCAGGCTCTCGTCGATATTGGCGAACCTCAAACGGAATGGGGCCCGGCAAACACCAAAGATCGGGATGCCAATCGGGAGCCGCTCGGTTCCGCGCTCGAAATCGTGAGAACCGAACCGCTCATGTTCATGCCCCCACCCTCTTTGTCCAATCCGAGCGAAGGTTTTTCGGCTGGAGCAGAACCCGATTCTTCGCCGGTGGGGGAGGATGGGGCACCCCGCTTCTATGTATCGCTATTTGCGGGGCTGAACATGGTCTCGCTGCCGCTGAAGCCGAGTGTCCCCTACACGGCGCGATCCTTGGCGGAGATGCTCGGAGCGACTTCGGTCATCCGGATCAATGCCGAAGTTCAGCGATTTGAGGGGTTCACCCTGGACGCGCCCGACGATGGATTCCCAATCGAAGGCGGAATGGGCTACATCGTCAACACGCCTGAAGGTGGTGTCGTGGAGTTCACCGGGGCAGCGTGGATCAACACGCCACATAGCGCGGCCCCCGGAATTTCCAGCACGGAGACGTGGGCGTTTCTCGTAACAGGTCATGCACCATCCAACGATCCCTCCCGCGATGACAGCCAGATCTTCGTGCGAAACGTCCGCACCGGCAATG
>JAJRTO010000162.1 GCA_024278235.1 Candidatus Poribacteria bacterium
GGGGCCGGCGTTTGTGTCGGCGATTACAACGATGATGGCTGGCTGGATGTGTATGTGACGAACTTCGGGCCCAACTTGCTGTACCGCAATAACGGAGATGGCACGTTTGCGGATGTGGCCAAAGAAGCCGGAGTCGCTGACGAACGATGGGGCGCGGGGGCAGCGTTCTTCGACTATGATCAGGACGGAGACCTGGATCTGTACGTCGCCAACTATGTGAGTGCCTCGATGGAGGAAGTGCTGAACATGGAACCCTCATTGGACTGGCGTGGGGTCACGAAAGTCATGACGGGCCCTCGAGGGTTGCGCGGTTCGGCTGATGTGTGTTACCGCAACAATGGCGATGGGACGTTTACAGAGATCACGATTGAATCGGGGCTGATCGATTTCGTGGACTCTTATGGATTGGGTGTCTGCACCACGGACTATGATCTCGACGGGGATGTGGACCTTTTTGTGGCGAACGATGCGGAGCCAAACTATCTCTACCAGAATAACGGCGATGGGACGTTTCTGGAGATCGCCGTGTATGCGAATGTATCCTCCGCAGCTTCCGGAGCACCCCAGGCCAGTATGGGAGTCGATTTTGCGGATTTCGACAACGACGGGGATCTCGACGGGTTTGTGACAAATTACACCGGGGAGTGCAGCACCCTCTATCGCAATCTCGGAGATGGATTCTTCGAGGACGCGACGGAGTCCACCGGGCTCTGGCAACCGACGTACCTGCCGATGAGTTGGGGGACAGGATTCCTCGATTATGATAACGATGGCGATCTGGACCTGTTCATCGCAAATGGACATATCTATACACAAGTGGACGCCCATCCCGAATATGGTGAAACATACGCTCAAACCAATCAACTGTTTGAAAATGATGGGGGACGATTCAAGGAAGTGACCTCACAGGCAGGGAGTGGTCTTCAGCAGCTCCGTTCCAGTCGCGGCTGTGCATTCGCCGACTATGACAATGATGGGGATGTGGATATCCTGGTGACGAACATGGACGCACCGCCCACGTTGTTAAGGAACGAGGGGGGCAATCGGAGGAGTTGGCTGATCGTGGCACTCGGAGGAACCAACCGTAATCGGGCGGGAATTGGGGCCATCATCCGTGTGAAAACCGGGGAGCGGGTCCAGATGAGGGAGATCCGCTCAGGCAGTAGCTACGTATCGCAGAACGACCTCCGGGCGCATTTCGGTCTGGGTGAGTATGAGCGTGTCGACGAGGTAGAAATTCGATGGCCGGATGGGCGAATCTCGAAGCTCATGGATATTCCAGCCCGGCAGATCTTGAAGGTCGCTAAACCGAAGCATTGAGCTATTTGCAGATAGAGATGAAATGCTATGTACCACGCATCATGTATCACGCATCACGTCTCCCATCCACGCGCTCTATGCTCCACGATTCTCCTCTGCTCCCTTCTCCTCATGTTGTGCCTCCTTCCCCTGTGCGCATTTGCCCGGACGCCGGATTCAGCTCAGTACGCTATCCAACAAGGGATACGATTTGCACAAGAAGGGGAGATGGAATCAGCGATCCAGGCGTTTCAACGGGCGATCCAACTAAATCCGCAGGATGCCTCAGCACATTTCTACCTGAGCAGGGCGTATCAGGAAACGGGGGAGTTGGAGGCCGCACTGAAAGCGTGTCAGACGGCTATCCAACTGTACCCTGACTTCGCAGAAGCCCACAGTGATTTGGGAAAGATATACCATCGCAGAGGACAGTTCGCCGAAGCGATCCGTGCATATCAGAAGGCGATTGCACTCAAACCGGGAATTGCCATGTTCCATTACGATCTCGGGAGTGTTTACCACACGCTTGGCCGCCTTTCCGATGCGGAGACCGAGTATCAGAACGCGTTGCGTTTGGATCCTGAATTCGCTCCGGCCTATCATAATCTGGGCGCCGTCTACCAGAGACAGGGAGATGTCAACGCTGCCATCGACGCTTTCCAACAGGCGTTGAAACGGGACCCAAACCGTGCGGACACAAGAAAGGCACTTGCCGAGACAGAAAAAGAACGAACCAGGCTGTTTCATCAGGTGATCCTCAAGTATCAGATAGCGATCACGATGCAGCCCGATTCTGCGGAGAACTACCGGCGTCTGGGGCTGGCTTATTACCATAGTGGACGCTGGGATGAGGCCGTGGAGGTTTTACAGGTCGCGCTTCATCTCGAACCTGACTCGAAACGCCGGCAGACGGATCTGGCAAAGGTCACACGGCAGAAGGAGGCATACGTGCGCAAGATGCTGGGGATTTACACCCGGCAATCGGACACTCCCGAAGCCCAAAATACGCGGGGCGCGCTCCTTCTGATGCGAGGCGATTTGGAAACAGCGGCGCGGAGCTTCCGCCTCGCCCTCCAGACCTCGCCTGATGATGCCCGTGCATGGCTGAATCTGGGCAAGGCACTGTACCAGCAGGGGAAGTCTGCAGAAGCGATGGAGGCTTTCTATCAGGCAGTGCGATGCCGGCCTGACCTTGCTGAAGCCCATCGACGGTTGGGGGCTATTGCGGAAGAACAAGGCAAACCGGAGGAGGCTATCCGGCATCTGGAGACGGCGAGAACCTTGAATCCAAACGACATGATGACGCATTATCACCTGGGGTTGGCCTACCAACGGAAAGGGCGGCTGATGGATGCGATCTCGGCCTATCAGACGGCGTTGCGTCTGAAGCCGGATCTGACGCTCGCCTATCTGTACCTGGGCGATGCGTATGTACAGCGAGGAGATAGGCGCGTTGGGCTGCGTTTTTACCAGAAATTCCTCCGATTGGCAACTCCTCGGCCCGAATTCAGAGAATATTTCGCGGAAACGCAGGTGAAGGTCTCAGATCTGCTTGCGCAGGGAGGGGATGGTGTGATAAAGTAGTGGGAATGTTGCACCGTACTCATACACTCAAACTCATGAACAGAAGGGAGGTGTAAGCTTTGACCATGCAACGGATGATCTTTTGCCTACTGGCCGTTCTTGGGGTTGGCTTGTTGTTGACGATGACCCCCTTTTCCCATGCACAGATCCTCTTTGAGGACGATTTCGAAGGTGGGGAACTGGATACGTCAAAATGGAATCCCAAGGCGGAATGGCAGATTATCGAACCTGACGGTGGCCCCCAAAGTCTGGGCAACGGGATATTGGACTTCAACGCAGGAGAAGCCAATATCAGCCTGAAGAATGACTTCAAGGATTTCGTCTACGAAGCCGATTTTCGTGCTATGAACGATGGCAAAATCACCGGCTTTGTCTTCCGCGCTCAGGATACTGCGAACAACTTCTACATGCATCAGATTTCTGCGGATGGTTCCGGTCACACGCCCAATAACATGCGCTGGCACTGGAAAGTTGGCGGCGGTTGGAACGTGGAACCCATCCCGTTTCTCAATGGCGAGAAGGTGCTACCAGAAGTGTGGTACCACGCCCGATTCGTCGTCGAGGAATTCACATTCCAATCGTATGTGCTCGAGACGGCGGAGTTCGAGAAGAACCCTCGCACTGCCAAGATGAGGCAGATCGGGGATTGGACGGATAAGGGGGAAAATTTCCGAGAAGGCGCCATCGGCTTTCGGGCCTCTGGTGGCGAACACATGCAGTTTGACAATGTGTTCGTGTACGAGATCGGTTCTGACCCCTATGCTGTGGAATCTGCCGGGAAATTGGCAGTGACATGGGGCAGATTGAAAGCAACGCAGTAGCTTTCATCCGCTCTGATCGGGAGAAGAAGGTTCTCCCAATGACAACTCAACAACGGAGGTTCATTTCGATGTCCAAATTAGCTAAACTTCATGGTACGCTCGCTTTATGCGTTTGCCTGGTTTTCCTTAGCGCGGTGGGTGGGCATGCTGCCATCCTGTTCGAGGAGGATTTCGAGGGCGCTATCGAACCGGGTGTGTGGGATGCTCCAGACACATGGGTGCTTGAGGATTCAGGAGGAGTTCCTGGTCTGGGGAATCAGGTTCTGAGTATCGACGGTGGCGAAGCCGGCATCACCGTGAAGAACGATTTCGCAGATTTTGTCTACGAAGCCGACTTCAAAGCAGGTGATAGCGCCAAGATCACCGGGTTCGTTTTCCGTGCCCAGGATAACGCCAACAACTTCTACATGCATCAGATCTCTTGCGAAGGTTCCGGTCACACGCCCAATAACATGCGCTGGCACTGGAAAGTTGGCGGAGGTTGGAACGTGGAACCCATCCCGTTCCTCGACAACCAGACCGTGCAACCCGAAGTGTGGTATCGGGCACGGTTTATCGTCGAAGGATTCACTTTCAAGGTGTTTGTTGTCGAGAAAAGTCTGGAAGGCCAGGCCGATATGGTCCAGATCGGCGAATGGACCGACGACAAGAACAATGGCGACGGGTTCTTCGCGTCTGGTGCGATCGGATTCCGATCCTCTGGTGGCGAAGCGATGCAGTATGATAACATCGTTGTCGCAGACAGCCTGGGGGACATCGCCACACCCGTCCAACCTCGCGGCAAACTCGCGACCGCCTGGGGGATCATCAAGACAGTGCAGTGACCCCTCCCATCCACCATTGCAAGGGCGTTCATTCCGTTGAACGCCTTTGCACATCCCGGATGTGATACCAATTGGAGTAGGGCGAGGTCACTTGGCCCTACTCCGAACGATATTATTCGACCTTCCAGGAATACAGAAGAGCGTTCTTGAGGATGAATCGTAGTCGGACAGGTTTACCGGCAAGATGCTTCAGAGAATTGCCCGTGGACCATTGCACCTGCAAGCGGACACCATCGGCACTGACGGGTACCGACCGCCTTAAACTGCAAATGGTATTATCATGCAAGACGATGGTGCGATGGATGCTGTATGTTCCCATCCCGAGATGGACGACGCCTCCCCCTTCTCCGAGAGCATCTATCGCCTTTTAAATCTCGCCGCCATCGACACTCGATACCCTCAGAATCTTTGCCGGTTCCTCTTCAGCCGACTGTCGTGCTTGAAGTTCTCCAAGCCCATAGGTTCCAACCAATGTTTCCGGCGTGAGTGGGATGTTGGATTCCCACCTGAGCACTGTATTGCCTTCCACCACCTGGATCGCCTCTCTTGCATTTCCGGCAACGTAGTTATCGATGATACGGTTTCCCTTTGAGTCGACGACAATACCATATGGTTGCTTGTGGGTGCTGGTATCTTGATTATCGTAGCAGAGATTGAACCCGACGGAATTATCCTCAGCGGAATCGGCGATAAATATGGCGGCAGAGCCGTTGTTCCAGACACGATTGTTGAAGATGGAGCAAAAGCTATCGCCGGGGTCGTATTGCCTCGCCAACGAGATACCGTGATTACCATTGTGGTAAACATCATTCTCGCAAATGAGGTTATTTCGATTGCCCTTCCCCTGGCTGAGGGCGATCCCGTCGCCGGCGTTGTGGTGAACTTTATTCCGCTTGATGAAGATGATCACCAAGCGTTTGCATGAGTCTTTCTCCCTCTCAAATACTGTTTTTCCTAACGTCATCATACGATTTCTATGATACATGAGATGGTGTTACTTCGTAAACCACAAACAGGTATGAGCCCTAAACCGGCGACGCTTGTGCTTCCATGCTTGTCACAGCAGACGGAGTTTGTTATAATATCGACGCAATACAAAAGGAGGTCACTATGCAATTGCTGAAAAAGCTACGCGGTATGGTCAACATCGAGAAGGCTTATAATGCGTGTGACAGAGCAATGGGGATGCTGAAAGATTACGCCAAAGACCCGGATGCCTTCACAGGTGAGAAGAAAGAAGAATTGGATGAGGTTTTTCAGGATGCGGAGGAGGCGGCACTCAGGATCCTTGCGCTCGAAGGGCAGAAAAACTGGCCCGGTATCTATCGTGAAATGCGTAAGAATCTCGCTACCATGTACATCGATTTGGGCCGTTATGACGACGCTGAAGAGCAATGTGAGAAGCTCAATGAGTATGGACCCGTAGGCCGCCTCGATTCCGAAGAAATGCTGGAGAAACTCAACGACAGGCGCACAGGTAAAGTCGAAGAAGACAAAGCTCCCGCGACTCCCTCATGATTCAGATGTTGAATGATTCGTTACCAGTTGTGGGTTGAGAATATTCCGCAAAACGGATGCTTTCGCTCTGGAAGACAGGATCAATCATGTCTTTCCACGCGCCTGAGATGTTTTATTGGCTGTTCTTGCTGGTCCCATTCGTGTTGATCTGGCACTTTCTGAAGTTGCGTCGCCAAGCATACCATGTGTCCAGTCTCCAACTCTGGATGGACATTGCCAGAGATGCTCGTGCCAATATTCCTTTTCAGTGGTTCCATAGAAGTCTGCCGCTTGTCCTCCAGTTGGGCATCATTCTGCTGGGGATTACGGCTTTGGCCCGTCCCATCCAGCAAGGAGCCGCTGAGGAGAACTACTGTATCATCTTACAGAACTCGGCAAGCATGCAGGTTCGTCTCGACGGCAAGACACGCTGGGATGAAGCGATTTCTAAGATCAACACCTGGCTCGATGCACTCGATGAGGGAACCAGGGTTAGCTTCATTGAAGCTGGACGGCATCCCCGCCTTTATACCTCTCAAAGTCATGTACAACTTCGCCAGCAGTTGGCAAATCTCACGCCAAAAGACGCGCCCTGTAATCTGGAAGCGGCGATCCGTTTAGCCCAATCACTTGGGAATCCTCGAATCCTGCTCTTTGGAACTCATCTGCCCGATTCAATGGAGGTGGATCTTGCATTCTATCCGGCTACGAAAAACTCTGCAAATGTCGCAATCACTCGCGTCGATGTGACCCACGATTCAGAGATCCTGGTGAATATCCAGAACCTGTCCCCTATTCAGGAAGGCTCAGGGCCTGGCAAACGGGTCGCTCCTGTGTATCTTGAAGTTGATGGGGAACGCCTTGAAAGCGATTATCTCGATCTCCTGCCTGGAGAAAAACGACTCATAGAATTCAAGTCGCCTGAGGTCGTCGCAGAGACGGTGGCACGTATCAAGATAGAAACGACCGATGCTCTTGCTATCGACAATATCGCCTATGTGGTTTTGTATCCGCAACGGCCGCTTCCCGTACATGTGGTGAGCACCCGGTTTCACCCCTATCTTCAGAAACTCTTGCAGACAGCACCGTTGATACGGGCAGTATTCATCCCGGAGGAAACCTATGTCCCGGGGAATACGCTTGCGATCTTTCATGGCGTGGAGGTACCAGCCGACGCGCCAGATCGATTTATCCGGATCCTCTCGTCTGAGCCCGATTCGAGTATCTCAGTGACGATTCTGGGCGGATTAGCGACCCATCCGCTCCTGCAAGGGATCGATCTCGATTTCTGGGTCGGACAGACGATCCAGGCCGCTCTGACACAGGTTCCCCCCAAAGATGCATTATCCATCCTCGAGTCCGATAAGGGGCCTCTGCTATGGGTCGAGGAAGTTTCGGGTCAACGTTCGGTTATATTTGGTTGGGATCTATTGGAGCCGTCCGTATCAGAGTTTGCGAGATCTTACGCTGGCTGGCTGCTGGTGGTCAACGCCATCGAGTGGCTCAGAGAACAGCCCGTGCCTGTCCAACCGGTGCCAGCCGGGGAAGATGTTATCATACATCCGCCGCCGGGCATCACACAGATAACAGTACAGATGCCAGATGGTTCCATCAAACCTTACCCGGTCGAAAATGCCGGAATCGTTTTTGATGAAACCGACCATGTGGGAATCTACGTTGTTTCCGCCGAAAACTGGAATACATCCTTTGCGGTGAATCTGCTGAATGAACAGGAATCGAATTTGGATAAACAACAACTATCCGTGGCACAGCGATCAGAGCGGATCGATGTATCTACTACTCCAAAGGCCCTGTGGCATTGGTTTCTGCTGATGGCCATCGGGTTGACTGTGATCGAATGGTGGACTGACCACCGTAGTGAATAGGAGATGGGGCATGGCGTATTTGATCGGGATCGATGTCGGAACGACAGGAGCCAAAACCATTTTGGTGAATGAGAAAGGACAGCTTGCTGCCAGCAGCCTACAGGAATATCCACTTCATACACCTCGTCCGAAATGGGCCGAACAAGACCCACATGACTGGTGGCGTGCTACGATAGATTCCATCAAGGAGGTACTGCAGGAATCAGGGGTTGACGCTGCAGATGTCAAGGGGATTGGACTCTCAGGCCAGATGCACGGCCTGGTGTTGGTGGATCAAGGGGGGGAGGTCCTGCGTCCGGCAATCCTCTGGTGTGATGTCCGTACGACTGAACAGTGCCACGCAATGACGAACATCGTTGGGAAAGACTTGCTCGTTCGGAGTACCTGTAATCCGGCCCTTGAAGGCTTCACCGCGCCAAAGGTACTCTGGGTACGCGATCATGAGCCCGACATCCTGGAGAAGGCATCCAAGCTGATGTTACCGAAGGACTACGTGCGTTACCGGTTGACCGGGGAGATCGCAATGGAAGTCTCCGATGCAGCGGGCACTTTGCTGTTCGACGTACGTAATCGCCAGTGGTCCGAGGAGGTCATGAACAAATTGGATCTGCCTATGGATCTGCTGCCGCCCTGTTATGAGTCGATTGATGTATGCGGCACGATCACACAGAAGGTTGCTGAAATCACGGGTCTCAAAGCCGGTACACCGGTCGTCGGCGGAGGAGCTGATAACACCTGTAGCGCCGTTGGCAATGGGATCGTCAAACCCGGGCGAGTGTCTGCAAGTATCGGGACTTCAGGCGTTGTGCTAACGCATACGGATGAAGTGAAGGTGGATCCGGGGCTGCGTGCTCACACGTTCTGCCACTCGGTCCCTGATAAATGGTACATCATGGGAGTCGTGCTTTCAGCAGGTGGTTCCTTCCGGTGGTTCCGCGACGCCCTGGCAGATGCTGAGGTCGCCGAAGCAAAATCACGTGGGATCGATCCCTATGAACTGCTGACCGCACAGGCAACCGAGGCCCCTGTGGGAAGCGAGGGATTGCTGTTCCTACCTTACCTGAATGGTGAGCGTACACCGCATGGTGATGCAAACGCGAAGAGTGTTTACTTCGGACTCACTCTCCGCCACAGCAAAGCGCATGTGATCCGTGCGACGATGGAAGGAATCACTTATGCCATGCGGGATTCATTGGAGATCATTCGTGCGTTGGATCTCCCCATTGGGAGAATCTATGCGACCGGTGGTGGTGCTCGGAGTTCACTCTGGAGACAGATGCAGGCAGATATTTACAACGCAGAGCTGGTGACCATCAATATCGCTGAAGGCCCTGCATTTGGCGCGGCGATCTTAGCGGGTGTCGGCTGCGGAGTCTATGAAAGCATCGAATCCGCAACCGACTCACTGATCCAGATCACCTCAACGACCGAACCTCAGGCGGCGAACGTTGCTATCTACGATGAATACTATCAGGTGTATCGTGATCTCTATCCCGCACTCAAACCACAATTCGATGCAGTTACCGAAATTGTTGCAAGGGTACATGGATGACCTACCGTCTTATCGCTATTGATATCGATGGAACGCTCGTCAACTCGGCCGGTGAAGTCACGAAACCGACACGTCAAGCTGTACAACGGGTCGTCGATGCCGGCCTCACCGTCCTGATTGCCACGGGACGCCGGTATCTCACCGCTCGCTCGGTCGCCGTCCAACTCGATACGGAAGTGCTGATAGCTGCTCACAATGGTGCCCTCCTCAAACAGATGGACGGAACTGTGCTCCAGAGTCTTGAACTCCCACGACAGATGGCTCAGCGTGCCGTGACGGCCTTATTCGCGCTGGGACACGATCCACTGGTATTCCAGGGAACCCAAGATGCGGCCCATATATGGATTGATCGTGATCTTGAAATGAGAGCGGAAGGGTGGATGCGGGGTTACCTGGAGAAAAATGCGACTCACCTCCGGGTTGCCGAATCACTCGCAGAAGATCTGTGCGGGGATGTCCTCGAAGTGGTCGCCGTCATCCCACGGGACGTGTTACCAGCGACTCTGGACTATCTGGAGAACGCCCTGGGAGATGACGTCCGTCTCATTACACAGATTACACAGAGCGACTATCGTGCCTTCCTGGAAATTGCCCATCCTCAGGTATCCAAATCGATGCCTCTCACTTTTCTCGCCGAAAAAATGCAGATCCAACCTTCCCAGATGATCGCTTTCGGTGATAATTACAATGACCTCGATATGCTCGAATACGCAGGGCTGGGTGTGATCATGTCGAACACCCATGACGATCTGAAGCAGCGCGGGTATCGCATTGCGCCTTCCAACGATGACGATGGAGTTGCTGTCGTTCTGAATGAACTGTTCCCTGAGTAATATGCGCAAAATCAGACCATTTACGCTCGCAGTCAGGCACGCAACGCAGTGGAGTGCCGTTCAGAGGAAGCAAAATGTCTAGCAATGAGGTGTGGGATGAA
>JAJRTO010000163.1 GCA_024278235.1 Candidatus Poribacteria bacterium
GCAACCCAACTCGAAAATGTGCCTGGTATGCGGGTTGAAGAATCCGTTTGGCCTGCGCGCTGCCTTCTACGCACTGGAAAACGACGAACTGCTCGCTGTTTTCAAACCGATGGAGGAACACCAGAGCTATCCCGGACGCCTTCACGGGGGCATCGCGACCGCCATCCTCGATGAGACCATCGGACGCGCCATTATGATCCGATATGAAGAAGTCATTTGGGGAGTGACACTCGAATTCACGACGCGTTACAGGAAGCCGGTTCCACTGGATACCGAACTGCGCGTCATCGGACGGATAACCAAAGAAGGTCGACGTTCGTTTGAGGGGACAGGCGAAGTGTTGCTGCCTGACGGGAGTACCGGGATCGAAGGGTACGGCAAATACCTCAAGCTCCCCATCGAGAAGATAGCAGACTTCGATGTGGAGGAGCAGGAGTGGAGAGTGACTCACACCCCGGATGATCCGGAGGAAATCGAAGTGTAGCTTGGCGGAAGGAATCGAAGATGCAGATACTCCTCATCGCGGACATCCATGCCAATAGCCGTGCTTTGCAGGCTGTGCTGGACGCCCACCCGGAGGCTGATGAGATCTGGTGTTTCGGAGACATCGTCGAGTACGGCCCATCTCCTATGCGATGCATCGAACTGATTCGCCGGCACTGTCATCATGTGGTGCAAGGTAATCACGACGTCAGCTACGCACAAGGCATTCAGCAGGCTCAGGCCAATATCTGGCTCGGAGCCGACTGTGAGCGTGTCCATACCGCAGATGCCGATTACCTGATCGGACTCCCGCAGCAGATCACCGTGAGCGTTGATGGTGTTTCGTACTACCTGGTGCATGGTTCTCCCCGGAATCCTCTATCAGGGAGTCTGAAACCAAATTCAGGATCCGAGCACCTCCAGGGAGCCGTCGAGCAAGTGGAAGCCGATGTGATCGTATGCGGTCACACGCATATGGCAATGCTCCTGCCCGTTGGCAACAAGACGATTGTCAACGTGGGGACTGTCGGCCAACCACGCGATGGCGACTATCGCGCCCAGTGCATGGTGATTGAGGATGGGATCTTTTACTTTGAGCGGATACCGTATGACTTAGAGACGTTGGCGCAAGACTATGCACGATCTTCGCTACCAGAGCCTGTCCGGCAGGTCTGGCTCGACTACAGCCGACGAGGGATCGTTGACGTACACGGCCTCCAGTCAGGTCCCTTCTCAAGGGAGCATCCGACAGTGCAACATAACGCATTGCAGAGACTACGCATCGACCGGGAAGCGGCCCTACCCTATCGATACGCATAGGTACTGGATCCACAGAACTGTCCATTGACATGACGATTTGAGCATGCTACGATGCCAACTATTCTTACATTCATCACTCAAGGAGAAATATTCTATGGCGAAAATCGTTATCATCGGTGCCGGGAGTGGTTTTGGTCAGCGGCTATCGCTGGATATCATGGGTTACCCTGAGCTTCACAACGGTACTATCAGTCTTGTCGACATCAATCCGGATCATCTGGCTCCTGTTGTCCAGTTCGTTCAGAAAGCTGCTGAGTCGAATGACATCCCCATGCAGATCGAAGGAACCACAGAGCGGCGTGAGGTGTTGGAGGATGCAGATTACGTTATCACTGCCATCAGTGTGGGTGGACCCGCATATGATGGCGTTCCCTACTATCATGAGGTCATGATACCGCGTTCCTACGGCGTGAATCAATCCGTGGCGGATACTATTGGCCCAGGTGGAATCTTCCGTACACTCCGCACAGCTCCCGTGATGCTGGAGATCTGCCGTGATGTGGAGGAACTCTGTCCGGATACCCTCATATTGAACTATACGAACCCGATGGCGATGCTATGTTGGATCCTCCATGAAGCAACGAACGTGAAAATCGTTGGTCTCTGCCACAGTGTCCAGGGAACGTCCAGACAGCTTGCGAACTATATTGGCGCATCCTACGAGGGGGTTTCCTACTGGGTTGCAGGTATCAATCACATGGCCTGGTTCCTCGAATTCCGCTGGCGTGGAGAGGATGCCTATCCCCTGCTGAGGGAAGCGATGGAAGATCCTCAGAAGTACGCAAGCAATACCGTACGCTTCGACATCATGCGTCACTTCGGCTACTTTGTCACGGAGTCAACGCGCCACATGTCCGAATATGTCCCCTACTACCGCAAACATGCCGATATCATGAAGGAATTCGATCTGTCGAGCCGGAATCCCGGCAAAGAGATAACAGATGGAGGACGCTGGCAGAAAAGGAATGAGCAGATGCAGCGGCAAATCTCCGGTGAGGAACCCATCCAGATCCGTCGATCTCACGAATATGCCTCCAGCATTATTTATGCTTGTGAGACCAATGATCCCGTGCGGATCAATGGAAACGTCCCGAATCAGGAGATCATCACGAACTTGCCGAACGGTTGCTGCGTCGAGGTTCCTTGCCTGGTAGACAACACCGGGGTGAAGCCTTGCTCGGTGGGTGCGTTACCCACACAACTCGCAGCGCTCAACAACTCGAATGTCGCTGTCCAGGATCTGACGGTCCAGGCTGTGCTGGAGCGAGATCTTCAGAAGGCTTACTATGCGACACTCCTCGATCCACTGACGGCTGCTGTGTGTACCACCGCACAGATAAAGGGGATGTTCGATGAATTGGTGGAGGCTGAGGGCGATCTGCTAACGTACCTGAAGTAGGAGAAAGCCCTGCAACTACAACGTTATCTGAACGGCACTCC
>JAJRTO010000164.1 GCA_024278235.1 Candidatus Poribacteria bacterium
CACTTCTGCAAAGGTATCTCGCCTGTAGTTGATGATCACATCCGCTCCCAGTTCCTGAGCTTTCCGCAGTTTCTCATCAGTACCTGCTGTGACAAAGGTGCGAGCCCCCGTGAGCCGGGCGATTTGGAGTGCGGCACTTCCCACCCCGCTTCCCACTGCATGGATCAGCACATCCTCCCCAGGCCGTAAATGGGCGCGGGTGATCAGCATATGCCAGGCAGTAAGATAGGCAACAGGAAGTGTAGCGGCATTCTGGTATGACAGACTGGAAGGGATGGGGAGGACATGGGTTGCAGGCACCACTGTGAACTCTGCATAACCTCCCTGTGTCTGGAACCCAAATACCTTCTGGTGTTCGCAGAGCGGATCATCCCCTAACAGACAATCCTCACATACACCACAGGCTATGCAGGGATAAACGACGACCCGCTCTCCGACGGAGATCCCCTGAACATCCGTGCTTACTTCAGCGATCTCGCCGGCCACATCCGAACCCAGGATATGAGGTATGGGGGTGACTTCCGGGCGTCCCTCTCGGGCCTTCAGATCGAGGCGGTTCAGACCACACGCATGTACCCGAACCAATACTTCGTTCGCCTGGATGGAGGGAACAGAGATCTCCTCATATTGAAGAACATCCACATCGCCTTGCTGATGAAAACGAACAGCGTGCAAAGAGGATTTCTCTTTCTAGCTCTCAGTGGCCGCTTTTGATTCTTGATGTTTGCGAATCTGCTCCCCAATCTCCTCAAGCCACGGAAGTTCAAGCGCATCGATCAGGATTTGGACGCTTGCCAACATTGCATCATCATCGGACCGTTTGACATAGATCTTCCCATCTCCTGGGCCGGGAACCATCGTACTTGCATACCGTTCCAGATGCACTGCCATGAGTGCAATTTGACCAGAGTGTGCCGGGATGGAGACCCGATATTTCGTGCCCTGGTAACGGATGGGATGGAGTCTGCCAACGGCACCACCGAAGTCGTTGATAAACACATAGCCCACACTCTGTTGCGCACTTTCGAGCCCCTGGGGGCCGCCGATCTTGTGTGCGCCACCCAATGTGCATAAGATCTGCCCGATGGGACGCGAACTATCCTTACGATTCCATTCATCGTAACAGGAGATGGTGACTTCGTTCGCGTTGTCATAGCCGATCCAACGCATCTGTCCCGTACGGACACCTGAGCGCACAGGGCGACCCGCTATGGGTTCCTTTGCGATCATCTGATGGATGTAGATCTCTTTCCGATCATCGGTTGCATTCTCAGCAGCCACAGCGGCTATCACGGTGTTGGGGCCACACGGCAGGAAACAGACCGTTGCCTTGATCCCTTCGTGGATCTGAGCTTCCTCAATCAGGAGATTGGGCAGGTGAGCTTTCGTGACACCTGGTAGTGCGAATTCGGGTGCTTCATAGGAAGCGATACGCGCCCCAATCTGAAAGCCGATCATGTAGTTCATATCCGTTGTCGGATTGTAGAGTCCGAGTTTCCCTGCATGATCTGTGTTATCCAGTGTTTCTCGGCGGAGTGCATGCCACACTGTTTCGGCATCATAGTTGGGTTTCCGACGTCCATCATAACCAAAGCTCACATAAGGTTGGGCATTGGCCGCATCGCTCTCCATTTCAGAAGGAAGGCTCGCCAACTCAGGGATGACCTGGGCGAAAGATGGAATCACGTAGCGTCGG
Organism: Candidatus Poribacteria bacterium; assembly: GCA_024278235.1. Taxonomy (GTDB): domain Bacteria; phylum Poribacteria; class WGA-4E; order JAJRTO01; family JAJRTO01; genus JAJRTO01. The sequence continues at coordinate 1,697 of JAJRTO010000164.1, forward strand.
TTCTGCCGGGGAACATGATGAAATCGCACTTTTGCTTCCAGGTGGATCGTCGAGACTTCAATTTTTCGTTCTTCTTCCTGGAGAAAACGCATGAAATCGGGGGGCAAATGGAAAGCAGGATCCGCAATGAAAAACCCATCGATTGCGATCTCACTATTTGGTGATGCTGGCTGGAGCTTCAAAATATGTTCGCCTGCAGGGATGTCACCGAGAGATATTGTTACGATTTTCCATTCTTCTGCACGCTCTCCCGTACCGTCTGTTGGGGGCAGGGAAATGGCGCGTCCAATAGGTTTGCCATCCAGACTCACCTGAACCGAAGCATCACCTTCCTTGTCGCGTACATAGCGGAGATGAAGGGATGCTTGAAAATAGCGTAGGGGTAGATGGAAACGATATTCCACATGATGGTCGAGTGCGGATCCCCAACCTGCACCGAGACAATATCTGTTCGATGCAGCACGCCGTCGGTCTGAGCCGGATGCGCCGACCTGCACATCGTAATCTTCGCCTTCTTGCCATATCCACATAATCATTCCTCCTCGTGCAAATCATAAACACACAGTTTTTCTCGGTTGTGTCACCATTTATTCAAGCTGCTTGTCAAGCGTTCGCATCACGGTATCATAGTCGGCGGGAAGCTCAATCGGGAGGTTCCGGTGCTTCGGTTTCACTTCCCTTCCAAGTTTATCTTCATGATAATTGATCTTGAACTCAGGAAATTTGAGGCCGTTTGCCGTTGAGATCACAACGACATGGTTATCCTTCCGGATGAGTCCACGCTGCACCAGTTTAATAAGCACAGCCAGTGCGACTCCCGTATGTGGGCAGTTGAATAGCCCTGTTCGATCCGCCCATGCTGCGGCATTTGCGAGTTCATCTTCCGTTGCCTGACCCACAATCCCATCAAATTGCTGAAGAACTCCGATCGCCTTCCATATCGATACAGGGTTCCCGATCTGGATGGCACTCGCCAGTGTTTTCTGAGCCTGCAGCGGCTTGAACTCTTCAAACTCTCTCAAATAACTTAGGTAGAGAGGATTGGCCTTTTGAGACTGAGCACATACGATCCGTGGTAGTTTGGAAATCACCCCCAACTCACGCATCATCAGGAAGCCATATCCCAATGCACTCACGTTGCCGAGGTTGCCACCCGGGATGATAACCCAATCGGGTATTTCCCAGTCAAATTGTTGCACAATTTCTATGGATACCGTTTTTTGCCCTTCGATCCGCAGAGAATTCATGGAGTTTGCGAGATAGATCTCTTTCGTCCGAGTCACCTGTTTTACGATACGCATGCATCCATCAAAATCGGTGTCGAGCGCCAGGGTGAGTGCTCCATTTGCGATGGGCTGAATCAACTGCGCATGAGAGACTTTGTCTCGCGGCAGGAAAACCACGGCCGGGATGTCAGCGGCAGCACAGTAAGCGGCAAGGGCCGCCGAGGTATCTCCTGTGGAAGCACATGCAACAGCCCTGATCGGAACCGATTCCGAGATCATCTGCTTCACCATCGATACGAGCACCGTCATCCCAAGATCCTTGAAAGAACCTGTGTGGCTATTTCCACACTGTTTGATCCAGAGATTCTCCAATCCGAGTTCTTTGCCAAAGCGTTCCGCCCAGAACAGATTCGTTCCGCCCTCATACATGGAAACAATGTTCGCATCGTCTACATTTGGACAGACCCACTCCTTCTTGCCCCACACCCCACTTCCATAAGGGTACACGGTTCGCATATAACGCTGGTCAAAAAGAGACATCCACGCGGCAGCACTACGGTGTTGCAGCTTCTCTATATCGTGACCCACTTCGAGTAAACCATCACATTTCTGACACTGATAGATGATCTCTGTAAGTGGATATTTCTCGTCGCACCCTTCGCTGCACTGGAACCATGCATTGTAGTTCATCGCAGAACACCTGCCTTCATCCGGAGTCAAGAATAATATAACAGCTTGGCAGGGAATTGTAAAGGATTTTTGAGCCGGAACCCGCCAAGTTGAGATAGACTTCTTTGGTAATAGGGGTGTCAGGAAAATCGCGGTGAAGCACTAAAGCCAGGCCAATGGACGCAGATACCAGTTTTTAATGCCGTTTCTGAAACACGGACAGCACGGAAAAACGGAACACATAGCCACGTCGCTGAAGTGTTTCATATATTGAGTGGTATCTTCAGCCCACCAGATAGGCCATCCATTCATCCATGGTCCGTGTCTCGAGGCATTTCAGATTGGCTGCGTTGAGTGCCCGCCGGATTGTCTTATCTTCCTGTCTCAGTATGCCGGAGAGAATAAGGCGACCATTGGGGCGTAGAAAAGGTCGACATCCACTGATCATAGGCAGGAGAACTTTGGTGAGAATATTGGCGAGTATCAGATCGTACTGTCCATGGATCCCCTCAAACAGATTTCCCTGCTTCCACTCGATCAACTGGGCAACGTTGTTCTTCCTGGCATTTTCCTGAGCGATCTTGAGCGATTGTTCATCGATATCCGTTGCGGTCACCGATGCCGCTCCCAGTTGGGAAGCCGCTATCGCAAGGATCCCCGATCCCGTACCCAGATCTAGCACGGACTCTCCGTCATACATGACCTCCTCCATCAGACAAAGTACCAGTTTGGTCGTAGGGTGGTAACCCGTGCCGAAGGCCATTCCTGGATCAAGGACGATCAGCCGATCATGTGGGGCAGGTGTGATTTGTTCCCAGGATGGGGCGACGAGCCATCGCTCCCCTATCCGCTGAGGAGGGAATGCAGAACGCCAGGTATGAGCCCAGTCCTCATCCTCCAGAGACGTGAGCTGGATTTCTGCACGGCCTGTCTGTATGCCATAGCCCTTCAGTTCCGCCAGGAGTTGACGGAGCCTGAAAACGCGATCTCCGATGAGATCATCATTGGGTAGGAAGGCGGTTATAGTGGTGGAATCATCGTTGTCTGTGATGCAAACGCCATTGGCACCGGTTTCCCAGAAGAGATTGGCAATCGCTTCAGACGCTTCCGATGCTGTCACAACATCTATCTGAGTCCATAACATTGTGATCGCTTCCGTTCATCGAGGCGCGCCTCCCGGGCAATCCTTCTCCGATTATTCGCCCTTACTCCGATGGAATACTTTCTCGAACAGTCCTCGCTCAGATTTGTTGACCGTTTCCCCTCGTAATTGCGCCAGTTGTTGCAGAAGCGATTGTTCTTCCTCGCTGAGATCCGTTGGAGTCTCAACAAACACCTGAACGACGAGATCCCCACTTCCGTAACTATTGAGGCGGGGCATCCCCTTCCCTCGGATGCGGAACCTCTGGTTCGTCTGGGTTCCGGGGGGGATCTTGAGTGTTTCAGATCCATCGAGTGTCGGAATCTCAATCTCACAACCGAGGGATGCCTGTGGAAATCCGATCTTCGCCAAATACAGCAGATTGGCTCCGTCACGTTCAAAGAGTTCATTCTTGAGCACACGGAGCGTTACATAGAGATCGCCGGGAGGCCCCCCATGCAAGCCTACATGTGCCTCCCCGGCCAGTCGTATGGACTGACCTGTTTCGACTCCTCGCGGGATCGTGACGGTGATCCTGCGGTTCTTACGAACCCTTCCTTCGCCCCGGCATTGGGTACATGGATCCGCAATGATCTTACCTTCGCCACGGCAACGAGGACAGGTTCGTCTGACGGTGAAAAAGCCCTGCGACGCAGTGACCTGTCCACTTCCCCCACACATCGAGCAAGTTTCAGGGACGGTTCCTTCTCGTGCCCCGGTGCCATGACAGGTGTCACAGGCCTCTACTCGAGAGAATTCGACGGTTTTCGTGGCACCTGCGGCGGCCTCTTCGAGAGTAATGTCGAGCGTGACTTCATCATCCTGCCCTCGTCTCGGACCAGAACGCTTTTGCGCTCCACCGCCAAATAGATCGGCAAATCCACCGAAGATGTCGTCAAATATGCTGGAATCGAACCCAAACCCCCCGGTTCGGCCCTCAAATGCCGCATGACCAAATTGATCATACTGCCGTCGTCTTTGAGAATCCCGCAGGACTTCATAAGCCTCCGTTGCTTCTTTGAATCGTTCTTCCGCTTCCTTGTTATTGGGATTCTTATCGGGATGATACTGAATCGCCAGGCGACGATACGCCCGTTTGATCTCCTCGTCCGTCGCATTCCGACTCACACCTAGAACTTCATAATAGTCGCGCTTAGCCATGACGTTCTATCACTCCTGGTCCTCCGGCTCTGAATGATTATCCGTATGCGCTTCGGCAGATGCTTCGTCGGCTTCCGTTGTCTCATCAGCGGGGGTTGAAGCAGCCTCTGTCTGAGCTTGTGCATACATGGTCTCGGCGAGACGGTGGGAGACTTCTCTCAAGGCATCGGTTGCTTGCTCGATCATCTCAGTATCATTTTCTGTTAGGGCCTGATCAAGCGTAGAAACCTTTTCCCGGGCTTGCCGTACTTCGTCCTCAGAGATCTCATCCCCATGTTCTTCAAGGATTTGCCGTACACTATAGATCAGCGACTCAGCACGATTACGCGCCTCGATTTCTCCCCGTTTTTGTTCGTCTTCGCTGGCATGTTCATCGGCATCTTTGATCATCTGCTGGATCTCCCCTTCAGAGAGACCGCTGGAAGATTCGATCCGGATACTCTGTTCTTTTCCCGTCGCCAGATCCTTTGCAGAAACATGAACGATGCCGTTTGCGTCGATATCAAAGGTTACATCGATCTGGGGAACCCCTCGAGGTGCCGGTGGAATCCCCTCCAACTCAAATCGTCCCAATGTGCGATTGTACGCAGCCAACTCACGTTCGCCCTGGAGTACATGGATACCCACGACTGTCTGATTGTTCGATGCTGTCGAAAAGACCCGGCTCTTCTTCGTGGGGATGGTTGTATTACGTTCGATCAAGCGAGTACACACACCTCCCACCGTCTCTATCCCAAGAGACAACGGGGTCACATCCAATAGGAGTACATCTTTGACACTGTCTTCACCTGCCAGTACGGCCCCTTGAATCGCAGCGCCAATTCCCACGACTTCATCGGGATTGACCCCTTTGTGAGCTTCCCTCCCAAAAAACTGCTTGACGGCCTGCTGGATTTTCGGCATCCGTGTCTGTCCACCCACGAGGATCACCTCATCGATATCACTTGCCTGAATCTCGGCATCCTGCAAGGCGCGCTGACACGGTTCAATCGTGCGCTGGATGAGTGGATCGACCAACTGCTCGAGTTTGGCACGATCTATCGCCATGTTGAGATGCTTAGGGCCACTGGCATCCGCGGTAATAAACGGCAGATTGATGGTCGTCTGTGCCGTCGTCGAAAGCTCGCATTTGGCCTTTTCTGCGGCTTCTTTCAGCCGCTGCAATGCCATGTCATCTTTCCGCAAATCGATGGAGTGTTCTCGTCTGAATTCCTCAGCTATCCAGTCGAGCACGCATCGATCAAAATCGTCACCACCCAGATAGGTATCCCCATTAGTGCTCTTTACTTCAAAAACCCCTTCGCTGATCTCAAGGATGGAGATGTCGAAGGTTCCGCCGCCGAGATCATAGACGGCGATCAGTTCGTCCTTGCCCCGATCCATGCCGTATGCCAGAGACGCTGCCGTTGGCTCGTTAATAATGCGCAACACCTCAAGCCCTGCGATCCGCCCTGCATCCTTCGTCGCTTGACGCTGAGCATCGTTGAAATAGGCCGGAACGGTGATCACCGCCTGGGATACCGTTTCTCCCAGGTAATCCTCAGCGGTCGATTTCATCTTTTGCAGGATCATCGCCGAGATTTCGGGTGGTGTATATCCTTTCTCACCGACTCGAATGGCGAGATTCTCGTTTGAGTCCTGCACAATCTCATAAGGAATCAGTGGGATCTCCTCCTTCGCCTCATGGTAACGTCTCCCCATGAAACGTTTCACCGAGAAAATCGTGTTGGTGGGATTGGTAACGGCCTGACGCTTGGCCAATTGTCCGACAAGACGTTCACCATTCTTGGTGAACGCAACGACTGATGGTGTGGTCCGAACTCCCTCAGCATTTGGGATGACCTTAGGTTCATTTCCCTCAAGCACCGCAACACAGGAATTCGTAGTACCCAGGTCAATACCGATAACTTTAGCCATCCGAGTTATCCGTCTCGCTTTCTTTCTGAGGACCCTGGGAAACGATCACTCTGGCTGGGCGTATCACGCGATCATGCAGCACATAGCCGTGTTGAAAAGCCTCAACGACCGTGTTCTCTGGTTCATCCGATGGGATTTTTGCCATCGCTTCATGGTATTCCGGGTCAAATATCTCGCCAACCGCCTGGATCTGATGCACGTTTCGCTTTTCCAGGACTCCCAGTAACTGGTGGTAGGTCATGGAGATCCCTTCACGGATGGACTCATTGGAGGAATCGTCTTCGGCGACAGAGCCTATCGCTCGCTCGAGATTGTCGAGCACAGGTAGGAGATCAGAGATGAAACCTTCCGCAACGTACTTCATAAACTCATTTTTTTCTCGCTCAGCACGTTTCTTATAGTTTTCAAATTCGGCGGCGGCTCGTAACATCCGATCTCGCGCTGTTTCTGCTTCTGCACGGAGTTTCTCAACCTCAGACAGTTCTTCTGCCGCTTTGTCTTCCTCCACGGTTTGTACTTCCACAGAGTCAGCTTCTCCTGTCGCAGATTCGGTTGAATCCTCGACAGGGATGTCCTCATCCGCCTCCGATATTGTGTTGGTCTTCTTTTCTACCATGATGGTTTGAACTGGGACCTCCTCAATCCAGTTGGCTACAGAAATAGTGTGTCCTACACCAATCTATTTTGCAGCATTTGACTCATAACTTTCGCTGTATAGTCTACGATGGACACGATTCGAGGATATTCCATCCGCGTTGGGCCGATGACACCGATAATCCCAAAAGGACGTTGATTCCACTGATAGGCAGCGCTGATCACACTGCACTGCTCCATCGCCTCACAGTTGATCTCACTGCCGATACGGACATAAACACCCATCTCCATCCCGGGTGAAAAATCCAACAGATGGGATAGTTGTTCTTTCTTCTCCAGTATGTCGAGGATAGCTTCCATACGGCGGAGATCTTCAAACTCAGGCTGGGAGAATATATTGGATCTGCCTTGAAGGTAAATCTCCGGATCGTAAGTCACATCGAGAGCATCACGGACCAACGACGAAACTTCCTGAAAGATCTGCTGATCGAACATAGATCGCATCTGTTCCGGACTATCAACAAGGTTCTGCAGCTCAATGAGAGATCGGCCAACGAATCGAGCCTTCAGTGCGTTGTTAATCTTGGCCAGATCTTCCCCTGTGAGGGTCTCCTCTTTCTCGAGCACTCGATTTCGGATGACACCGGGTTCTACGACGAGCACTGCAAGCAGCTTGTCTTCACTGACCTGAAAGATCTCAAAATGCTTCAGGACCCTCGTCTGCAATCCGGGACTCATGACCACACCAACATAATGGGAAATCGTTGATAGAATGCGGGACGTCTGCTCCATCAGATATTCAAATTCGCGTCTCACATCGTCATAGCTGAGACGGATCTTTATTTTCTCAGCTTCGCTGAGAATACCGACTTCCATGAGGCTGTCGACGTAAAAACGATATCCAAGTTCTGTTGGGACACGCCCCGCAGAGGTGTGGGGCTGCATCACGTATCCCATTTCCTCGAGATCCGCCATTGCGTTTCGGATCGTTGCGGCACTTAGACCAAGATTGTACCGCTTTGCAATCACACGAGAACCCACAGGTTGGGCCGTAAGCGTGTGGCAATGGATGATGGCCTCTAAAATCTGACGTCTCCGGACATCTAAAGTGGACATCGCAAACGACAAGTTCCCTATCTATAGATTTAGCACTCTTAAAGCGAGAGTGCTAAGGTGGCAATAAGATACCACGTTCCTGTCGTTTTGTCAAGTGAAAATCCAATAATAACGCGAATCCTGGTAGGTTGTGATCGCATGGATATCAGGTTTCCCTGTTGGACTGCATGGATCAGGTCTAAACCTTGTCGGCTCGTTTTCCGAATCCGTTTCGCATTTTTCTCAATTGATTCATCCAGCGAGGGAAATCTGTAAGATGAGGTTCGATGCGTTGATAGAAGGTATCGAATTCACTGCGCGGAAGGCCGGCCTGGATCAATTCTTTCAGACCCTTCAGAGTGCTTTCGGCGATCTCACCCACGATATCATCGCGTGTCTGGTCAAGATCCTTGTTGCTGATCAGTCCTAATACTTCCTCGAAAGTAAGCAGGGACTTCTCGAAATCCCCTGAGCGCAGATAACACCATGCCAATGTATCCAGGAGATTGGATTGATTCGGTGCCAACTGTACCGCACGTTTTGCAAGTGATAAAGCCTCCTGATCGCGGGTCTTGTCCTGTACATAGAGCCAGGCGAGGTTATTGTACCAGACGGCATCTGTGGGATATTGTTGGATCGCCAGACGATAGAGTTGGACGAGCTTATCGGTCCACTGACTTTCTGTCGGAGCAAGCGTGCGCAGGTCAAAATAGAGTTTCTGAAGATTCCTATAGAGTTCCTGGTTGTCCGGATAGGTCTTCAGAAGTTCTTCGTAATAATTCACCTCTTTCATATAGAGTGGCCTGTAATGTGCTTTGGTGCTCGCCTCCCCATCCGGTATATGGAGAGCGACCGCGATGCCACTGAGCAGCATGATCAGGATCGTGGCATTCGCCATGATCTGGATCGGCCGCGTTTCCTGATGAGACTCGATTCGTTCATCAAACATCTTGGGTGGGATCAGCCATGCGGTCACCGCACCGACCAGTAAGCCTCCAATATGAGCCGGAATATTCACACCCGGGATGAGAACACCCAGGATGAGATCGATGAGGAGGAAAGGGATGAGACGTAAACCAAAGGTGCGCCTCCGACGAAGCGGTATTCTGTCCTTGTAGCGAAGGCCAAACACGACGAGTGTTCCCATCAGCCCAAAGATCGCCCCGGATGCCCCCGCACCGATCTGATCTTTGACGAACAGTAGACTGGCGATCCCTCCCCCAAAACCGGAAAAGAAATAGAGCAATAGAAAGCGTTGTCTGCCGTAAATCCCTTCGAGCATCTGGCCGAGCAACAGCAGAATGACCATATTGACAAATAGATGAACAAAGCCGATATGGAGAAAGATATGAGTCAGGAGTCGCCAATACTCTCCCGCATACAGTATCAGATACCGTGAGTAGGCCCCCATCGTGATCAGTGCCTGCAAGTTATTGGATCCTCCGGCCAGGATCTGGAGGCCAAAAACCAGCAGGTTCATAGCAATCAGACTGAGAGCAAGGACGGGGATTCGCTGTTGAGCCAGCGCAAATTCAGCTTCTTGACGGGCCGATAGGATGGACTCGAAGGGGATTTCTGGAATGATGGTTCCCTGGTCGACATCACTACTCAAACGCTGGAAAACAATCATATCACCTGCACGACGCCATTCACTATCCGTCAGCAGTTGCGACCAAACCATGCTGTCCGGAGGAACCTTACCCGCCCGCACCCAGCGCACGAATTCTTTGTATTCTAGCTCATAGAGTTCACCATCTATCTTAACGCGCATAATGATGTCATTCCAGATTCCTGAGAGCAGGCTCAGTAGATCGCATTTTCTGCTCGTAGTAAGCCACGAAGCTCTGCGAAGTGGCGTGACAACGGCACTCCATTTCATTGCGCACCTGACTACGAACCACCATGGTGAAGTACCGGCAACATTATGAAATTATAACTTTGCGAAGCTCGAATGGGCAAGAGTAATGTTGCAAGCAATATGATTGACAGGGTGAGAGACTCATGGTATGGTGAAGGAGATCAAAAAAATGAGTTTCGGTTGATCGCATTTCCGGCTTATACCATTTGCAGTTTAAGATTGCACCCGCACAAGGCAGATCCCAAATCCCCCCTAACCCCCCTTTGCCAAAGTTCGTAAAGGGGGATTGAGGGGGATTTCTCAAAGCGGCAATTTTAAACTGCATTCCGTATTACAGCTTGAGAGGAACACCATGAAAATCACTGCTATCAAAGCCTATCTCCCTTCTTTCGGGAGACGTAATCGTGGTCTCATCAAAGTGGAAACAGATGAGGGGATCGCTGGCTGGGGAGAAGCCTACTCGGTCGGCCCGGACTTGGCGACCAAACCCATCGTGGACTACATATCCACCTGGCTTATCGGCGAAGATCCGAGGCGCATCGAATACTTGATGATGAAGACGTACCAGCAGTTTCGTTTTCCGCCCGGCGGAGCCGGTTTCGCCGCGATCAGCGGCATCGAACATGCTCTCTGGGACATTAGCGGCAAGGCAGCGGGTTTGCCCGTCTATATGCTGTTAGGTGGCCATGTGCGCGACAGGATATGGATCTATCAGCATTTCGGTGGATCTAGCGGAGAGGCAGCAGCAGAAGCAGCACATAAAGCCCATGAGAAGTGGGGCATCACAGCCTTCAAGACGAGTCCCTATCGCCTGGATCTCAATTCTCACCGCTGGGGGAGAGTTTGCGCGCAAGCTGCGACCTTTTTCGAGGAACTGCGGAAGCACACTCCTGACGATTGGGAGTTTGCTTTCGATCCACATGCCAAGATATTTGAACCGATACGCGCACTTCAATTAGCCAATGCGTTAGCCCCCTATGATCCCTTCTTTTACGAGGAACCCCTGCGCCCCGAACATATTCCTGCCTGGGCTCGCCTGCGCCAACAGATGCAGGTGCCACTCGCGACCGGGGAATGTCTCTATGGCCGTTTTGAATTCCTCGACCTGATGGCGGCTCAAGGAGCCGACATCATCCAGCCCGACATCTGTGTGTGCGGGGGATTGCTCGAAATGCGTAAGATTGCCGCAATCGCCGAAGCGCATTACGTAACCGTCGCTCCTCATAATCCAATGGGGCCTGTGGCAACGGCCGTCAACGTACACTTTGCGGCTGCCACTCACAACTTCGCGATTCTGGAATATCTGAACCCTATGGACTCTGAATGGGCACACTGGGTCGACGATCCCTATTTGCCGAAGAACGGCTATTTGGAACTGCGCAACCGGCCAGGACTCGGTATCGAGGTCAATGAAGAAGTCGTTGCCAAGAGTGTGTATCAGCATTGGCAGCGCACAGCTCCTGTTCGACCGGATGGGTCGACAGGGTACGTGTGAACCCGCCCATCTCACAGAAAAATACATTTACATATCCCCGCCACTTCTGTTATACTCAACGCCGGTGCGAATTCCGCTGATCACGGATTCAAGGATAGGGGCTTCCGATGTAAGCAAGTTTCACGTGAAACGTTGAACGTTGAACGTTAGAAAGGCACGGTGGTTGCCGGGGTCTTGACATTTGAAACTTGACATCCATTTCTGGATATTGCTTATCCTTGAACGGGCTTAGAAATTAAAATAGACTTCTGAGGAGCATTTGTATGAAGAATTTCGAGTATTTTGCACCCGAAACGACGGAAGAGGCGATCCGACTTCTCGATGAGCATGGCGAGGCCGCCAAACCGCTGGCAGGTGGTACAGATCTTCTCATTTTCATGAGAGACCAGAAAATCACTCCGGATGTCATCGTGGATCTGAAAGGGATAAACGCATTGTCGGGGATCGAAGAACTTCCTGATGGCAGTGTGCAATTTGGGTCACTCACCCCGATGCAAGATCTGGCCGTCCATCCCATGATGCGAGAAAGGTATCCCCATTTCATCTCCTCGATTCGAGAGGTGGGATCCATTCAGGTGCGTAACCTCGCTACGGTGGGTGGGAATATCTGCAATGCGTCTCCGGCGGCGGATACGCCCCCGACGCTCCTGACGCTGAACGCACAAGTACGCCTGGCAGGTCCGCGAGGTGAACGTGTCATCCCGCTGCGAGAATTCTTCGTGGGTCCGGGGCAAACGGCCCTGGAACGCGATGAAGTCCTGACTCACGTCATCCTGCCATCTCCACAGCCACGTAGCGGTGGATGCTACATCAAACTGGCGAACCGTCAGGCCATGGATATCGCCTTCGTTGGCGTATCGTCTTACGTTGTTCTGGATGAGGATCATACTGTAGTAGACGCGAGAATTGCTCTTGGAGCGGTTGCGCCAACCCCTCTTCGAGTCGATGCAGCAGAAACTATCCTGCAGGGGCAGCAACTCACGAAGGAAGTACTATCCGAAGCTGGTGAAGCCGCAGAGGCCGCCTCTCGTCCTATCACGGATCATCGAGCCAGCGTTGAGTACCGGCGTATGATGGTCAAAGTGCTGACACGACGGGCTGTTCTACGAGCGGCAGAGAAAGCTCGCAACGGCAATGGACGCTAGATGCACAACGAAATATACTGCCAGGATAGAAGATACCGATTTTCTAGGATCGTTTTCAAATAGGTGGAGGAAGAACTGAATGGACGCAAAACGCTGGATTCAATTGACAGTCAATGGCGAAGAACATGAGGTCTATGTGGAACCGCGCCGGAGATTGCTGGATGTGTTGCGCGAGGATCTGGGTCTCACAGGCACGAAGGAGGGTTGCGGCACAGGTGATTGTGGCGCGTGTACCGTGATCCTGGATGGACGATTGGTGAACGCCTGCCTGGTCTTCGCCATCAGTGCAAATGGCAAGTCTGTAGAGACCGTTGAGGGCCTTGCCACAGATCATCTGCATCCCATCCAGGAAGCCTTCATACAACACGGTGGCCTCCAGTGTGGCATCTGTACGCCGGGTTTCCTGATGTCTGCCAAGCATCTGCTCAATAGCAATCCGAACCCGACCCTCGATGAGGTGCGCTTCGGGTTGGCAGGCAACCTGTGTCGTTGCACGGGTTACACGAAAATTTACGAAGCGGTACTTGCAGCAGCAAAAAACATGAGGGAAGAAACCTGAGCCTATCAGAGCATCGCGCCAATTTCCCAGGGACAGAATTCCTCGTCACCAACCCCTAGCAGTTCGCTCTTTGTACGTTTGCCCGAAGCAACGGCGATGATTTCATCCAGGATCTGCCCGCCCAGTTCTTGCAGGCTGATGCCTTCGAGAACCACACCGGCGTTGATATCCATGTCATCCAGCATGTGGTAATAGAGGTCCGAATTGGTGGCCACCTTGATGGAAGGTGCCGGCTTGAACCCAAATGCCGAGCCGCGCCCTGTCGTGAAGACAATCACATTCGCTCCACCTGCGACCATCCCCGTCACAGAGGGGGGATCGTATCCGGGGGTGTCCATCAGCACCAATCCTTTTTCGGTCACCTGCTCAGCGAACAGGTAGACGTCGTTCACAGATGTGGTTCCACCTTTGGAGATGGCCCCCAACGACTTCTCATAAATGGTCGTGAGCCCTCCCGCTTTATTGCCATCCGAAGGATTATTGTTGAGTTCAGCTCCACGAACGGCCGCATAACGTTCCCACCACCGGATGCGATCAACCAGTTTCTGTCCGACCTCTTCTGTCCTGGCCCGCCGCGTGAGCAGATGTTCCGCCCCATACATTTCGGAGGTCTCACCCAGGATCACCGTGCCGCCATAGCGGACCAGTTCATCGGCGGCCATCCCGACTCCCGGGTTCGCCGTGATCCCCGAGTAGGCATCACTGCCACCGCATTCGGTGCCAAGCACCAACCCGGAAATCGGCTGTGTCGTTCGCTCGCATCGGTTGGCCTCAGGAAGCATGGCCTCCACCTGCTCGATCAGACGATGAATCGCCTTGCGTGTGCCGCCCGATTCCTGGATGGTGACAATGGGGGGACGGTTCGGATCGGGTAGAAGTTGGAGCAACCCGTTGTTCTCCATAACCGCCAGCGGCTGATTCGTCTCGCAGCCCAAACCCACGAAAATGTAGTCGAACACGTTGGGATGATGGGCGAACCCCGCCAGTGTTCGCTGCAACTGGTCATACGCTTCTCCCTCGTTGCGCATGCCGCATCCCACCTGGTGCGTGACGGCCAGCACACCATCGATATTCGGATAATCGCCGAGCTTTTCCTCATCAAAGTATCGAGCGACCTGTTTGCAGACCGTTGCGGAGCAGTTGACCGTTGATACCAGGGTGATATAGTTCCGGGTGCCGATCCTCCCATCGGGCCGCTCGTATCCCTGAAATGTCCGCATGGTATCATGATAAGCTACAGGTCGAAACTCGGAGGCAAACGCGTAATCCCGTTCATACTCGCGTACATCCAGATTATGCAGATGCACATGCTCTCCCACGGAGATCGGCCGAGTAGCAAACCCGATAATCTGACCATATTTGCGGATCGGCTCACCAGGGCTGACCGGATGGATCGCCAATTTATGGCCCGCGGGGACCGGATCCCTCACGATGATCTTCCGCCCCTCATGTTCCAGTGCCATTCCCGGCGCAAGATCCGTTCTTGCGACAGCCACATGATCTTCTGATCTCAATAGTAGAGCCTTCTCATTCAACTGCATCCGTTTATCCTTTCTGACGTTAGTCTGGGATCAATCATGCCGAGGCAAAACAAAGCGAAAGAATCGACTTGTCGGCGATCATTGCATCCCTGCGAGAGTAGATGGAGATTTATGCTGTCTTTCATGTTTCATAGATGGCGGTATAGGTTGGGTTCTTTTTAATCTCCGTTTTTTAGGCTCGTTTTCCTGCCGATGAAGTAGACAGCCGAGGCCAGAATATGTGCATGCGGCAATCTCAGTGTGAGCGGATCGAGCCATACCAGCGGATAGGTGATCCAGCCGATGAGAAGCGAGATCGCTTTGCCGAGCCACAGGCTGCCAAACGAGAAGAGAAGACCGATCCACTCACGCCCTATCCAGTGGAGCGTCACGATGGGGCCTGCACAAGGGCCACCTGCGAGTTTCGTGAAATCGCGCATCAGGTATTCTAACCCGGGGACGGTGTAGCGCTGGTAATCGTGGGGGGATGCATGAAATCCCTGGAGAAATGGTACGGCGACACAGGCGTATCCATCTGGCTTCAGGACGCGCCATATCTCCGCAATGATACGTTCGGGCTGTTGTACATGCTCCAGCACCGCTTCACAGATGATCATGTCCAGAGATTCGGATCGGAAAGGCAGGGTGTGTCCATCTGCGATGACGTCCACCTGAGGCGTTGCGATGATTTCCAGGTTGATGACGTGAGATCTGCGACGATGATTGCCCGATCCCAGATCGAGCACATGGGCATCCGGCCCTAACCGGTCCAATAGATGATTCACCTGGCGGGTCCACCGTCTCGCGGGATAAGGGCATCCTATCAGCGCGTATAACCAACGGTGTTGCCTGAAATATCGTTTAAGTCGTGGGATTTGCATAGGGCGGAAGTGTCGTAAGGATACTGTGCCTTGCTCCTCAACCACAGTCAACATTTCGACGTTCCAATATCGACCGATAAAGTGTCAGATAACGCTGGGCGATGTAAGACCAGTCGTAGGGTTGCACTCGTTGGAGACTAAGACGGCCCATCTCAAGCCGTCGTTGCCCCATGTCGATGATACGGGTGAGTTGC
>JAJRTO010000165.1 GCA_024278235.1 Candidatus Poribacteria bacterium
GTGTGATGTGCCCGTTCCATGTGGAAGGCAACCCTGAACTGCTGTTCGTGGGCTATGAATGCGGATTCGGGGATAAGAATAGTGCGGGATTTGGGATGGTGGATTTTAGATTTTAGATTTTAGATTGGAGATTGGAGATTGGAGGGAACGGTGGATGCGGAGGAGATGAAACGGAGGACGAAGCAGTTTGCATTACGAGTGATCCGGCTTGTGGAGACATTGCCCAACACGAGGACAGCAGATATACTCGGAAGACAGCTATTGCGATCAGGCACGTCCGTGGGGGCAAACTATCGCGAGGCATGCCGAGGTCAATCCAAGCCGGATTTCATCAGTAAGGTGGGAATCGCACTCAAGGAGGCGGATGAATCGCTCTACTGGATGGAGCTGCTCATTGAGGCAGAACTTATTGCGGAGAAGCTGCTAACCCCTCTCATGCAGGAGTGCGATGAACTTATTGCTATCATGGTCAGCACGATCAACACAGCCCGAAGACGGAGATGAGGGATTTTAGATTTGAGATTGTAGATTGTAGATTTTGGATTTGCCGGTTTGGGTGAAACAAATCTACAATCTCAAATCTGCCATCTCAAATCAGAACGGAGGTGTTCAGATGCCTATCTATGAGCCGCTTATGGGGAATCCATTTGTTGACGCGGGAGTGAGTGCTATTGCCACATGGACAGACCGTTCTGTTGAAGAAGTCGACCATGCGGATCTGGGGAAGATGATTGATACGTTTGCACCCGTGTTTGCAGGGCCGAGATGGAGTAAATCATTCCACTCCATCTTTCCCAACAGCACCTTGACCCAGTCGAGCAATTCCAGGCTGTCAACGGACCAGAGAGCCGCCAAACTCAAGGAGAAGAACTGGTTTCCTCTGTTGAAGGCGGTGCAGGAACTTGGGAAGCATGGTGATTGTGCTGGCTGTGGCCGCCGACTAGCACACCTGACACTCACCAAGACCGATGTGCCGTTGACCGGGTCGGGAGCACTGCGAAACTTCTTCCCTCTCTTTGCGGAGGGTGTGGGCTATTGTGCGGCGTGTGCGCTGGCGGTCCAGTTCGTACCGCTGGTATGCGTCGCAAGTGGCGGCAGATTCATGCTGCTGCATTCCAACTCAATGCGCGTGCAACGCGCCTGGGCACAACGCTGCGTCGAGGAGATTCGGCGGAAGGTGCTGCAAAACGATATCACCGGATGTTACAACCCTGGTTACACCAACGCGCGGAACGGCCTCTTTGCGATGGCCCAGGAGCTGATGACACGCTATGAAGAGCGTTGGGAGGCAGAGAACGCTGTGATGCAGGTGTATCACTTCACCAACTACAACCCGAACCCCGAACTGGATATCTATCTGCTTCCAGCAGATGTATTTCGGTTTCTCGCCTATGCAAACCAGCAGCAGTTTCGGTCGGCATGGCGTGAGATCGTGCGCAGTGCGTACTTGCGTGTGAACTGGGAGAAGGTCAAATCGGAGGAGGATTACAGGAACCGTACCAACCTGGTCTATGAATGTCTGCTGGATGGACGATCCATCCTCAGCTTCTTTCTGAACCGATCGGAGCGGAAGGTACGGGGCAATTGGACGCTTATCACGCTTTACATGAAGGAGGTGCGCCATATGGACAAAACAAGACTCGATACGATCAAGCGGGTCGGCGATGCGATTGCAGAGACGACCCGCAGGAACAACAGCGCCAGACGACTGACTCAGTTGGAAGGCGCGAGAACCTACCGCGACTGTCGCAACGTGTTGCGATTCATCATCCGGGATCGGATCGCCCAGAAGCAGCCGGAGCCGCTTTTCTCACTGGATGAGTACACAGAACACCTGTTCCCCGAATCGGGTGCGGAGTTCGCGGAATGGACCGAAACACGGGACCTGCTGGTGTTTCGAATCTATGAAGTGCTGCATCAATGGCTGCAAGAACGTGGCGAAGCGGAACTGCTCACCACGGAAACAGATGAAGAAACGGAGGAATAGATCATGGCAAAACACATTATCGGATTGGTTCTCATCGATGCGCCACACTCGGCACTCAACAACGCAGGCACGCAGCCGGGTCAGGCGACGGAAAATATCGTCGCCGTCAAGTCACTTCGGAAGGGCAACCAGACTTACCCCTATGTTTCGGGTCAGGCATGGCGCAACTGGTGGCGCACCACGCTCGGCAACGAGTTGGGCTGGAAACTCTCCCCCATTGAACGGGAGAAAAAGATCGCTTTCACAGCCGCATCGCCTGCTGAATACGACGATGACGATGTGTTCGGTTATATGAAAGCCCCCAAAGGTAAGAGCAAGGAGACAGTGACACGGATCTCGCCGCTCAAATGCTCCCCACTCATCGCGATTGAACCTCAGCGTCCAACGGACGACTTCGGCGTGATGGCGCGGCATGAAGGGGATCCGGTACCCTACGAACATCAGTTCTATTCCTGTGTGCTCAAGGGCGTGTTCTCCCTCGATCTGGACGCGGTCGGCACATTCTGGGCGATGAACAAAACGGGCTACCAGAACATCACGGAAAGCTATGCCGCTACGGCGCAGGAAGCAGGAGCCACGCAGCGCGAGGATGGCGCGTGGGTGCTTCCGCAAGAGATGCGTGTCTGCCGGGCGCGTCAGACGCTGGAGGCGCTTCCCGTTCTGAGTGGCGGGGCGAAGCTCACGTCCCACCTGACCGATGTCACACCCAAGCTGTTGGTGCTCGCGGTGCTGGATGGCGGCAATCACCCCTTTATGAATCTCATGGTCGAACGGGACAACTCCGCTGGGTTCAGCATCCCTGCACTCCGGCAGGTGATGGCAGATTACGGAGATCGGTTCATGTCACCCATTTACATCGGCCGACGCGAAGGCTTCATGGACGAGATGGAAGAGTCGTTCTGCGAGTTAGCAGAGGATGCATCGCTCAATCCGCAGGTCATCTATGCCTCACCGAACCAGGTCGTTGCCAGGATCGCGGAAACGGTCGGGGAGTTCATCGGAGGCTGATCATGCGTGTACTGCGTGCTTACATCATCGGCTGGACGGCGTCTTTCCGGAATCCGCTCTTCGTGAGCGGATTCCAACCCACGCTGCCCGTGCCTCCACTCTCGACACTCTATGGATTGCTGTCGGCAGCATGGGGAGAGTGGATGACGCCCGAGCAAACGGACATCGGGTTCGTGTTTCAGAGCGCCGGACGCGCCCGGGATCTCGAAACGGTGTATGAATTCGATAAAACTCGAATCAAGGCGAAATCGAACGTCTACACGCGTGAGTTCTTGATCGAACCGGAACTGTACCTTTACACCACTTCGCTCTGGTTGAAAGCATCGCTGGAACGTCCCCATTATCCTCTGCTGCTGGGGCGTTCGACGGAGCTTGCCACCGTGGTGGATGTACGCGAAATCGAATTGGAACACGTGACCGAAACGGCGTACCAGGGGACACTTCTGCCTTTCCCCATGGAGCAGATCTACGGCCCCATGCAGTCGCTACCGACGCATTTCACGCCTGAACGACCACGACGTCCGCAGGGAACGCGCCCTTTTTACCTGCTGACGCATCCGATCCCCTACCAGGGAGATGCCTGGATAGATCCGGAGATGGGATGGGGCGTGTTTTTGCATTCGGAGGTCGAGTCATGAGCCATTTGCTTGCCAAGAGCAAACCGCGCGAAACGCTGATAGATCACACCATGAACTGCCTGAGCGTGTACCAGAGCCTGTATGAGGCGATGCCGTTCCTGCCCGAAATCGCAAGGGAGGAGGCGTTTTTTGAACACCTTTTCTATGCGGTAGCGCTGCATGACTTCGGAAAAGCTGCGACGGGCTTCCAGGCTCAACTCAGACAGGGCACACGTTGGAACTACCGTCACGAGATCCTGTCTGCGGGGTTTGTCGTCGGGTTGAGGTTGTCAGAGCAGGCCAGGCAAGGGATCGGGCTTGCGATCATGACACATCACAAGGATATTCGCATCCTTGCAGAACGGTATCCCGCATATCCTCCACGAAATCCAGGGTTCAGCGAGTGGCAGCGCAAGCTTGAGGAACTTGAACCCAACTGGGAGGAATTGTTGTTCATCCAGCGACAGGTGATCGAGTGGGCTCCGGATGGAAATACACGCTTTGAACCCCTGCCCACGGTAGAGTTACTCGTCAACGCCTACCGGGACTTTCTGATCCCCTACAGGGATGACCTGGAAGACCAGTTCCTGAGGCCCTTGCATCGTCAGTATGGGATGCTGCTGCGCGGCTGCTTGATCGCGTGCGATCATCTTGCATCGGCGGGAAAGAGCCGGGTACTGCACACGCTCGAAGCGATAGGGCAACGTATGCAGCGTGAGATCGAGCGGAAAGGGCGTGTCTTCCAGGGCTGGACGACGTTTCAACGTTCAGCGGGTGAAGTCCACTCACACCTCATGCTCTCCGCCCCGACAGGAGCGGGCAAGACCGAGGCCGCACTGCTCTGGTCCGAGGCCAACCGAGACCCGTCCGGGGGGCGGCGCGTCTTCTACGTGCTCCCCTATGTGGCGAGCATCAACGCGATGTACCAGCGGCTTCGTCGTCTGGTGGGCGAAAAATTGCTGGGCGTCCTGCATGGTAAGGCGCACTATTTCCTGTATCACCACCTCGCCGACCGGAGCGACGACGCCGGACCCGCTCAGGTACGTGAGACGCAGAACCTGTCGCAGAAGCTCTACCGTCCCTATAAGGTGCTCACACCTTTCCAACTTCTCAAGGCGTTCTTCGGACTGCGCGGCTTCGAGATGCAGTTTGCCGAGATGTCAGATGGGCTGTTCATCATGGATGAGATCCACGCGTATGACCCACACACGACGGCGCTCATCCTGACGATGGTAGAGCGCCTCAGGCAGGAGTACGGCGCACGTTTCTGTATTATGACAGCCACCATGCCTCAGTTCCTGAAGACACAATTCCTGGGAATACTCCCGGGTGTGGAAGCCCTGGAATTATCCCCCGACCAGCGGGATCAGTACACACGGCACCGTGTGCGCCTTGTGCCGGGGGGGATCATGGATGTGATCCCGACAATCGAGGAACGATTGCTGGCGGGAGAGCGTGTGCTGGTGGTGTGCAATACCGTACGGCAGGCGCAACAAGTGTTCGAGGCGTTACGTGGCATTTCTTCGAATGCGGGTCTACTGCACGGACGCTTCATGCTGGGTGATCGTGAACGGATGGAGGCGCGTCTGGAAGAATATGATCTGCTGGTAGGGACACAGGCGGTCGAGGTTTCGCTCGACATGGACTTTGACGTGCTGTTCACGGAACCTGCACCCATTGATGCGCTGATCCAACGATTCGGACGCGTGAACCGCGCCTTGCGCTTTCCAACAGTGGATGTGTACATCTGTATGGAGGGCTCAGAACATGATGCGTACATCTATCCCATAGAGCGCGTGGCATGCACGTTGGAGGAGTTGGCTCACGTGGATGTACTACGGGAATCTCTGATCCAGAACCTGATCGACGCCATATATGGCGAAGGATACAACCGCAAAGAACAGAAACTCTTCGACAACGCACGTGAGCTTTTCAGCCGCTATCAGAGCAACGTCGTGCCGTTCGTCGAGGACGATTCGGGGCGAGAGGATTTCACCGGGTTGTTCAAGAGCGTGGAGGTCGTGCCTTCGGACTATGAGACCTGTTTCCTCGAACACATCGCCAGTCGAGAGTTCTTCGAGGCGATGGCGTACGTGGCGTCTGTGAGTGAACGCCAATTCATGCGACTGCACCGCGAAGGCCAGATGTACCGGCAGGAACGCCAATGGTTCTGTCGCTGCGGCTATGACCCTGAACGTGGACTGCTTCTGGACGAACTCGGAGGCAACGTGCTTTGATTGCAGATTTGAGATTTGAGATTTGAGATTGTAGATTTACCGTGGATACTCGTCGTTTCAGAGGGCAATCAGCTAA
>JAJRTO010000166.1 GCA_024278235.1 Candidatus Poribacteria bacterium
CCGTCAAACTGGCCCTGGATCTCGGGTTTCTGTTTTATCCATCTGAGAGAACCCCTGTAGCAGTCGTCTTCCAGAATCTCAATCGACCCAATATCAGTTCATCTCAGACGGCGGTCGAAGAACGTCAACCCATTCGTTCCCGACTCGGCATTTCTCTGCAAAGTGATCGGGCCATCTGGGACCTTGACCTCATATTCCAGCATCATCAGATCGACTTTCGTACCGGAATAGAATGGGCTTTTCTGCCGGAACAGATTTTCCTACGTGCAGGTGTTCAACTGCAAAACTTGGCCTGGGGAACCAATGTGATGGTAGGAGTGGGTTTCCATCCGGCTCCCCGTCTTCGCATAGATTATGTGTTCATGCAGTCCATCCAGGGCATCGATAGTCCCTGGGGGAGTCACCGTGTGAGTGTCGTGTATGACTTCTGAAGACAGCTTTCTGCCTTCCGCCTACGGTCTTCTGCCTTTTCTTTTCTGTTTCCTCGCGTCAGCCTTTGCTTTTGCAGGAGACGTGATCGACCCTCTCGGTAATGTGGTTCTCAGTGGTTCGGGTACGCCGCTCTACTCGATAGGTGCAACGTACGGCCTGTTCGAGGGAGAATCGGTGATTCGCAGAGAGAAACAGTTCAAAGAGAAATTCAAGGGCCATTTTTTCACGTTGAATGTCGGCGGAGAAAATCTGCTCCATCAATTCACTGTAGGCCGTTTTCCCATCAAGTTTTCCAGCTTCACGCTGAACAATGATTTTTCGGATGCCGTACGATGGCGCATTGTGTCTCCCAATCGTGATGGATTCACCAATCGGGGCGGCATCACAGGCTTTCTGGCTCGCATGACAAATACGACCTTTGCTGGTGATAAGCCGATACTGAACAAAGATCAGCGAGGAACAGCGGATTGGTTTATGGTAGGTCTCCGTGCAGATGCGAATCTGAGTTCCTGGGAGGCAGAACTGGCAGGTCTGCCGAGGTTGACCTTTCCACTTCCTCAACAGATAGGGGTTAGTTTCGCACACCGCTTCTTTACGAACTATGAACTCACCCGTACCAGCAATCCATTCCAGGGAGTGGTGGATAGCAATCCTCCTTCCGAGTTGTATCTGCGTTTCCGAGATGGATCTCCCGAAAATGATGACGGTGCAAAGGTCTATCGCGTCAGGGTCTATCAGGGGACTGAACTCGTGTACGATTTTATCGGTGGGCGAGAGCCTCCCAGCGTACTGTATTCACCCGGGGCCAGTCAACGGGATGCGGAATCTCGCTGGGTAGATCGGGATGCGGTTTTCGTCTATCGATTTGTGTTCGATCAGCCTCAGTCTGTCAAAAGGTTGCACTTTGAGATCGATATCGCTAACGACTACATCGTTGAACTCAGTACCGTTCCGGATCCCAACACCTACATACCTCAGCTTATCAGTAACGGAAATATACGCGACGAGTCGAATCGAGGGGTCTATCGTTTCGACTATGGTTTGCTGACGGATGAAACGACGATAGGTTTCGATCTCCATACGATTCTCTGGGGAACCAACGTCGATATCGAACGCGCATGGTATTCCCGTACCCTCCAATATCCCATCTTTGATGGTACCCGCAGCCAGCGTGTGGCTGGCGCGTGGTACATCGACATGGTACGCCCTCTCGGACGCTATGTTGCGCTCCGCAGCGAATATACACGGATCGATCCCTTCTACAATGCGGCAAATTTCATTAAAGATGATGATAACGAGGATAATTTTGAGGATGCAAGAGAACCATCGGATCTGGTTGGACAAACCGGACGCAACGACAGGGATGGGGATCGAATTGCAGACTGGCAAGACGATTTCTTGTTGTTCGAGACGGATCCGCCCAGTTTCCGTATGGGATTACGCCACGAGTCGATGGATTTCAATAACAACGGTGTGCCGGATAGTGATGAGGAAGACGACAAGCCCAACTACCGGCGGGATTATGATGAGGGGAGCCAGGGGCATCATACGTTTCTGCACATTCAGGTGCCGTTCCTCCGGGGCGTGAAACTTATCCCCGGCTACTATGAGAAGCAACTCATCGCAGAGAAAAAGAGCACACGTGGCTGGTATCATATTCTTTCCTTCAATCCTGGCAACCTTGAGAACTTCGGCAAACTCGAGATGCGTTACACGCTTCGACGATCACACGACATCATCCCGGATGACATCTTCGATACACGTACTCGTCGTCGGATCGACGACACATTGGCCTGGCGCAATCTTCTGAGCCATATCTTCACAACGATTGTTTCTTACGAACACATTCCCAATCTATTGATCCGTACCAAGTTCAAATATCAATACGATTCGCTGTTCCATATGCGCCAGCGTCTCATCGATACAGCGTTGATCGACCAGATCCGTTACCAGTGGCGTGTGAATGACGATCTCACGATTACGCCCGCGTTCCGAAGTGACCGCTTCATCGGCTATACCTATCCCTTCAACAAGAGCACAGCAGTGGATACCCTCCGCAATGCCTATATCCTAACCCTGGCACATAAGTTGGCACAGCAGTTACAGCTCAGCGCAGGTGCACAATATCTCACCTTTCGTGACCTCAACAATAAGCGCAACAACACGAACCGGAGTGTCTTCTTCCTGTAACTTGCATTGCAAGGCGATGCTTTCGGCAACAAGATCGGTGTTCTGACCACCTTTGACTATATCACCGAGGATTTTGTCGAACCCATCGGTGGAGGAATCCGTGAGACGAATATTGATGTCAGGTTGTTCTTGCTATAGGATCGGTGGCATCGATATTGCTCATAGAAAGGGCATCATCCACGTTCTGTGAGGCGATTCTCAGGCAGCTCAGAATGGCCATAAATCAGCGTGGTTAAGCCCTTTTGACTTGACACACCTGGGTTCGGGTGCTATAATCATACCAAACTTTCGGAGGCTGTTGAAACCGCTTCTGAGGTAAGATTTTCAGACATAGCCGTAACATTTTCTGCTCCTTGTAGGAATGTAGAAGCCGATGCGAACGCGATATAGATCCACTGCGCTCCTTGCTTGTTTTTGTACTGTGCTTTTAATCGGATGTGCGGCGAAAACGCCCATCACGTCTGAGAAAGACGCTGATTCGCTTTTTTCTAGTGCAACCGATTTGCAGCAGAGCGAGGATTATGCTGGTGCCGAAGCCAAGTTTAAGGCGTTTATGGCCAAATATCCCGAAAGTGACCGTGCTGATAACGCACAGCTTGCGATTGGTCATACCCAATACTATCGGGGGGAATACAAAGCAGCGATTGAAGCCTACCGCCTGGTCCCCAGAGACGGGGATGTTGCAGATGAAGCTTCGCTTGCGGTTGGTGATGCTTATCTGGCACTCGGTGAGGTTGAACAGGCTCGCGCAGCATATCAGGGTCTTCTGGAAAAGTATCCTTATCTGAATGACCCGCAAGCTCAGCAAGCTCAAGAGCATCTGGATGCCATTGATGATCTTGAAGCGGCGGCTGAGGATCTCCGGGTAGCTTCACCCGAGTCTCGTGACAACGCCCAGTTTTATCTTGCTGACATCTATTTCAGCACCTTTCAGGATTACAGCCGTTCTATCAGGGAGTTCGAGAAAGTTTACATAGATTATCCCAATAGCGAGCTTGCCGATGATGCGATGTGGATGGTCGGTGAAAGCTATTGGGCACGTGCAAGCGAGTACGTGACATCAGAGAAAATATCCCGCGAGCAACAAGCTTACGTACGGCTTCATCGCATGATTGATGTCTATCCCCAGCTTGTGGGACTCATGGGGCCGAAGGTAGGGATAAAGCCACATTGGCCTGCCGGGCGGCGAGGAGATCGCTATGAACTCTACTATGCTGAATCGCGAAGGCTGTTGAATCGCTTTCCCACTCTGAAAGATCGCGTTTACAGCGATTTTCTTGATCCAGATTATCAGGCGGCTCTTGGCATCTGGGACGAACTAATGAGGAAATATCCCAACTCGGATGCCGCAGCGCAGGCTCCTGAGAAAATGGCTGTTCATCTGGTGGATCTCGGAAAGCTCTACTATAACCTTGGCTTGGCTGATTTCAGTAGTGTTCTGATGCGTGAATCTATGCGTTTCATGCCATTACCGGAGGCTCACATTTACTTGGCCTACTACTATGCAGATGCGCGGACTCATGTACGCTCGACTTATTACCTAACTCGTAGCTTTCAACATATCGGGGAAGCCCAGAAATTGGTTCCACCGGACTCCAATTTGGCTTCCGATTTGAAGCAGTTGAAGAGTTGGATGAACTATCGTATGCGTCTGGAAGCTCTTGAAGCACTCTATTACAGTAAACTTGGCAAGCAACAATAGCGTTTGAGATGTTTTTCATATATCCCCCTGACGTTCCTTTACCCACCAGGAGCTAGAAGGAGGTGTCCCATGGCTAGAGAATCCCGTGATGCAGGTGCCCAGATCAATGCACCTCACTATGAAATAGAAACTCCTCATGCTAACATGGATCGACTTGAGTTGGTTCGCTATTATGAGGAGAAAATCAGCGAAATGCATGGCGACCTCAACTCACTGGAAAATGAGGTGAGCGAGCTTAAGCGTAAACTGAGTGCAGCACCATCTCAAGACACAGAGCTTCGTCTGTATGAAGCCACTCGTGAGTTGATTCAGATACATCGGCGCAATCGCAAACTGCACGGTGCTCTTCAGGAAACCCGCGAAAAACTGGAGGGGCTGAAGGAGAAGGTCGAAAAACTTAGTGCACCTCCAAACAACTATGGCATTTTTCTGCAAGATAATGAGGATGGCACCATCGATATCGATGTCTCGGGACGTAAGGTCCGCGTGAACGCCGATCCAACCGTGGATATCTCGCAACTGAGCAAAGGACAAGAAGTCATTGTCAATCAGGCGTTCAATGTCGTCGCTGTGCGTGACTTCGACTTTCAAGGGGAAGTTGTCAAAGTCAAGGAAGTCCTAGAAGGCAACCGGGTTATCGTGAATTTGCGGGCTGACGAAGAACGAGTGGTTGGCTTGGCCGATTCCGTCAAAGGTGATAAGCTCAAGTTTGGGGATAATGTGCTGATCAATTTCCAGACGGGGCTGGTTCTGCAAAAACTTCCCAAAAGTGAAGTGGAGGATCTATTACTCGAGGAAGTGCCCAATATCACATATGATGATATTGGCGGTCTCGACGACCAGATCGAGCAGATCCGCGATGCTATTGAGTTGCCTTACCTCTATCCTGACCAGTTCAAGGAGTTTGGCTTAACTCCCCCGAAATGGATTTTGCTCTACGGTCCTCCAGGCTGTGGTAAGACGATGATCGCCAAGGCCGTTGCCAATAGCCTTGTCGAGAAAGTTCGTGAGGTAACCGGCAATCAAAATATCAAAAGCTACTTCATCAATGTGAAAGGTCCGGAACTCCTCAACAAATACGTTGGCGAAACCGAGCGCAAGATTCGAGAAGTCTTCCAGAGGGCCAAAGAAAAAGCACGTGCGGATAAAGTTCCCGTCATCATTTTCTTTGATGAGATGGACTCGATGTTCCGTTCCCGTGGGACAGGCGTGTCCTCAGATATGGAATCGACCCTTGTACCTCAGTTCCTTTCTGAGATTGATGGCGTAGAAGGGCTCCGTGATGTGATCGTGATAGGAGCAAGTAACCGCCAGGATCTATTGGATCCCGCTGTGCTGCGTCCAGGTCGTCTCGATGTCAAGATCAAGGTAGATCGCCCCACTATCGATGGCGCAAAGGACATCTTCTCGAAGTACCTGACTGCTGACTTGCCCATTGCCGTATCAGAGGAAGATGACAGGGCAACCGTCGTGAAACGGATGATAGATCAGGCGGTAGAAGATATGTACCTTGAATCAGAAGAAAACCGCTTCCTGGAAGTAACCTATGCACGTGGCGAGCGAGAAGTCCTGTATTTCAAAGATTTTGCCAGCGGCGCTATGATCGAGAATATCGTCTCACGAGCGAAGAAGCTCGCGCTCAAACGGATGATTCGTGGCGGTGAGAAGGGCATTACTTACGAAGATATCAAGCAGGCGATCCGCACAGAATTCAAGGAAAATGAGGATCTGCCGAACACTGTGAACCCTGATGACTGGGCCCGTATTTCTGGTCGCAAGGGTGAACGTATCGTCAATCTCAAACTCCTCGTCCATTCTGCTGATGAAGAGAAGAAACCTGTTCGCGTTGTTGCCACAGGACAATACTTGTAAAGAGATCCATCCGTCATTCGGTCAACCCATCTTTGGTGGGCCGAATGATCGGGTGACCAGGTGACCGAGCAATGGCTATCCCTAAAATCATAGGTTCAGAAACCGAATATAGCATTACTATACGCAATGCACCGGATCATGATCCCGTAACCGTCTCAACGCTGGTTGTCAATGCATATAAGGATCATGCTGACAAGGCGATCCTCTGGGATTATGACCAGGAGAGCCCACTGATGGATGCCCGAGGTTTCCGCTCGGAAGGTGAAGACGCACCACCGCCCGATAAGGAAAACAACAGCATTATCAATGACATCCTGATCAACGGAGGACGGTATTATGTGGATCACGCCCATCCGGAATATTGTACTCCGGAATGCAGTAATGCACGTGAGTTGGTACAGTATGAGAAGGCGGGCGAGCTGATCCTGGATATCAGTCGGTTGGCTGCTGAGCAGGCACTCCCCACTGATCAGGAAATCTTGATCCATAAGAACAACAGTGATCGTAAGGGGCATAGCTATGGCTACCATGAGAACTATCTCATGGATCGGCAGACTCCTTTCCAGCATATTGTTGATGGATTGATGCCCTTCCTGATCACACGTCAGATTTTCTGTGGAAGTGGTAAGATCGGTGCAGAAAACAGCGCCGAAGCGGCCTCATATCAAATATCACAACGCGCTGATTTTTTTGAGACAGAGGTCGGGTTGAGTACGATGGTGGATCGCCCCATCATCAACACACGGGATGAGCCGCATGCTGATGAGAAGCTCTACAGAAGGCTGCATGTGATCGTGGGTGACTCCAATATGGCAGAACCTACTATCTACCTGCAGGTTGGTACGACAGCCGCCGTATTGGCTCTGATCGAAGATGGACACGTTGGCGGCCAGTTCCAGTTGCATGAACCCGTTAAAACGCTCAAGGCCATATCAAGAGATCTAACCTGCCAACAACCTGTGCAG
>JAJRTO010000167.1 GCA_024278235.1 Candidatus Poribacteria bacterium
CGCTACAGTGAGGAGCTTCTTATCTCAAGCACGCGACCAGCCACTTCAGAAGCATCAACTTGATAATGGTCAAAAGGGATCACTGAGATTTCATCCATGCGTAATTATCTTCCGGTGAAACACACGCCTCATCCCTATCTAGGACGATGCATTTCCCCTCTCGAATATGAGCTTCAAATTCGGGAAGAAACTTGCGCGAATAGCTAACAGCAGGCCATGACACTGAGATTCCAAATACACAGATGGTTTCCCAGGTAAACGTGTCGATGTTTGCGATATTATTGGCGACATCCTGCAATTTCTCAATATCACCCGGGCGTCCTTCGCCATGCTCGATACGATCCACGATGTCGCGTGCCCAGGGAGTCCCCCAACGGCAGGGGGTACATTGACCGCACGATTCATGAGCATAAAACTTGAGGAGGTTCAGGAGCGCATCCACCATGCACACGGTCTCGTCCATCACGATGATCCCACCCGAGCCTAGCATCGTCTTGGCACTCTGCAACGACGTAAAGTCCATGGGGACATCGATCTCATAGTGTGTCAGAACAGGAGCAGAACTTCCTCCGGGGATCACGGCTTTGAGCCGGTTTCCCCCACGCACGCCACCGGCAACTTCAATCAATTCTCGGCACGTCAAGCCCAATTCCAGTTCGTAGACCCCCGGTTTCTCGACATGTCCGCTCACTCCGTACAGCTTTGTTCCCGTGTTCACCAACATCGGGTTCGGTTTTTCGGCATCCGGTGGATTGTAGTCCACGCCCATCGAAGTGAACCATTCCGCACCATTGAGCACGATGAACGGCAGATTTGCCAACGTCTCAACGTTCTGCACGACGGTCGGTTTACCGAACAAACCCTCCACAGCGGGGAATGGCGGTTTATTACGTGGTTGGCCACGCCTCCCTTCCAGGGATTCGATCAGACCCGTTTCTTCACCACAAATATAGGCTCCTGCCCCGGGATGGGTATAAACATCCAGATCGAAACCTGTTCCCAGGATATCTTTGCCAAGATAACCGGCCTCGTAAGCCTCTTCAATAGCCGCATCCAGGATCTTCTTGCCAGCGGTGAACTCGCCTCGAATATAGACATAGGCCGTGTTGATGCCGATTGCATAACAAGCGATGATGATGCCTTCAAGCAGCATGTGTGGTTTGCGTTCGATGACGTAGCGGTCTTTGCATGTGCCCGGCTCGCTCTCGTCAGCATTGCAGCACAGATACTTCGGTGTGATGTCTCTGGGCACAAACCTCCACTTCATCCCTGTCGAGAATCCGGCGCCGCCACGCCCCCGCAGACCAGAATCGCTCACTGTTTGGGTGATGGTCTCTGGATCGAGTTCTTTGAGTGCTTTCTCCACCCCCCGGTAACCATTGTATTGCAGGTACACTTCGAGCGTGTTGATATCAGGGACATCAAGATGCTCATATAGAATTCTACGTTCCTGAACCATTATCAGCTATTCCAGTCCATCCAGAATTTCATCCACTTTCTCAGGGGTGAGTTCTGTATGAAGCGTCTCATTGACCATCATCACCGGTGCGACATTACACGCAGCCAGACATTCGACCTTCATCAGCGTAAACTTGCCGTCGGGCGTCGTTCCTCTGGTAATGTCATGCTCATCCGCGACATCCACACCGAGGCGTTGTCTAAGGTGCTCTACGATCTTCCTGGATTCCTGCAATGCACATGGGAGGGTACTGCACACGCGAATCAGATACTTGCCGGGCGGTTGCTCGAGGAACATCGGATAGAACGTAACCACATCACGAACCTTCATCGGCGACACATCGAGCAACTTGGCCACATAGAGCATGATCTCGGGGGTAATATGCCCCCATTCGCGCTGTGCCAGGTGCAAAACAGGTAACATCGCCGCTTCTTTGATGGGGTAACGCCGAATGAGTGTGTTGAACGCCTCTTGAGCGGATTCAGAAAATCCCATGCAATCGTCCCTTATCGATCCAATTCTCCGGCGATCACATTCAGACTTCCGAGCACGGCCGGGATATCGGAAACCATAGAGCCATCTATCAGCAGGGGGAGCACCTGATAATGCAGAAAACTCGGTGGGCGGATCCGGATGCGATAGGCTTCACCGCTGCCGTCGCTCACAATATAGAACCCGAGTTCGCCATTCGGCGATTCCGTGCTGCAATAGACTTCACCCACTGGTGCAGGCAGACCATGCTCGTCCATGATGATCTTGAAATGATGAATCAGTCCTTCGATATTGCCATACGTGTCCGCCTTACTGGGCAAGATGACCTTGTAATCGTCAACGTTGACATCTCCTTCAGGGAGATTGTCGAGGGCCTGGCGAATGATTCGTGTGCTCTGGGCCAATTCCGCCATACGGACTAGATAGCGGTCGTAGCAATCACCATTCTCCCCTGTTGGGATCTCAAAATCAAAGTCTTCATATGAGGAATAAGGTTCTGCCTTTCGGATATCCCACCCCACCCCGCATGCTCGTAGGCAGGGCCCTGTCAGAGCATAGTTGATGGCATCTTCGGCTGAAATGGCACCGACCCCTTGAGTCCGATCGATCCAGATGCGGTTCCGTGTCAGCATGTCTTCGACTTCGTCCATAGCCCCGGGAAATTGCTTGAGAAAGGTATTTACAGCCTCAATAAACCCATCGGGGATGTCCGCTGCAAGCCCCCCGACCCGGGCATAACTGACGGTTAATCGTGCACCGGTCGTCAATTCAAAGATGCTATAGAGGAGTTCGCGCTGCTTAAAGGCATAAAGGAAGACCGTAAACGCGCCAAGATCCATCGCGGCAGTGCCCAGCCAAATCATATGATCCGCAATCCGCGAGAGTTCTGCCAGGATCACCCGGATGTATTCGCAACGCTTCGGCACACGGATCTCGAATAGCTTCTCAACGGCCAACACATAGCCGAAATTATTGGAGAGGGGCGAAAGATAGTTCATGCGGTCGGTCACAGTGACAAACTGGTTATAGTGCATGTGCTCGCCCAGCTTCTCGAACCCGGTGTGAAGATAGCCGAGATGAGGCAGAGTATGAACGATGGTCTCCCCATCTAACTCGACTTCGACGTGAAGCGTGCCATGTGTTGCTGGATGTTGAGGGCCAAAATTGAGATTCAGCGTCTCTAGTTCAACATCTGTTCTTTGTCTGGGAGGTGTCAATGAACCATTCATCGTTGAACCCATGAGGTGAACTTTGGTGAGGGCCTTTCATCCTTCCTGATTGCCGGTGTCAAAGAGGAAGCGGGCACGTTCACCTCGCCCCCTCAGAGGATAATCTTTACGCAATGGGTGGCCTTCGTAATCATCGGGCATCAGGATACGGCAGAGATCAGGATGCCCCTCAAATACAATGCCAAACATATCATAGACCTCCCGTTCGAGCCAGTTTGCAGCTTTCCAGAGAGTTGCCACAGAGGGAACGGCTTCGTCTTCCTCAAGCGGAGTCTTAATGCGCACACGGACATTGTTCTGATGTGAGTAGAGGTGATACACCACCATGAAACGGGCTTGAAATTTCTCTGAGATCTCCGGTAGGTTCTGGTAATCAACCGCCGTTACATCGACCAGATAATTGAACGCAAGCTCGGTGTCTTGAAAGAGGAAGTGCATGAACGCTTCCAGGGCCGACTTGCGTACAACAAGCGTTAATTCATCATGGGCTCGCTGGACTTCGATAATGGCCTCTGGAAACAGCTCGCGTACCCGGTCAATCAGATGGGTCTCGGACACTTTTCTCCTCTACAATCTTCTGGATCTGTATGAGCGCGTCGATCATATCCTCCGGGCGTGGTGGACATCCAGGCACATAGATATCGACGGGGATGAACTGATCCACACCCTGGATGAGAGTATAGG
Organism: Candidatus Poribacteria bacterium; assembly: GCA_024278235.1. Classification (GTDB taxonomy): domain Bacteria; phylum Poribacteria; class WGA-4E; order JAJRTO01; family JAJRTO01; genus JAJRTO01. Next base: position 3,865 of record JAJRTO010000167.1, read on the forward strand.
TATCGAAGACCCCTCCGCAGGAAGCACAAGCTCCCATTGAGATGACCCATTTAGGTTCCGGCATCTGATCATAGATTTTCTTCAGCACAGGCATCTCTTTGAGGGAAACACGGCCAGCAACGATGAGAAGATCCGCCTGCCGGGGGGAGAAACGAATGGCTTCAGCCCCAAAACGAGCCAGGTCATACTTGGCGGCTAACGTCGCCATCAGCTCGATGCCACAGCAAGCCGTCCCAAATGGCATCGGCCAGAGCGAGTTTTTCTGTGCCCAATTGATCAATCTATCTAACCGGGTCGTTAGCGCATTCGGCATCACAGAACCGATGGCTTTCTCTAATCCCATGTGAGGCCACCTTTTTTCCAAACGTAGATATACCCGAGCACGAGAATCCCGATGAAGACAAGCATCTCGATCAGGATGAAGGGACCCGCTGCCACATATTGGCGAAAGATAAGGGCCCAGGGATAGAGAAAGACGACCTCAATATCGAAAATAATGAAAACCATTGCGATCAGATAGAACTTGATGGAAAACCGATGCCTGGCATCTCCCCGCGGTTTCATCCCCGATTCATAGACGGAGAGCTTGGAGCGTGAAGATTTACGGGGGCCAAGAAGATGGGAGAGAACGAGATTGATCGCAGCAAACAATGCTGCGGTTATGGTCAAGATCAGGATGGGAATATACTCATTCAGCATATCTTCAGTCTTTGACCTGGCGGATGTTTTCACCATATCCTCGGTGGTCATCCATGCCACAGAATCTCAAGAAACTTCAGCATGAATCCTGAGGACACGTGGCCTATATTGTGGCATAACCCAGATGTTGATGTCAAGCATTTTTTCTGGGACGTTAGTGGGACGAATGCTTGATTTACTTGGATTGTGGAACCGAGACGATGTATAATTGATTCACCCGATGATGATCCATAAACTCACGGAACAGGAAATACGCATTGCCACTTCAGCCAAAGCATCCCCTGTGGATTCGCGCACGGATTCCAAGTGGGCCGGATTATGCGGACGTCAAACGGCTCGTACGCAGGAAGCAGTTGCATACTGTGTGTGAAGAAGCACGATGCCCCAATATCGGAGAATGCTGGGAAAGCCGAACAGCGACCTTCATGATCCTGGGCGATGTATGTACCCGAAGATGCATGTTTTGTGCGGTTGCCAAAGGAAATCCAATCGCAGTGGATGAAGAGGAACCTCGACGAATTGGTGAAGCAATCGATTACCTGCAGCTCAAGCACGTCGTGATCACTTCTGTCAACCGCGATGATCTGCCCGATGGTGGAGCACAGATCTTCGCTGCCTGCATTCGGGAGTGTCGAAAACGTGTCCCTCGATGCTCCGTCGAAGTACTCATCCCTGACTTGCTGGGCAATATGGACGCGCTCGCTGTGATCGTCAATGCCACCCCGGATGTGCTCAACCACAACACAGAGACGGTCCCGCGCCTGTATCGCCGGGTTCGTCCGCAGGCCGACTACCAACGAACACTCAGCATCATCGCCGAAGCCAAAGCAATGGCTCCGGACATGTTCACAAAATCGGGGTTGATGGTGGGTCTGGGAGAAAAGTTCGATGAAATCATTCAGACCATGCAAGATTTGCGAGAACACGATTGTGACCTGTTGACCATTGGACAATATCTACCGCCATCACGGCGTCATCTGAGAATGCGACGTTACTATACACCTGGAGAGTTCGATGACCTGAAAACGGCGGGTGAAGAAATGGGATTTATTCATGTGGAATCGGGTCCCCTGGTACGAAGTTCCTATCATGCGCAGCGACAGATTGAAATCGATCCCGGTAGGATCTAATCACAGGATGGAAGTATGAGTTCAACACAACTAGCAGTCATTGGCGGTGGCCCTGGTGGTTATACGGCTGCATTCATGGCGGCCGATCTCGGCATGCAGGTAACGTTGATTGACCCGCAGTCGGACCCTGGAGGTGTCTGTCTGCACTGTGGATGCATTCCCTCTAAAGTCTTACTCCATGTGGCCAGGGTTCTCACAGAAGCACAGGAGGCGACGCTCTTTGGTGTCGAATTCTCCCAACCCAGGATCGACCTGGACAAAGTACGCTCCTGGAAAGAAGAGGTCATCCAGAAGATGACGGGAGGATTGAAACGGCTCTGCAAAAGCAGAAACGTCGAGTTTGTCCAGGGGCGGGCATCTCTGCTCAACTCACGTCGTCTAAGGGTCCAGGAAATCGATGGGAAAGAGAGAGAAATTTCGTTCGAGAATGCGATCCTGGCAACTGGCTCTCGTCCCGCAAAGCTACCCGGTTTACTCCCCAGGACACCGCGTGTCATGAATTCTACCGATGCTCTTGCACTACAGGATATTCCGGAAAGTCTTCTGATCATCGGTGGTGGCTATATCGGCCTCGAACTAGGAACCATCTATTCAGCCCTGGGGAGCCGTGTTATCATAGCCGAGATGATGTCAGGCTTGCTCCCCGGAGTAGATCGAGATCTCGTGACCGTCCTGTCGAGACGCCTTAAACAGCGATTTCATGACATCATGCTGGGGACGAAGATCATCTCCATGGAGGAAACACGGGATGGAATCCGTGTTCAGTTCGAGGGAGAAAACATCCAGCAGACGGAACTCCTGGTCGGGAAGGTGTTGGTTGCTGTTGGACGCGCTCCTAACAGCGGTCATCTTGGTCTGGAAAACACCAGAGTGGAATTGGATGAGCATGGGTTCGTCAAAATCGATGAACGATGCCAGACCACAGAGCCGGGGATCTATGCGATCGGTGATGTCGCCGGCCAACCTATGCTTGCCCATAAGGCATCCCACGAAGGCCGAGTTGCAGCCGAAGCGATTGCAGGTCACGAGGTTGCTTTTGAACCCCAGGCGATCCCCGCAGTGGTCTTCACGGATCCGGAACTCGCCTGGTGTGGTCTGACCGAAATGAAGGCAAAGGAGGAAAATCGCACCGTAAAGGTCGTGCGTTTCCCGTGGGGGGCATCCGGCAGGGCTACGACGCTCGCTCGCGGTGACGGTATCACCAAACTGATCCTGGATCCTGAAACAGAGCGGGTGTTGGGAGCCGGCATCGTCGGGGTGGGAGCAGGAGAACTGATCGCTGAATGTGTTCTGGCGATTGAGATGGCTGCAGCCGCATCAGATATCGAACGAAGTATCCATCCCCATCCGACTTTATCAGAAACTATCATGGAATCGGCCGCAGTGTTCTTTGATCGCAGCACACACCTCTATCGGAGGAGGAGACGGTAGAGCGTCGGGATGGAGGGACAGAATCAAGGTGCGCCAGTGTTCGTTTAAGGGTTCACCAGTCTTCAAGCGTCAGCAAATAAACCGACCACTGGTAGCTGGTAGCTATTTTCAGAGAAGTGTTTTGCTTGAAAAAACAGACGGGTTAGTGTTACCATACCCACGCGCTGAAACGTGAAATGGGGGATTGACCCAAGAAAAAGGAAGAAGCTGCCGTTATGCGTAAACCTACACAGATCATTGAGAAAGCCACCATCCTGTTTGCAGGAGATTCTGGAGATGGTATCCAGTCTGTCGGTGCTCAGATGACTCAGGCTTCCGCTCTTGCCGGAAGTGCTGTCTCGACTTTCCCGGATTTCCCGGCTGAAATACGGGCTCCTGCGGGTTCCCTTGCAGGGATCTCCGGGTTCCAGTTACAGTTTGCCAGCCATGACATCCACACCCCCGGTGACATCAGCGATGTCCTGGTTGCGATGAATCCGGCTGCTCTCAAGGTAAACCTGCCTTCGCTCAGGCCCAATGGGATTCTGATTGTCAATACCGATACGTTTTCATCCCGTAATCTCAAATTGGCAGGATATGAAACCAACCCTGTAGAAGATGGATCACTGGCGAAATTCCAGGTATTTCCTGTCGAGTTGACACGCCTTACAAGACTCGCACTTGAAGAAACAGAACTCACTCAGAAACAGAAGGACCTGTGTAAGAACTTCTTTGCCCTCGGTATGATCTTCTGGCTATATAATCGACCTGAGGACTACACGTTGGAGTGGATCAATCATAAGTTTGCCAAGAAACCCGAATTTATCGAAGCAAACACGCTTGCACTGAAAGCCGGGCAGGCATATTGTGAAGCCACGGAGCAATTTGCATCTTCTTATGAAATTAAGCCTGCTCATTTCCCCCCCGGAAAATATCGCAATATCACGGGAAATAGTGCAACAGCTCTTGGATTGGTGGCTGCGTCCCATCAGTCGGGCATTCCATTGATCTATGGAAGTTATCCTATCACACCTGCGACTGACATCCTGCATGAGCTTGCCAGCTACAAACACTTCGGTGTGACAACGATGCAGGTGGAAGATGAAATTGCTGCGGTTGGGGTTGCCATCGGTGCATCCTATGCCGGGGCTATGGGCGTCACTGGAAGTAGCGGGCCTGGCTTGTCTCTCAAATCAGAGGCAATCAATCTGGCGGTCATCGCGGAACTCCCCCTGATTGTCTGTAATGTCCAGCGCGCAGGACCCTCAACGGGGATGCCAACGAAGACGGAACAATCAGACCTGCTCCAGATGTTGTTTGGACGTAATGGTGAATCTCCGGTTCCTGTTTTGGCGGCCTCACGTCCTTCCGATTGTTTTGAAACGGCCTATGATGCCTGTCGCATTGCGATGCAATACATGACGCCCGTGATCTTTCTTTCAGATGGATACATCGCAAATAGTGCGGAGCCGTGGTCCATCCCGGACATATCCGAATTACCAGAGATCGATGTGCACTTTTATAGAGATACGGAGACCTTTGCACCCTATCAGCGGAACCCGGCGACCCTGGCACGCCCCTGGGTCGTTCCAGGAACACCCGGATTGGAGCACCGGATTGGTGGTCTGGAAAAAGAAGATATCACAGGGTTTGTCAGCTACGATCCAGAAAACCATGAGCGGATGTCGCGCCTGCGAGCGGAGAAGGTTCACAGGATTGCAAGGGAATTGCCTCCAACAGAGATCTTTGGAGGGACATCGGGCGAACTGCTGGTCATCGGATGGGGTGGAACGCACGGAGTCCTCAGGGATAGCGTCGAGAACATGCAGAACGAAGGGTTCTCAGTTTCTCATGTTCACCTTCGATATCTGAATCCCTTGCCGAATGATCTGGGAGACATCCTCAAACGCTTTGACAAAGTATTGGTTCCTGAACTCAATCTGGGACAATTGCTCATGATCATCCGCGCTCGGTATCTTGTGGATGCGGCCGGGCTGAACAAGATCCAGGGACAACCTTTCCATGTGTTCGAGGTAGAAGCCAAAATCGAGGAGATGTGTGAATGAAAGCAGAACATGCCCGCAGACAAAATTCCAGGAAAAGTTCTCCAACACTTCCGGGGGCAACACCGACATTGACGAAGAAGGATTATGAATCCGAACAGGATGTGCGCTGGTGTCCGGGTTGTGGTGACTATTCGATACTCGCACAGACCCAACGTATGCTGCCGGAGTTCGGGCTTCCTCGCGAAAAGTTTGTGTTCATCTCAGGGATCGGCTGTTCGAGCCGGTTCCCATACTATATGAACACCTATGGTTTTCACACGATTCATGGCCGTGTGCCGACGATAGCCACAGGGATCAAGATCGCTCATCCCGAACTCTCCGTCTGGGTGATAACGGGGGATGGCGATGCACTCTCGATTGGTGGAAACCACTTCATCCATCTGATGCGTCGCAATCTCGATATCAACGTGATTCTGTTCAATAACCGTATCTACGGTCTGACCAAGGGACAATACTCGCCGACCTCGGAGCAAGGAAAGATCACGAAATCATCGCCAATGGGTTCGATTGACCGCCCATTCAATCCCATCAATCTGGCTCTGATTGCCGGAGCGACTTTCGTTGCGCGCTCTCTCGACCGGGATACCAAGCACCTGCAACGGATGATCAAAGCAGCCTTCGAGCATAAAGGGACTTCTCTCATCGAAGTCTATCAGAACTGCCATATCTTCAATAACGGTGCTTTTTTTCAGCAGACAGAGAGAAAGACCAAACCGGAGCACACGGTATTCCTGGAGGATGGGGAACCCTTGATCTTCGGAGAGAAGCGTGACAAAGGGATTCGACTGCATGGGTTCACGCCCGAGGTTGTTTCCCTTACCGACGGTGAACATAGTCCCGAGGATCTCATCGTCCACGATCCGTCGCGTGAAGATCCGACTCTGGCAACCATCCTCAGCCGTATCTCAGAATTCCCTGGACTGCCGCACCCAATAGGAATCTTCCGTAACATTGAACGTCCATGCTACGAGGATCTCCTGGAGCAGCAACTTCAGGAAGCCAAAACATGGAAAAATGCCGGAGATCTCGAAGCCTTGCTCAGTTCCGGCGACACATGGGTTGTTGAGTAAATGGCCATAGGCAGTATGATGTATTCGTGTGGAGGAAAATATGGCAGAGAACCGTTACCGAATTGAAAAAGACTCGATGGGAGAGATGCGGGTTCCCCAGGATGCCTACTGGGGAGCACAGACACAGCGGGCCATTGAGAATTTTCCCGTGAGCGAGCTTCGTTTTCCCAGGGCTTTTATCCGCGCTCTGGGGATGATCAAAATGGCTGCCGCTCATGCCAATAGGCAACTGGGTGGTCTGGACGAGAAACGGACGGACGCCATTGTACAAGCCGCCAGAGAAGTGATGGAAGCGAAGCTGGACGACCAGTTCGTGCTGGATATCTTCCAGACAGGTTCAGGCACTTCCACGAACATGAACGCAAATGAAGTGATCGCTAACAGAGCAAATGAGATACTCGGTGGCAGTATTGGCGACAAAAGCCCCGTCCATCCGAACGATCACGTGAACATGGGGCAGTCGAGCAACGATGTGATTCCCACCTGTATCCATATTGCGGCTCTGGAGGGCGTCGAGAAGAATCTACTGCCTGTGTTATGTGAGTTGGAGAAAGCTCTTCAGGAAAAGGCGGATCAATTCGATCCGATAGTAAAGATCGGACGTACCCATCTGCAAGATGCGACGCCGATACGACTTGGACAACAGTTCAGCGGCTATGCAAGTATGATTCGACATGGGGTCGGTCGTGTGGAACAGAGCCGAAAGCACCTGGCGGAGTTGGCGATTGGTGGAACTGCTGTCGGAACAGGTATCAACACATCTCCCCAATTTGCAGGGCTGGTGGTAGATCAGCTCAACGAGATAACCGGACTCGGATTTGCAGAAGCGGAGAACCATTTTGAGGCACAGGGAGCCCGAGATGCATCTGTCGAAGCGAGTGGGGCCCTGAAAACCGTTGCTGTGAGCTTGATGAAGATCGCCAACGACATCCGTTGGCTGGGCTCCGGCCCCCGCTGTGGTATTGGAGAAATCTTATTGCCCGAAGTGCAACCTGGTTCCTCTATCATGCCAGGAAAGGTCAACCCTGTCATCGCTGAATCGGTGTGCCAGGTGGCTGCCCAGGTGATAGGAAACGATGCAGCGATCACCATCGGCGGCCTCTCCGGAAACTTTGAACTCAACGTCATGATGCCGGTGATCGCCCATAATCTGCTTCAATCGATGGATCTGCTCGCAAACGTCTCAAAGATCTTCATTGAGAAATGCATCCGTGGCATCCAGGCGGACGAAGAACGCTGCCAGCAGATGGTAGAGCAGAGCCTTGCGATGTGCACTTCCCTGAGTCCTCATATCGGCTACGATGCCGCAGCAGCAATCGCTAAGGAAGCCTATCAGAGCGGGAGAACCGTGAGGGAAGTTGCACTTGAGAAGCGGGTACTCCCGGAGGATGCACTCGAAAAGGTGTTGGATCCGTGGAAGATGACAGAGCCGGATTGAATGGAATCGATGCCCTACCGAGAATACAGTTCATATCCCCTCAGCGTGGCCACTTCACGCGGCAGATGACTCTCATAGGGGTCATCCCAGTTGATCCACTCACCGCTGAGATAGCCATCATACGAAATAGAGAGTAGCAGTTCAACGGCTCGTCGATGATCAACGAATCCCTCGCCGATGGGGACCAGCTTGCCTGTCTCTTTCGAAGCATCATGGACGTGCAGATGTCGGATCCACGGTTTGAGTATCTCAAAAGATTCCTCTATCGTCGCAAAACCCATCCGCACCGGATGCATGATGTCCCAATTAACAGCAATTGCAGGATGATTGACCTGTTTCATTACTTCGGCGACATGTGCTGGATTACACCAATCGTCATGGGTTTCCATACAAACAGTAACATCCCGGTCCTGCGCATGCGTTGCGACCGTTTGGAATGACTCTGCAACGAGATCAATTGCCGCTTCACGGCTTAAGCCGTCGCCGAGCTTGCCGCCGAACACACGAATACGCGATGCACCGACATCCGCAGCGAGATCCATCGCTTTCAGTGTGTCGTCAATATTCTGCTGGTTGGTGTCCGGATCGGCGTACCGGCAGGAGGTGGCGATACAGGCAAGGGCAATGCCACTCTCAGCCACTTGTTGTTTGATCGCGCGCCGGGTTACTGTACCAATATTCGTTTCAATGCCATGTCCATGCTTGCTGACAAGGCGTGGTTCAATGCCATCGTACCCCGTGTTTTTGGCAAGTTCCAACACTTCGCTCAAACTCAATTGAGGACAAGAGAACGTCATAAACGAGTATTTCATCTCTGACTCCTAAAGTGGGATAAATGATCATAACGGACCAGCAAACACCTCAAATGTGATGTCTGCTCACTTGATTTCCACCGCAGTTCCCTGCTCCGCTGAGGCATAGATGGCATCGGTGATCTGCTGTACGACCAACGCCTGCTCCAGAGTGGTCCTGGGTGGACGGTTTTCTCGGATCGCAGCAGCAAAATCAGTCGTGGGACCTGCATGGATGTCTGCCGAACTCTCCTCTCCCTCCCAAAGAGTTTTGGTGATCACACCGTCCTCAGTGGTTGTATCGTCATAGATAACAGCGTTCGATCTCGTATCTGTCATCTTGAGTTTCAGAGCACCCTTTGTGCCGAGGATCTGCCAAACGTGATCATCCTTCATGGGCATGTATTCGCCACGTTCGATGCTCAGCATCGTTCCACCTTCACAGCGGATGAGCGCGGTGTAGTGGGTTTCCGCATCAGAGTCAGGCGCGATATGCGACTCAAACTGTGGTGGTATCGTCCACGTTTGAGCAAAAACAGTCTGAGGTTTGAGGGTCCATCCTGTGATTCCGAGCAGATAATCGAGATCGTAACACCCCCAGTTCACGAGGATGCCTCCGCCGTTCAAGTGTTTCTTCAGACGCCACTCAGGCCGAGGTGTATCAGGTTTTTTCCCTGCGGGTCCGATGGCTCGACAACGGACCACACGGAGATCCCCCAATGCCCCGCTTGCAATGAAATCGGTCACCAGGTCAGCGCCTTCAGGAAAGCGATAGCGTGAAGAACAACAGGCAGCCGTGAGATCCCCGCGAGCCTTGATCATGGTTCGGACTTCATCCGAGTTCATCGCGACAGGTTTTTCGGTAAGTACGTGTTTCCCTCTGGCAAAGGCTTCGAGTGCCAACTTGGTTCGGCCCACCGTTGGAAATGCCAGCACGATAGCCTCGATCTCCGGATCGTTGATGAGATCCATACCATCTTCGTAAACTCGCCTGGGCTGAAATGCCTCTGTAGCTCTGTGGCGATTCGCCTCAATCAGATCCGCAATGGCCACGACATCGATGAGCGGTGAAGCCGTTGCGGATTGCAAGTGCCTTGAACCAATCACCCCACATCCAATAACACCTAATCGAACAGGTTCCATGAACAACTCCTCATGTTGATATAGACTCATGCTGCGTCAAGCGTCAGTAATGCCTCCTCGATTGCACGTTTCACTTTGCATTCATTCTAGCAGTCGGATGAAGGGCCGTCAACACAAAAAGGGCGTCTCGTCATCACGGGGTAGTGCATCCCTTGCGATTCTACTCACGAAGAGGTTCGCTGAAAGTAATGAAAAACGAGATTGATCGAGAATGCAATTGCCAGCAATACTATTCCCAACGCGAGTCCAAGAGCAAATTCTCCCTGTCCCGTTTCCAGGGCGATCGCTGTCGTGATATTCCGGGTATATCCTCTGATATTTCCTCCGAGCATCATTGAAATGCCGACTTCGGCGAAAACGCGACCGAAGCCAGCGATAATCGCCGCCAGCAACGCATATTTGCCCTGTGAGAAAACCATGAAAGCTGCTTGCCAGCGATTGGCACCCAGAGTCAGAGCAGTTCTTTCCACTCGCCTATCTACCGACTGGATGGCCGACAATGAGAGTGCCCCGATGATGGGAATGATCAGGATTGTCTGCCCGATCACCATGGCCCACGGAGTATAAAGCAAACCTAGAGAGCCAAATGGCCCCTGATGGGAAAGGAGTCCGTACACGAACAATCCGACCACCACTGTGGGTACTGCCATCAGCGTGTTGAGAATCGTGATTGTGACCCGCTTGCCCCAGAAATCAGTGATGCTAATTCCAAAACCGAGGGGAATGCCAATCAGTGTTGCCAGCACAGTGGAAAGTACCGAAACCTTCACGGACACGAAGATGATCGCCAAGAGTTCTCGATCAAGCGTAATCAGCATTTCCACAGCTTGGGAAAACATCGAGGAGGGCCTCCATTGTTTTTCTGCTCAGCCCTGCCTCAATCCTGACCAGATTTATCTGTCGTATAGGCAGATGGATGGAACAGTGCTTTGCCCGACTTCCGGAAATCGCGGATGATCTGCTGTCCTTCCGGTGATGTAACCCAACCGATCAGCGCCATGGCCTCCACATAGCGGACGTGTGGATGCTTTGCAGGATGAACCGCAATGATACCGTAGGGGTTCAGGAGACTCGGATCTCCTTCACAGAGAATCTCCAAACTGATCTTATCTTCCAGCGCGATATAAGTGCCTCGATCCGCAAGACAGTAGGCCCTCTTCTCATCCGCGATTAGGAGCGTTGCCCCCATGCCCTGACCAACTTCAAGGTACCACTCGCCTCGGGGCTCGATAGCCGCAGCTTTCCACAACAACTTCTCCTTTTTATGTGTGCCCGATTCATCCCCTCGAGAGGCAAAAAGTGAACCTGTTTCCGCGATGCTTCGTAGTGCGACGATTGGACCATTACCCCGGATGCGAGCAGGATCCTCAGGAGGACCCACGATCACAAAATCGTTGTACATGACATCGCGTCGAGAGACGCCAAATCCTTCACGTACAAATCGATCTTCTGCCTCTCGTGCGTGTACCAAAATCACGTCCACATCCCCGTTTTCGCCCAGTTTGATAGCTTTCCCTGTACCAACAGCGATCACATCCACCGTAATATGGAAGCGATCCTCGAATGGTGGAAGCAACACATCGAGCAATCCGGAATCCTGAGTGGAAGTTGTTGTGGCAAGTTTCAGACGTGTCGGTGATCGCTGCTGATCAGCGGTTCGACACGCCAGGATGGATAAGATAGTCATCAACAGAAGCGTGTGAGTTGGTGGTTTCATAGCCTTCCCAAACTGTCATTTATTTCTCCGACCTGCAAGCAACTCTCAAATAGCCAGAAGATAGCATATTCGTATCAATGTAGCATTATATCTGCGGAAGATCAAGACCAAAACCACGCTTATCGGAAGGCTAAACAGGAAACTGGGCTATGACAACGGCTCAAGATAAGCATCGAGTAGAAGCAATGAATCTCAAGTTCATACTGATCATCCGAATAGGGGGAAGAACCATCTGGCTTCCCCTCCCCATCCTACTCCCAATCGTACTCCTCCTGGAGATTCTCGCTATTTTCCCATTGATTTTCATCGCCATCTGGAGAAAAGAAGCGTTCTTCTGGAGGATAGCCTCCGGATTTTACATCTCCCGATTGTTGCTCGTCTTCATGCTCTATGGGGGGCAGTTTAAGATAGGCATCCGTGCAGATGACCGCACACTCCAGATATGCTGAAGTCGGAAGAACCTGAAAGGTTTGACAATGATGATAGCAGTTCTGAGGTGTTCATCTGCGTGCAAAAGCAGTCGCAGATCACATGTCGATGGCGAGTTCTTTGATCAGGCGTGAGAGATAAGTGCGCTGGATTTGCAGGATTCTAGCCGCCTGAGATCGGTTGCCATCGGTCGTCTGAAGAATCCTGGTGATATATTTGCGTTTGAATTCGCGCTGTGCCATCTCTAGCGATTCAGGGTGACCCGGCGCAGTAATATCTTCCTGAACATGGAGGCTGATCGGTAGGTCATCCGGTCGAATCCATTCACTTTTTGCCAGTACAGCGGCATATTCCACAGCGTTCTCTAGTTCACGCACGTTTCCCGGCCAATTGTGGTTCTCTAACAGATGGATCGCTTCGGGAGTAAACCCCTGGAGTTTGGGATTCACTTCAGCACGATACTTCTGAAAGAAGTGATCTGCAAGGACGGGGATGTCGCCCTGACGTTCTCTGAGAGGCGGTAAAAAAATAGAGATGACGTTGAGGCGGTAATACAGATCCTCTCGGAATTTACCTTCTTTGATGAGTTCTTCGAGATCCTGATGGGTTGCGGTAATCACGCGCACGTCACTCTGGATCGGGGATGTTCCGCCAACCCGTTCAAAGCGATGCTCCTGTAGAACCCGCAGTAGTTTCACCTGTAACGAATACGGCATGTCGCCAATCTCATCAAGGAAAATCGTGCCGCCATTCGCCAGTTCGAAGCGTCCTTCCCTGGCACGCACCGCGCCTGTAAACGCGCCTTTTTCATGCCCGAAAAGCTCACTTTCAAGCAGCGTGTCCGGCAGTGCAGCACAGTTCACGGGAATAAAAGGACCTTTTGCACGCCTGCTTGAGCGATGAATTGCCTGGGCGACGAGTTCTTTCCCCGTACCACTTTCTCCGCGAAGTAGGATTGTTGAATTCGTCACTGCAACCCGTAGAGCGATTTCCTTCAACTCCTGCATCTTTGCACTATCACCGATGATGTCGTCAAAATCAAAAGTACAGTAACCAAGCTCCCGACGGAGGGCATGATTTTCGCTCTGACTGGTTTCATAGAGGCGTGCATTTTCGATGGCAATGCCGGTCATGTTCGCACATAACACCAGTTGGAACACATCTTTTTCAGCGAAGGTGGAGCCATCGCGCTTATTGATCACTTGAATTGCACCAATAATACGGTTATGTGAACGCATGGGGACACAAAGGATCGAGCGCCCCTCATAATCAACCATTTCAGCAACTTCGCGGGCATGTTGTGGCTCAATCGTTGCGTCGGAGGTAAGGAAAGGGATACCCTCTTTGACGACCCAACCCACGATGCCCTGGCCAACTCGCATCCGTATTTTCTTTATCTCCTCGCTCTTTGCACCTGTAGCACTCGCAACGTGTAACGTCTGTTCAGATTCATCGAGCAACCAGATGGAACTGGCATTCGCAAGAACCACTTCAGAAAGGATCTCAAGGGTATGGTCCAATACCTTCGAAAATTCAAGGGTTGAATTGAGTGTCTGACTGATATCCAGCAGGGTCAGAAGTTCCTCTTGAGTAAAACTGGGAAGTTCCGCTCCAGCGAGCAGATTGGGGAAATCGTGAACAATGGAATTAGCACCTGCAACGGTCATTGTTTACAACCTTTGAGGGAGAATCCTGGACTAGGCAATAGATTACCAATGTCATAATGATAACAAAGGTGACCCGAAAAGTCAATTGATACGTCGCCACTGATCGACTTGTAATGTGAGTAATACAGGAGAGGTTGGGTTGCCACCCAGGTTATCGAAATGGATTTCCCCGGTGAGTCCATCGAATCGCAGGTTGTTCAGCGCATCACGGATCTGCACCCGATTGAGCCCGGCGATTCCGATAGCACCGATCAGCATTCTCATGGCATCGTAACTGAAAACTGCAATGGGTGACGCAAACTCTGATGTGGCAGCTTCAAATTCTTGCTGAAAAGCACGTAATTTCGGGCTTGGGCGGCTCAGATCATAGGGTGCTGTAACAACGAGTCCATCGAGGATTTCCCCGAGACGCGCTGCTGGTATGAACGTCGCCTCGGATGAGGACAGGATGGGGATCCCGGGGACAGCCCTACGCAGATCGGGGAGGAGGATGAGCAATGTATCTGGCGTTCCCCAGACGATCAATGTATCGAACGAGGATTTCCGAAGATGGGGAAGGATATCCAGTGGCGCGTAGGTAGAATATTCGAGCCATTGAGAGATGGGATACCGCATGTGTTGGGCAGCTTGTCGCAAACGTTCTACCCCCCTACGTGCCTCCCGTTCTCCCTCGGAAAGCACCATAACCTTCTGGTATCCCTGAGCTTTGGCATAGCGAAGCAGCATCTCCGCCTGTCTCCCATCGTCCGGCATGCAGCGAAACATCCAGGGGACATTCGCATAGTCAATCGAACGATCCCGCGCAGTGGGAGTGACGATGGGGATCCAGGCTTTGGCTGCAATCAGTTCTGCCAGATGTGCACGCTTTCCATCAAGCGAACCAAGAATCGCCCATACATTCTCTTCATAGATGAGTTCCACGATCTTCTTGGATGCAGTTCCCCATGGGCCATCGTCAGCGCGTACCATCAATTCATAAGGTTTCCCACGATACCCACCTTGGGCGTTCGCCTCTTCAATAGCGAGCGTAACGGCCGCTAACATCTGTTTGCCGGCGGAGGTCGTTAGGGAGGTCGTCAACCCAATGCGAACGCTATCGAGGTTTTCCGGAATCTCACCGTTGCCATCCGTCCCATAGAAACCGGCTCCAAGCTTAGAAAAATCGCTGTAGGGGTTGGCAGCGACTGCCCATCCCTGAAGTAACAACATGGCGACCAAGCTCACCAATAGATATGGGGATTTTGTTTGCATTACCAGTATCCGTCGGATTTCATATGCATCCTCTAGAACCGCTGCTCTATTTAGAACCGCTGCTCTAGTTTCGGTTCCCCAAATCGGAAATCACCATCGCGGACAGTGACTGCCGTCACAAGACTCCGGTTAGAATAGACATCATCCATCTCGACCTGTCCGGTAACTCCATGATAGGATTTCATCTCCGCGAGCGCGTCTCGAATGCGATAGCGATTCAAACCTGCCTGCCGGATGGCCTCAATCAGCATGTTGGCGCCATCATAGGCGTATGCGGCAAAACCGTAGGGTTTTTCGCCGTACTGTTCATAGTAACGTTGCTCAAACGGTTGATAGGTGGCTGCGATTTCATCGGGATCGAATGGAAAAGCAGCAACGACTCCTTCCGCCGCATCCCCTGCGATTTCCAGAAAACGTGGATTCACAACTCGATTGCAGGCGAAGATCGGGAACTGCATACCACGTTGTCGGATCTGTTCGACGATATGCCCTGCAGCATCCGCATCTGCCCAAAGCAGAATGGCATCCGGCTGAACATGTTGCAACCGCTTCATCTGGATATCGAAGTTTGGGTTGACACGCTGATAGTTAATTTCATAGTTGATTTCGATAGGAGCCGGTTTGCCAAGACGTACGGAGCCCTCGCGAAATTCAGCGACCCCAAATCGACCATAACGGTTGTCTGCCCGGAAGATCGCCACCTTCTCAAAACCACGTTGCTTGTAGATATAATAGGCAAGCGTATAGATCATCTGTCGATCATCGGGAATATTGCGGAATATCCAGGGGATCTTGGTTTCGACCAGCGTCGGATCTGTGTCTCCCACATTGATGACAGGGATCTCGGTTTTTAGAGCCACTCGAATCGCAATATGGGTGTTCGCCCCATCGATGGAGCCGATCACTCCCCATACCTTGTCATCGTAGGAGAACCCCACGATTTCATTCGCCGACGCACCCCAGAGCCCCGTGTCATTACGCACGACGAGTTCAAAAGGTTTTCCGTGATAGCCACCAGCAGCATTGGCTTCTTCCAGTGCCATCTGTACACCGTAAAGCATAGGCAACCCCAGGTAGGACTCATGAGACCGTTCCAGCGGAGCCAGAAGACCTATCTTCACCGTTTCGACGTCCGGCTCAGGTTTATCCTTTCCGGGGCCAGTAAATTCAAGAGGCGTTGTAAAGAAGCGTTTGTAGGGTTCTTCGACAAAACGAGCAAAAGGTTTCAGGTCATCCGGAGTATTGCCATAATTTTCTGCTTCCTCCGCTCCAACGACGCCAAAGCTGATAAGCATGAAAATAGCAACGCCCCAGGTGCACCAGTGATAGCGGTTCATTGCAGGATTCCCTTCCTCTCTAATGATACAGCCATGTTGGTTCATGTGGTCATCGATATTCATGACTCCGGGTGTGTTGGCACGATTATACCACAGCGAGTTCCTTTCTGACAAGCGGATTGACTTAATGTCCAGGGCAACCTCAGACTCAAAGCGGGATGGGACAATGACGACCTCAGCCAAGTCAGCAATCCCATATGAGGTTGCCCTGCGTAGCGTTGGAGATATGATTGATAAAACATGGTTTCTGTAGTATACTGGTCTTCGCTACACAAGTGATCAGGCGGCAAAGGCTCAGCCTCACAGTATAACTGAAAGGACATCTGTATGGACACAATGAGAAAAGTTGCAGCACTCGATGAAGGTGGCTATGTTTCTGTTATAGAGGATCGCATCCCGGATCCGGGCCCGGGAGAGATTCTGATCAAGGTGCATGCCTCCCTGGTCAGTCCGGGGACGGAACTCGGCGGAGCACGGAGCAAACGTCTCACCGGCTCCCAGCCGGGTGGTAGGAAACGAGCGTTTGGATATTCTAACGCGGGGGCTGTGATTGCCACAGGAGACGGTGTCGATAGATTTGAAATCGGTCAGCGGGTTGCCTGTATGGGAGGGGGATACGCACAGCATGCCACTCATGCACGTGTGCCGATCAACCTCTCGGTGCCCATCCCTGATAAAGTGAGTTATCAGGAAGCTGCTTTCAACCACCTTGCAGCAACTGCCTTGCATGCAGTACAACGAGGACGAGTTCAAATCTGTGAAAACGTGGTGATCTTTGGGTTGGGATTGGTTGGCCAGTTGTCGTGTCAAATCGCTAAAATAGCGGGAGCACATGTCATGGCAGTGGATAGACTACCCATGCGACTTGAGAAGGCCAGTGCGAATGGCGCCGATTGCGTGGTAAACGTGGATGAACAGGACCCTGTCGAGGTGGCAAAGGAGTTCACACGCGGCTACGGTATGGATTGCGGGATCATCTGCTTCGGAGGTGATGGCTCGGCAGCATTCGAGCAGATCTATCAGATGCTCAAACGTGCCCCCGATACTCATCACATGGGACGCATTACCATTGTCGGCGGAGCCCATATCGCTCATGGATTTGCCGCGAGTTTAGGCAACGTGGATGTGCTCAGCGCCGCGCGCACGGGCCCCGGGTATCACGACGAAAGCTATGAACGGGGAGTTGACTATCCACCCGTGTTTGTCGAATGGTCCACTCAACGAAATCTGGAAGAAGTGTTGCGATTCATCGAGGAAGGTAAGCTGGATGTCCGATCCCTCATCACACATGAGTACCCACTCGAACAAGCGGGTGAGGGCTGTGATAAGCTGATTCTCACGCCAGAACAGACATTGGGAGTGGTGTTTCGGCCGAATTAAGTCTGGAGAAACGGATGCCAATGCCATCACCTATGCCTACGGAACAAACACGGGCTCTTCCTGTTGAAATTCCGGAGCATCTCAAGCGGGTCCAGGTCATCCTGGTGGAGCCATCCCATCCGGGGAATATCGGAGCAGCCGCGCGCGCCATGAAAGGAATGGGACTCTCACGACTGGTGTTGGTGAATCCTGTTGAATGGCGGACTCAGGGCGATGCATGGCGGATGGCAAAAAACTCCCGTGATATCTTGCAGAGCTGTCGCCAGGTTGATTCTCTGACGGCGGCTCTGGATGGAATCCACTTCCTTATCGGCACGACTCATCGCCGGCGTTCGGAGAAACTTCCTCCACCGTTGCCCATCCGGGAAGTCGCACTGGAACTCATTGCAGCTTCTAAGAGTATGAACGTGGGAATTCTATTTGGACCTGAAAACCACGGGCTGTCAACGGAGATCTTGAGTCGATGCCATCGGGTTGCCAGCGTTCCCATGGCGACCAAAAACCCATCCCTGAATCTTGCCCAGGCGGTCATGATCGTTGCTTATGAGGTGTTCATCGCCAGCCTGGGCGAAATACCACCGATGGAGTGGAAGCCAGTCGAGACGAATGAAATGGAGCGGTTCTACGATAGGATCATTCAACTCCTGTCTCGGATTGAATTTGTTCCCCTCAACGAAGATTGGACAACACTACGGCATGCTATCCGGCGTGCCTTTGGACGGTTGCAGCTCGAAGACCGGGATCTGGCAACACTGTATCAGATCTTTGCGGAAATCGATCGCTATCTGAAACGGAAACTCTCGTAATCGCGGAGGTGCAGTATGCAATGGGTTATGTTTTCTAAAATGTTAGGCTCACTGTCGGTGAGTGAAGCCGGAGATCGTATCGCGGAGATAGGATTCGACGGGGTCGATCTCACGGTTCGACCGGGGGGACATGTGTTACCCGAAAATGTCGCCGTGGATCTCCCGGAAGCCGTGAAAATACTTGAGGGCAAAGGGTTGAGCGTGCCGATGATTACGACAAACATTGTGGCTGCCGATGAACCATACACAGAACCGATCCTTGCAGCCGCTGCGGAATGTCGTATTCCTCAGTTGAAACTGGGATACTGGCAGTACAAGCAATTTGGCGAACTGAGGACGCTCATCAACAGAGTTCGCCGTGAACTCGCAGCACTCGAAAAGCTGTGTGAAAAACATGATGTGTGTGTGAATATCCACAGCCATTCCGGGAATTATCTGAGCGCATCGGCAGGCGTCGTGTCCATCCTTCTGGAGGAACGTAATCCGCAGTACATCGGTGCTTATCTCGATCCGGGACACATGACAGTGGAAGGCGGCCTGGGTGGTTGGCGTATCGGAATAGACCTGCTGAGCCAGCATGTCAATCTTGTCGCTGTAAAGGATTTTGCATGGATATCGGAGAGGAAGAAAGAATGGCGTCGGAGTCATGCCCCGCTTGATCAGGGAATTGTCCGATGGGCTGAGGTGTTCACATGCCTGGGACAGATCGGATTCGATGGCACAGTTTCATTACACAGCGAATATGGAGGACTGAGCGTTGAGGAGTTACTCTCTCAAACTCAGGAGGATTTTGACTATATCAGGGGAGTCGTGGCAAGCATGAGCACGCCCTGAGCAGTCAGCCCATACCCGAATCAGCCACCATCTGAACTATCCCCGCTCTCAGGTTTCCGGACTCGCTCTTTTAGTTGTGCCAATTCAGAGTCCAAATCATCGGTTTCCAGATGACGGAATTGGTGATCCAGTGAGAGTTCGTCAACTTCTCTGGCGGCTTCTGCCTCTGCTTCAGCATCTAATACTCGATTGTCGATGCGCTCAAAAGCCCCCATCGCTGTGGAAGTTGAGATACCTGCCATGGTCTCACGGATGATTTTTTCTGCTTGAGCGCGCTTTTGGCGAGCAAGCAGGAGTTCCTTCTTGCGCTGTGCTTCTTCGATACGCGATTGAAGGGTCATGAGGCCATCTTTGAGCATCACAACGCTCTCACGATGGGCATCCAGTTGTTGTTTGAAATTAGTGGCGAGTTCCGCGAAAGAGCGTTTACGCCGGAGTGCCTCTTTGGCGCGGCTATCTTCGCCCGTCTGAACAAATTGGACGGCACGTTGCTCCCACTTCTCAGCGATTGACAGGTTCTCTTTGTATTGAATTTCCAGTCGATGCTGATCACGAATCGCCGCTGCTACATGGATCTTCGTCTCCTTGAGTTCGTGCTGCATATCCTCCAGGATCTGATTCAAGACCTTTTCTGGATCTTCCGTATGGTCCAGGATATCGTTGATATTCGATTTAATGATGCGTTTGAATTTCTCAAGGATAGGCATGTACTCTCACCTCCTGCTCTAGCAGATGCAGGATTTAGACTTTATACTCGCCGAGTGTTTCCTCGTCCATACTCTCCAGAAAGCTCTTGCGACTCTGTTTTTCCATCTCCGTGAGCGCTTCTTCTGAAAATCCGGATTCCTGGATGACTTTCTCTGCAACAAGGATCGGTGCTTCGGCACGTAGGGCAAGAGCGATGGCATCACTTGGGCGTGAGTCAATATCCATGAGCTTTTCGCCCACCTGAAGTGTAATGCGCCCCATGAAGGTCAGAGCCGTATCCACTTCAACCAGATCATGGACTGCCACGGACATCACCTCTGCTCCCACCCCGTCAAGTATGTTCTTCATCAGATCATGAGTCATAGGACGAGGAAACTGTTGATCGTGCAGTTTCAGATAAATCGCGGTTGCTTCAGGACGACTGATCCATATCGGTAGCAGGCGCTTCGGTGTTCCCACCTTTTCTCGAAGGACAACAATCGGCATGTTGATCTTCACATCATAAGAAATGAAAGCGACTTCGACTTCAACTAACATTTCTGACATCTCCTATCTCTGGAGAAGCAAGCTCAATTGCCTACAAGGTTTTGACCGCTCGATCCCCAACACGAGTCGGAATCCGATAACACAAGTCAATCAGGAGGGACTCCCAATTTTTCATCCACCTTGAATCGGGACAAACCATCTCAAGAGTTCACATGACATCCAACTTTTCTACATCAAAGGTGCGGGCATCAGGATGGTAGTCCACCAGAACAACTTCATCCCCTTGGCGTAGCATCTCTCCCGCTTGAGTACGACAAAAGATCGTGATTGCATTTCCATCGGCATCCTTGGCACGCGCCCTCCCCTGAAGAGCATCAACATGTCCGCTCAATACAATGGCTGTACCGCCGACCAACTCATCCAGCGAGGTCGCTGGATGCTCTGCGGTAGGAAAGAGAAGGACCAGTAGTTCCGTTATCCCCTTGGTGATGACAATGCTCCCGAACAGCGTCACCGCCATCGACAAGGGGAGAAGATACCACACGAAATATCCGGTAGACTGTAGAATTGCATGATTGACAGTGTTCCCAAGGATCCCCCATGATATGCATAGGGAACCCACGAGGAACATGAAGGGGAGATCACCAATATGGATGAATCGTTGAAGACTCATCCACCATCTTGCTCCGGCAGGTTGCAAGTCATCATCGCCAAAAGCGATATCGCCAATGGTCGGCTCAACACCGGCACCGAATTCAGATCCCAGTAGGTGCAGAACCAGATACAGTGCAACCAGAAGGAGTGGCAGAGTATAGATGAGGTTGTACCATGTGAATAGTGCCTGTGCGATTTCAATCATGGTAGACTCTACAGAGCTTGTTGATCAGATCAACAGCACACTTTCCATCACGATAACCTGCGTTTTTGATCAGATAGATCCTATCGTGCACTTGAATTTTGATGGTCATCTGATGGAACAACCAATGATGCAGGCATCGCTCGTACTGAACTGAAAGAATAGCGTCGAAAGACAGATCACACTGTACATTGACATAGGAGGCATCAAGGTGGCCGATAGTACGTATATCAAGGATCAAAACGCGCGCGTCCGTGATGATCACATAATCACCACTTGAGAAGACAAGCGAGCCCGCGATAAAACAGAACAAAACCTCTTCTTCGGGAGTCATGTGGGATGTGACAGCGCGCTGAATAACTGTAGGGAGCCGTGCAAATTCGGCCATACCTGAGCTTAAATTGAAGTGCTATTGGCCTTGAGTTTTTCTCTTAGAGCGTTGAGATCCTGCTCGATCTGATCTTGTGTTTCGAGATCCTGAAGTCGTTGCTCCAAATCATCCACTTGATTGATCTCGGCAATCGCAGCGCTCATTACCTCAATATCCTCAACTTTCTGAACCATACGTTCATAGGCATCCAGTGTCGAGGTATCAATAATGGCGTCTACAAATGGTACGACAGCAGGTCTTTCTGGCACGGGACGTTTTGGCTTGTATTCTTTCTCGATCTTCAAACGGGTGTGCTTCTGACGAATGGTCTCTAATTGTCCTTCCAACTGCTGCAAATTCCGTTTTAATGACTCAATATTCGCCCGTTGCTCGACGATTTGCAGTCGAAGGTTTTCGGCCGTTTTCTGATATGTTTGCCTGCGAACAAGTGCGCGTCTGGCCAGTTCTTCTTCCCCTCTGCTCAGCGCGAACCCGGCTCGTTCTTCCCAGCGGTGGGCTTCTTTTTCATCCGTTTCAACACTTTGCTCCATACGTTTGAGGTCAACAAGTGCTGAGGCGATATATTGTTTGACAGAACGAATACTCCCCCGCATTTCTTCAAGCATCAAGCCAGAAACTTTGACTGGATCCTCTGCATTCTTGAGAGCATCATTGATATTAGCGCGAACCAACAATTTAACGCGGTCAATGGTTCCCATCGGTTGTTTCCTCCTCAATAACAGTATTCTTGTAAAGTTGCCGATCCTTGTTACAAGAAACTTGCCATTTGGAGAAAAAGCACAATAATTGGTGGAGGTGGCGGGACACGTTACCCTCCAGTTTCCTGGAGGCGTGGACTATATCTTCATCCATCTAAACAGGTGGAGCCTGACGTATTATAGGGGACTCCAATTTGCCACGATTTAAGAGCTGGACGGTTTCAACCAACCAACTCTGTCAAGTGGCAATGTCTCCTATCATTGCAGTCTCTACAGGACCATATTCTTCCTGATTCAGGACAATATGTTCCCTCGGTATTGCCATAAGATGGTACTACCATCTCCCAGGTTTCACCGATGTAAGCCAGGTTTAATCGAGGAGGTTACCCTCCAAGTCGACCGAACCGATCGAACCCGCGTCCGAAAGTACCGCAACAAAGGCTACTACATGCTTTTCCTATGTTTTGAGTTTCACGATGACGTCTCCCATAGGCAGGATGCTATCATCGTTAGCCCAGAAGTGTCTCGTGCTTTGGATGTCTGAGCATCATCCGCGCACCAGCTCGCTGAGTCGTCGCCCCTACTGCCTCTGCGAGCACCGAGACAGCGGAACGTGGCCACTCTTAGGCGGCCAGTGCCAATTCGTTATAGTCGGCAGTTATTGAGTTTTTCCGCTTTTTAACGAGGCCTGCGGAAACCTCGGCATGCAACCTTTGCCACACCTACTCCCGTCGAAACCTTGTCACCCCCACATAGAAGAGTAATTGAAGCAAGTTAGAATAACCAGAGCCAATCGTTCCCGTTTGTAGGGGCGAAGCCATCTCGCCCCTACTCTCGTGTTATTCACTCTAGAGCCGTGTGGCTTCCCGAATCGCGCGTTGAGCTTCTTGCTCTCTCAGAGCCTCTCGCTTATCGCCGACCTGTTTGCCACGTGCAAGTGCAAGTTCCACTTTAGCGATGCCTCGTGAGAAATACATACGTGTCGGAACGAGCGTGAAACCCTTCGCCTGTGTTGCTGACGCAAGTTTGGAAATCTCATGTTTGTGCATTAGCAACTTGCGTTTACGCTTGGGTTCATGGTTTGCCCGGTTCCCATGATCGTAAGCCGCAATGTGAAGGTCGTATAGAAATAGCTCGTTATCCTCGACACGGGCATAGCTTTCGTTAAAGCTCACTTTGCCGAGCCGCAAAGATTTCACCTCGGTCCCTTGAAGGACGATCCCCGCTTCGTAACGCTGAAGCAAGTGATAATCGTACCGAGATCGTCGATTCACCGCTATGTTGTGGACACCTTTGTCAACAGCTTGCTTCATGGGCAAATTATAGCACAAAGCAGCCTGGCACGCAAGTTCTTTACTGAGATTGTGTCAGGACTTTAGGCTTGACTGGTATTACACAGGGTGCTATAATAACCGCGCTTGAGCCAGCAGAAATACTCAAGTCCGATGAAACCGATGCAAAATCAAAGATCTATGGTGGAAGCTGTATGATGAGGCGCAAGACTGAAACACTCGCTAAAAGCTCACCAGGACTTGCCGTTTATTCCAGAACAGAGCTGGTTCGTAAGAATTCACCCCAGAAGCGCAGGAAGCTCTTCACGCGAGAGAAGAAGCAAGGCCCTACCCGCAAGCAAATCCATGAGTTCCTATCTCAGTGGTTAAATGTGTTGCCCGAACAAGAAGCACGCATGTTACGAGGGGTGTTTGCACTTTCTGAAACCTGCGCCAGGGAGATTATGACCCCCCTCTCTGAGATGTTTGCAGTACCTATCGGCACATCCCTGGAACAGATCAGATCCATGATCCGTGAACTCGATTACTCCTATATCCCTGTGTACGAAGAACGCATCGATCGATTGACAGGGATCGTTAGCGTTTTGGACATCCTTTATGCCAACGATGAGACAGAAGATGTTGGTGGTCTGATTCGCTCTGCCTACTACATCCCGGAAACCAAACTCATCGGACAACTTCTGGAGGAGTTGCGAGTTGGTGAAGAGCCTATAGCGCTCGTCATCGATGAGTATGGAGGATGTGTTGGGCTTGTCACTCTTGAGGATATCCTGGAACAGATCGTAGGTGATATCGGCCCTCTTGATCACGGTCCGTCATACACGGTAGAAGCGACCAGTTCGAGCAGTTGGGTCGTGGATGCACGGACCGATATTGACATTGTCAGTCGGGCGGTGGGGATTGAGATCCCCAGAGATCGATGCGATACGATTGGGGGATTTGTCCTGAAACTCCTCGGGCGGATCCCTGAACAAGGTGAGAAGGTCGAATACGAAGGCAAGGAATTGATCGTAGCCGAGGTGTTTGACTATGGCATTTCTGAGATTCACATCAATAATATCCCACAGCAAGACAGCAGGCGGCGCAAACGTTAGGTAGAAGCAATGAAAACGTGCGACAGACCATATCGTAACCTGAAGCCGGGTAGCTGGGGAAAATTGATATGGTACATCCTACTCCTCGTTTTGGTTCTGCTCCTCATGTGGAAGATAGAACCCATTGTGAAGCGATTGCCGTTCTGAGTAAACCAGGTATACTGATGAGAAACAGGTCTCTACGTGATGCGCGTTGCGTGACCCTGACTTTAGCCCATTCTAAGTGTGATTCTCAGACCGACGGCTAGTCGCGGACAACTGTGACAGATATTCGAGGAGATATTATGTATCGCAAGTTATATGTGGTGATGAGTTTGTTACTATTCGTGATCAGTTGTGGTCAGCAGCAGGGAAAACAGAAAGACAACAAACTGGTACTGATCTCGCCTCACTGGGAAGGGATCGAGAAGGAATTCACACGTGCCTTTAAGAAGTGGTACCAGACAAAGACGGGCAAAACAATCGATCTGGAATGGATCGATCAAGGTGGAACTTCGGATGACCTGAAGTATGTAGAATCCGAGTTTGAACGCACCCCGGACGGTATTGGTATCGATCTGTTTTTTGGTGGAGGAACGGATACCTGCACTCGGATGGCAGAGAAGGGCTTGCTTCAGCCCTATCGTCTCCCGGAAGCACAATTGAAGCTACTGCGTGAGGATCTGTTTGGATTGCCTCTCTATGATGCAGAGAATTACACCTGGTATGGAGCCGCAATCTCCGGCTTTGGGATCATATTCAATAAAGAGATAATCAAACGCTTCGACCTCCCTATCGTAGAACACTGGACAGAACTTGCACATCCAAAGTTATTTGGACTGGTTGGTGCTGCGGATCCTCGTAATAGTGGGAGTGCCCACATGATTTATGAGATCGTCCTGCAATCGTACGGGTGGGAGGATGGCTTCAGTGTGCTCACGCAAATGGCAGGAAACGTCAAGACATTTGCTGCGGGCTCCAATGTTATCACCGCTGATGTGCGGGATGGGAAATCAGCCTATGGCCCTGCCATCGATTTTTATGCGTATCAGCAGATGAGCACTCTGGGCCCGGAAATCATCGGCTACATCATTCCCGAAGAAGCACGGGTGTTTGGGGCTGATCCGATTTCGATCCTCAAGGGCGCCCCCCATCCGGAGGCCGCGAAACTATTTGTTGATTTTGTGATGTCGCTGGAGGGGCAGAAGCTGTGGATGCTCAGGAAAGGCACCCCCGGCGGCCCCGAAGAGTTCGAATTGCAGCGTGCCGCGGTATTGCCGGATGCTTATGATGCCGTAGGCCAGAATACGGTTGTGCCCATCAATCCTTTCAAACTGGATAGCGCCTTCCGCTACAACTCTCCCAGAGGGGGCCAACGCTGGAATATTGTCAATGAGTTGATCGGCAAATTGATCATCGATCCTCACCCGGAATTGGTTGCGGCTTGGAAGGCTATCATTGCCCTCCCGGAGGGAAGTTCAAAACGTATTCAAGCTATGGAGGCCTTAACCAGCCTTCCAATCACCGAAAGCAAAGCAGACGAAATCAATAAAGGCAAATTCAAGGATCCCGGATTCCGAAATACTATCGGATCTGATTGGCTGAAATTCGCTCGCGATAAGTATAAGCGTGCTCGGGATATCGCTTCTAAACCCTAGAGATGACAAGGGAAACCCCTTGCCACTTAAACATCCTACTTGCTTTGGAGGTCACCAAAATGCCTTACATTATTGCCGAACCTTGCATTAACGTCAAGGATCGGGCCTGTGTGGAAGTCTGCCCGGTAGACTGTATCCATCCCCGTGAAGATGAAGACGATGGACAGGTCATGCTCTACATTGATCCTGAGGAATGTATCGATTGTGGAGTCTGTGAACCTGAATGCCCCGTTGAAGCGATCTACATGGATGAGGACGTTCCTGAAAATATGGAATCCTTCATCGAAATGAACGCAGACTACTACACACTCGACGCCGATGCATTCGAGGCAAAGTGGGGACGCAAACCCTAAATATGGCATCTGAGATGCATCTCAAGAAACCCGTTTCTTTTTAAGGAACGGGTTTCTACCTGTATGTAGTACAACCGTCATTCGCCACTATCTATGAAAAAGAAAACGTCCCTATCCTGGCTGCATCAATATGATCTGTCACCGAGCGTGATCTCATTCCTGCTAATCCTTGGTGTCTTCTTTGTACTGTTCCTCTTTTTCCCGCTGGGATACATGGTCAAATCCTCCTTTTGGATCCGGGGGCGGTTCGACCTCACCTACTTCAAGCTCATGTTCACGGATGATTTTCAGCGGATATGTATCCTCAACAGCCTGAAGATCGCCGTTGTCACAACTATCATGACCACCCTCATCAGCCTCCCACTGGCTTATTTCCTGGTTCGTCACTCCTTCCCCGGGCGGGGGCTGTTGCAGGGCATGATCCTCGTGCCTATGATCATGCCGCCTTTCGTTGGGGCCATCGGTATGAAGAAGTTCTTCGATGGGTTTGGATCCAGTGCCAACGTTCTCCTACGGTCGCTCGGTGTCCTGGGGCCACAGGATGCGGTCGACTGGTTCGGCGGTGGTTTCTGGGGGGTTGTCATCCTTGAAATGCTCCACCTGTATCCTATCATGTATCTCAACGTGGCAGCGGCCCTGGCAAATGTGGATCCCAATCTGGAGGAAGCGGCGGAGAATCTCGGGGCGACGAAGTTCCGTCTGTTCCGTACAGTGACGTTTCCGCTGATGGTTCCCGGTTACTTTGCAGGTGCGATCATCGTGTTCATTTGGGCATTTACAGACCTCGGCACCCCGCTCATCTTCAATTATGATCGGGTGGTCGCCGTTCAGATATTCCGACGTGTGAAAGACATCAACGTCAACCCGATGGGATATGCACTCGTCGTATTGATCATCGTGCTGACCCTGTTCTTCTTCTATCTCTCCAAGAAGGTCATCGGAACCCGTCGTTACGAAATGATGGCGCGCGGTCACACAGGATCCCGAGAGGCCAAAGCTTCCCCCCTGTTGACCACCATCATCTATATCTTCTGTGTCAGTGTTATCATCATTGCACTATTGCCCCATATCAGTGTCGTCCTGACTTCGCTCACGACGGATTCTGGCACATGGTACATGAGTGTCCTGCCTTCCGACTATACGTTGGCACACTATCGTGGCGTCGTGACTCATGACGATACCATTTCGAGCATCCGCAACAGCTTTCTCTATAGTGTGGGGAGTACGATCATCACCGTGATCCTGGGGATCATGATCGCTTATGTGCTGACGCGAAAGCGTATTCCTGGCAAGAATCTGCTGGATACGATCTCAATGCTCCCGCTGGCTCTGCCGGGAATCGTATTGGCCTTTGGGTACGTTGGGAGCTATGCCGGAACGATACTTGACCCGCGACGGAATCCGACCGCACTTCTGATCCTGAGCTATGCGGTTCGACGGCTGCCTTATATGGTACGGGCTGCTGTCGCTGGTTTCCAACAGACAAGTGTGACTCTCGAAGAAGCCTCCCAGAATCTCGGTGCAAGTCCACAACGCACACTGCGCAAGATCACCCTCCCTCTCGTGATCGCTAATCTTGTTGCCGGAGGGATTCTGGTCTTTTCCTTTTCTATGTTGGAAGTCAGCAGTAGCCTGATTCTTGCAATGAAAGGCCAATACAACCCCATCACCAAGACAATCTACGATCTGCTGCAACGGCTTCAGGATGGGCCCTTCATCGCAAGTGCCATGGGTGTCCTTGGGATGGTACTGCTTTCGGTGAGCCTGGTTGTGTCGGGCCGATTTCTTGGCAAACGTATGGGGGAACTATTTCGAGCTTGATTCTCATGGATATTTCTGGTAGACATTCTGTGATGCACTGCCTGGTGTGGTTGAGCGTTATCCTGAGTGTGCTTTTCCTGCATCGTCGTGCAGGGGAGGCCGTACAAGCATCAGGGACGGCGTTACATGACGGTTCTCCACAAAAGCCAGTGGCTGTTGTTGCGATCATCATCGATGATTTTGGTGATCATCGCTCGACAGCCGAAGCATTTCTGGAGATCGATTCCCCCCTGACTTATTCCATTCTACCAGGGAGACCTATGAGCCAGTGGACTGCAAAAAGGGCATCGGCTAAGGGACGTGAAATCATGCTTCATCTGCCAATGGAACCTCATCGATATCCTGAGCATAATCCGGGGCCGATGGCCGTACTATCGCATATGTCTGAGAGGGACATCCGACAAACCGTAAAAGACGCGCTCATGAGCGTGCCCGGGGTCATTGGGGTCGATAATCACATGGGATCTCTGATAACAGAAGATCCCCGTGTGATGCGCATTGTACTGGAGGAACTGATGGCACGCAGACTTTTCTACATTGATTCGCTGACGACTGCGAAATCTGTCGCTTACGATGTGGGGTTATCACTCGGTATGCATGTGGCCAAAAACCGTGTGTTTCTGGACAATGAGCGCCGTGTGGCCTATACGGAGCAGCGGTTGAAACGGCTCGGAGATATTGCCTTGCGGCATGGTCGTGCCATTGCTATTGGACATGTGGCCCGCACGACCGCTGAGGCACTTCAACAAGGGATTCCAGAACTCGAAGCTCGCGGTGTGTGTGTGGTTCCTGTCTCCAGGCTCGTTACTCAGGAAAAATCACCATGATTCAGGTGTATCATGTGAACATGAGCTATAAGAAGGATGCCACTGTACTGCACGACATCAGCTTCTCGGTGCAGAAGGGCGAGTTCGCCTTTCTCGTTGGCCCTAGCGGCTCTGGCAAGACAACGATTCTCCGTCTGCTGTATCGGGATCTGTTGCCGGACTCAGGACAGATCATTGTGGCAGGCAAAAACCTGAGCAAGCTCACCCGTTCGCAGATCCCATTTCTCCGTAGACGGATGGGGATCGTGTTTCAGGATTTCAAACTTCTACCGCACAAAACGGTGTATGAGAACGTCGCGCTTGCCCTGAAAGTCACCGGCACGAGCCGCGTCAATGTGCGCAAGAATGTCATGCAGTTGCTTCACCGAACAGGGCTTTCGTATCGCCAAGATGCCTATCCGGAGGATATATCCGGCGGAGAACAACAGCGCACAGCCATTGCACGTGCCATGGCGAACGATCCGATGATCCTCTTTGCAGATGAACCGACGGGAAACCTTGATCCGAAACTATCGCTTGACATTATGCACCTCTTTGAGAGTTTCAACTACCGTGGAACCACTGTACTCGTTGCAACCCATGATATTGCTCTTGTGCAGCAACTCAACAAACGTGTGATTCGCCTGGAGGAAGGGCGTATCGTTACATGAAGTTTAGCTACAGTATTGAGGAAGCCTTCGCCAATCTTCGATATGGTGGATTGATCAATCTTCTCAGCCTGGCGATCATTGCTCTGACTGTGATGATCCTGAGCGCTCTGATACTGGTGGTGATTCATATCCACGGAGAACTGAAACGGCTTGAGGACGAACCTTCCATTGTCGCCTTCCTGGAGGATAGTGTCGATAAATCCTCCGCCGACCAGTTGCGAAGCCAATTAGAAAAGATAAAAGATATTGAGAGTGTCACCTATATCTCCAAACAAGATGCGCTGAACCGTGCCAGGGAGATCTTTGGCGAAGAAGGCAACGCTATTACTGAAGGCCTCCGGGACATCAATCCTCTCCCCGCTTCCCTGGAGATCCGCACACGCACGACGGATCCCAAGTTTATCGAGAAGATCGCAGAGGAAATTCGAACTTATCAGGATATCGAGGATGTAAACTATGAACGGGGCAGTGCTGCCTTCATATGGAAAGCGGAACTTGTGGTGATCGGACTGAGTGTTTTCCTGGGGAGCGCGTCGATAGCCATTGTCTGCTTTTCAATCATGCTCACCGTCTACTTCCGACGAGAGGAGTTGAGGGTGATGCGTATGGTGGGAGCAACCTATTGGTTTATTCGAGTGCCGCTCTTGCTGACAGGAGGAATTCTCGGGCTTGTCGGCAGTGCACTGGGCCTGCTCGCCCTCTATGGCTTATTCCGCATATTTGCTGCACCGTTGGGCCCCATCCATTTCCTGCCGCTCATCTGGGTCGTTCGGATACTCGGAATCGGTTGTTTACTTGGCCTGATCGGTGGTGCTATCCCCGTGAGCAAGTATCTCAATGCCTAGTGCAAAACCAAGACAGATAGTTGGACACGTGCGTGTGGCTTCGTGAGTCTGGAAAAACATTGACCGTTGGAACGTTAAACGGTCAACGGAGCGAGGCTCTAGCACAGCGATGCTCGTTTCCTGAACAAGGTTGTCCAACTATCAGGATAAGAGACCAAGTTGACCGGACAATGCATGCATCACGCATCACGTATCACACTCTATGGATTGCTCTTGGGCATCGGTCTCTGTATCGTACAGGCACAATCACCTTCTGAGTTTGCCGTCACTCCCGGTGAACTCATCGTCAAACTCAAGCCTGGCGTCTCAGCGGATTCCCGGGAATGGATGGATTTCAACCGCCAGCAGAATATGCTTGCAGCGCAACCGATATCCCCCTCGTTGCGTGGGACCTATCTACTACGTTTCCGGCCGGAATCCGATCCGTTTGTTCTCGCAGGGCAATATCGGAAGAGTGGTCTCGTGATGGAAGCGGAACCCAATTATCTCCGCCGCACATGCAGTGTCACTCCGGATGACCCTCGATATGCTGATCAGTGGAACCTCCCCATGATCCATATGCCGGAGGCATGGGATATCGAGCAGGGAGATCCTTCCATCATCATCGCCATTGTCGATACGGGCGCTGATCTGGAGCATATCGATCTGAAGCCGAATATCTGGATAAATCCTGGTGAAATTGCGGGCAATGGAGTCGACGATGACCGTAATGGATATGTGGATGACGTGAATGGATGGGATTTCGCGGATGCACCGAACTTACCGGGCCGTGGCGACTTCGAGAAGCGGGACAATGAACCGATCGACGAAACGGGGCATGGTACTCATGTCATGGGAATTGCAGGTGCGCGCGGCAACAACGGCGAGGGTATCGCTGGCGTGGCGTGGAACTGTACGCTCATGCCGGTCCGTTCCGGATTCGCGGTGATCGGTGGAGGAACCTACCTGCAAGACGATGATTCCGCCGCCGGCATCGTGTACGCCGCAGATAACGGGGCACACGTGATCAGTATGAGTTGGGGGGACCGCGTCAACTCATTTATCATACGTGACGCCATCGAATACGCTTATCAGAAAGGCTGTGTTCTCATTGCCGCAGCAGGAAACGAGCGGAAACCGGATGTCCTCTACCCTGCAGCTCTCCGCCACGTGATGGCGGTTACCGCTACGGATGAGAACGACCAGCACTCCTATTTCGCCAATTCAGGCGCCGAAGTGGATATCGGTGCACCGGGATTGGTGATATGGAGTACCAAGATCAACGACGGATATCGACGAGAATCCGGTACGTCGATGGCGGCACCTCACGTTGCAGGGGCAGCCGCACTCCTCCTTTCAAAACGTCCTGCGCTCGCTTTCGAGGACATCCGCCAAATCCTGATCGCTACTGCGGATCCGATGGAGGACAGTCCAAAAATGGTGGAGGCAGGGCGATTGAATGTTGCTCGAGCACTTATGTTGGCCTCCAGTCCCGTTGTGCGAATCATGTCCCCGGAGACGCACTCAGGAACGGATCAGCAGATCTCCATCCTGGGCTCCGCTGCAGGAATCGGATTTCAGGAATATCGCTTGCTCTACGGCCCATCCACCGTCCCGGAAAACTGGTTTCCTATTGGGAATCCCGTGCGTGACCCGCAATGGAATGGGACGCTGGGTGTCTGGGATACATCCTCGCTCCCGGAAGGGAAGTACTCGATCCGCCTGGAGATCGCGCTGGACGACCGTTCTGTCTTGCGCGATGAGGTCGTCGTCGAGGTCGATCACACGCCGCCTCAGATTCAAGATGTCCGGGTCGATACATGGTTGCAGGGAGATCACTACAATACGATCTTGTCCTGGCTCACGGATGATGTCACGCGAGACGAGGTATGGATACGTTCCAGGAGGGGAATTGATCCGTTCATTCCCTTGCGTACGGAATCCGAAACAACGGAGCACCTCTTCTCCATCTCAAACTACGTAGATTCGGGTGAGTATGAGATCCTGCTCGTCTCAAGAAACTCGGCGGGGCTGGAAACCAGAGATGATAATCGAGGGGCCTATTACACCGCAGTCGTGCGGACAGATCATTTCTCACCGTATGGCGTTATCGCGCAGGATTCCAGTTTCCCTGCATTGCATATTGCTCAAGGACTCGCCGATTTCAATCGTAATGGCTACCCCGAAATCGTCACCATGGAGACGGGCGGCTCTGGCTACACCGACGTCAAGATCTATGAGTATCGGGATGGCTGGCGTGAATCTTTCGCGTCCGGCGATGCGTTTTTCCCCTGGGGCGTCGGGGATATTGACAGCGATGGGCAACAAGAGATCCTCGGAAACATAGAGGACACCACTTTCTTGCTGGAAAGTGCTCGACCGGGGGAATTCCCAACACGAAAGATCTGGGAGGAAGAAGGTATCTGGGGAGGCCAATACACATCGATCAGTGGCCGCCCGTATCTCCTTTCCCGCGACTCATCCAACGAGAGTGTTGCTCTCTACATAGCAGTCGACAACGACCGAATCGAGCGGGTCACAGAACTTGTCAACCCGACCGAGGGACGAAATGCCCTGATCACAACGTTTGCCGTCGCGGATTTCGATGGAGATGGTGCTGATGAAATCGTTGCGGGGGATGGGGACGGCGATCTGTTCATCTATGAGCATAGAGGTGATGGGCAGTTTGCCCTGACCTGGCAGAGACGTCTGGAAGGACAATCGGTCCAGCATCTTGCAGCAGGGGATACGGATGCCGACGGGTACACCGAATTCGTCGTCGGGGCGCAGTCCAAGAACGACAAGTTCAGTTTAACCCGGGAACACTGGATATACAGTGTGTTTCATCGATCCGGGAATGACCGATACCGGTCCGTC